>JAVKLI010000105.1:0-14004 GCA_031539425.1 Bacteroidia bacterium
GGTATATATCGGTAGTTTTTGTACTTTTCTATTTACAATACCCTTTTACCTAAAAATAGGGTTCACGCCTTTATTTTTAGGGTTTTTAAGGGTTTTTTATGTTTAAAGTATTTGTACTTTTCTATTTGCGCCCTATACAATTAAGGGGAGTTCTATAAATTAAGTATTGATAAATTCGGTAATAATATGTTAATTTAATTACCTTGTAAGCTCCCCCCATTTAAGTACAACTTGAGAGTAGACTTTTTTATTATTTGAAAAGAAAGCAGCAATCATATGTTTACCGCCTTCAGTTCGGTTTTTGTTTTGTTCTTTGCAAATATATTCAATTTTCTATACGTTATAGGCGCCATGCCTACCAATGAATCGTGTGGTCGATGGTTATTATAGTCATGCACAAAGTTTGCTGTAACCTCACGAACCTTATCAAGGTTATCAAATATATAACTGACTAACACAACCTCTCTAAAGGTTTTATTAAACCTTATATCAAGGTTAAATAAAATGAATAAAACAAATTTATTTTTTAGCTATTTTTTATACCAATTGTAAAATTAATAATTAGGTTTTTGTTTTTTGACAATGTATCTAAATAAAAATGGTATATATCTTTGAAGGTATAATAAAATAAGTTCTTTTCCACCTATGTATATAGTCTCTTTATTTTTAACTATAGCGGTTATAATTTTTTGTACACATACATCTGCGCTTAATCCAAATGTATGATCGTCTAGTAAGTTGTTGTTTTTTGCGTCTGATGCTGTAATAGCATTTTTGCTAATATTGGTAAATATTTTTCCAGGATACACTATTAATACACTAACATTTTCATTTTCTAATTCTAACCGTAAACTTTCAAAATAGCCTTTTAGTGCGTGTTTTGCAGCTGAATAGCTGCTGCGTAAATAAAAGCCAAAATTTCCTGCAATGCTATTTATAACAATTATTTTTCCATTACGTTGCTGTATCATTTGTTGAGCTACCACTTTAGCTAAAGCCACCTGACTAAAATAATTGATGTTAAACAGTTTTTGTTCTATTTCCGCATTTGTGTTTAAAGCTAGTGAACGCTGACTTTGCCCAGCATTATTAATTAAAATATCTATTTTATTATACTTAGTTATAATTTGTTTCATCAAATGTTGCGTATCAAAGGAAAGAGATAAATCAAATGGAAGAATTAAATAATCTGTATGTTTTATGTTAGCTGTTGTTACTAAAGATTGTAAATCTGATTCGTTTCGAGAAGATAAAATAACAGACGCTCCATGCTTAAAACAAGCTAAAACTAAGGCTTTCCCAATGCCAGATGAGGCACCGGTTATCCAAATAACTTTACCATTTAATGTCATAATTTTGGGTTTGTTTTGCGTATAGTTTAATAAGTTTATATTTTAAATAATTGGCTTTAGTAGATATGACAGCTATTTGCAAACCAGCAACACCATCTAAAAATCCAAAGTGTGTAATATAATGATTTATAAATTTGGCTACTGGGTTAATAAATAGTTTAAAATTCGAAACTTTTTTTCCTTGCTTTATATATGCTTTTGCGGCTATGTCAGAAAAATAAAAGGCTTGTTTATAATGATCATCTACAGTGTAAAAACTATAATGTAAAAGATCACCTTTCAAATGCACAGGTTTAATTGTTTCGTCAAACAAGTTATATTTATCATGAGGATTTGATCCAGTCCATTTTCCATAACGCCTATCAAATAAACGTAATTTGGTATCTGGGTACCAATTAGAAAATCGAATCCATTTACCACAATAGTTTGTTAATCTATTCATGGTATAGCCATTAACATTCCAATTGTTTTTAATTTTTACAATTGACGCTTCAAGCTCTGAACTTAAACACTCATCCGCATCTAATGATAAAATATAATCATTTGAAGCAAAGGTAATGGCTAAATTTTTTTGTTCTATATGGCCTAAAAATTGATTTTGAAAAAATTTTACATTATAAGTTTCACAAATCGCTTTGGTTTTATCTGTACTAAAAGAATCTAACACCACTATTTCATTTGCTATGTGTTCAACAGATTTTAAACATCGCTCAATGTTTTTCTCTTCATTAAATGTGATGATGACTACTGAAATTTTACGCATATTATCTAAAAAAACGAATGATAATGATTTCTAAAATAAGTAAAATTAAAGCTAGTAAAATGAGGTATTTCCATAAATTTAAAGAGTCTGAATTTATTACAAGTGAATGTTTATTTAATTTTAGGGCATCTGCTAGTACCGATACATTATTTAAGTTTAATTGTTTAATTTTTTTATTGAGCTCTTCTATTGAATAGCAACTAACATCTGATTCTTTTTTAGACGCATTATAAGCAATGTATTGAATAATAGAATCGTTTTTTTTAATATTAAAAATACCGTTTTGTGTTATGTCATTATTTAAATAAATATGTAATGATTGGTTAATTGATTTGGAATAAGGAATAAAATCAAATGTGTTGTTTAAGTTTGAAATATGGATTTTACTTTTTTCATGCTGCACTAAATTTGCAATGTTAATGATACAATTACTCCCATTGATATAATATAGTTGAAATGAATTTAAATGAGAATATGCAATATTATATAATGTAGGAACAAACAATGAATGCTCGGTAAAATTGGTGTTTTGCTTATTTAAAGGAGCCGTAAATAAAAAAATATGATTTTTGTTTGCTTGAAACTCAAGTAATAATGCTTGACTGTTTTCAAACATTAAATGATTTAACCCAAATGTTTGATGGCTATTAGTAAACCGATAATAGGCTTTAAACTTAGGTAATAACATTGTTTTATCAAATTCATTAAATACATTTTTTAATAAAATATTATTTGATTTTATAGCTTCAACATTAGTTATATTTGTATCTATATTTGTAATATAAGGAAGTTGAAATCGATTTAAGATTAAATTAAATGTTGATTTCAAAGCATTTGTAGGTGGTATTATTAAAAGTTTACCGCCTTTTTCTAAACATTGATTTATTGAAAATTCTAAACCATTAGATAGCTTTTCAATTTCATTTAATATAATTAATTGGGCATCAGAAAGTTTTTGGTATTGAATATTTAATTCATTAAATAATGTATAGTTAAAGCTACTATCAATTTTAAATAGTTTTTCAAAGTTTAAATTTTCACTAATCTTTGTAGGTCTAACCTCTATAACGTTTAATTTTGGTATATAGTTTTTTGCAAAGTAAAGCACATTATCAAAGGTAGCAAGCTGGTCTTCAATTTCAATTTTTCCAAAAATGCTTTCATTTACTAAATTTGGGCTTTGAAGACTAAAAGTGGTTAGACTGTTTTTTAATAATGCAACATTTTTAATGGTATATAATTTGTTATTGATGTGCATTCTAATCGTGTTGTTTTCAACGTCTTTATTCGAATAATTATAAGCACTCACCCACATGGTTTGATGTTTGTTTATTAAACTATTATTTTCAATCCATGCACTATCAATGCTTATGTTAAATTTATTAGCACTTTGAATAGGAACTAAAATAACATGTGACAGCGTGTCAAATTGTTTTAAAGATTCTAATAGAAAAGTTGATTTTTGAAAATCGCTTAAAATATAAATACTAAAAGGGTTGTTAGTTTGTTTGTGTAAATTATCGTTTTGTGTTTTAAAAATGCTAGTTACGGAGGTATTTACAGTTGTATAATCTATTAAATTTAATTGTTTAATAAAGTTTTGCTTATCAAATAAATGCTGATAAGAGCTATTTAAATCATTAGTAATATAATTAAACTTTGTGTTTAAACTAAAGCCATCAATTGTATTTTTAATTACCTGTTTTGATAACTGTAATAAAGTGAGGTTATTATTTTTTAAACTCATGCTATTGGAGTTATCAATATAAAAACTAACATTGGGTGCAATTGTTTGTTTACTACTTTCGGTTAAAAAATAAGGCTTTGCAAATGCTAAAACCAAACAGGTTATTAATAACATTCGTATAATTAAAATAATTAAATCCTTTACTCTGTTTTTTGTTTTATTCTCCTGTTTTATTTCTTTTAAAAACCAAACATTTGAAAACCAAATTTGCTTTTGTTGCTTAAAATTAAAAAGATGTACAATAATAGGAATGGCTAAAAAACCTAAACCATACAATATTTTTGGAAACTCAAAGCCCATTAAATTGAATTTTTGATTAATTTTATATTTAAGTTATATTAACAACTATATTTTTTCAAAAATATAAAATTTGATATCTTTATCTTGTTTTAAATTTTAAAAACTACTTCAATCATCCAAAAATGAATAAACTATTTACCATAACAATCACATCATTTATTTGCATTGCAATTATTTTACCCAACTTTTTATTTGCAGCACCAAAGCCAAAAAATATTAAAAAAGTAAATGCAGTTTGTTTAAACAATGATATTTCTGAACTAGAAACAAAATTGAGTATCATTGAAACCATTGTAGAATCTGAGTTAATGGCTATAGATTCATTAGAAGTACTAGCTAAAAATGAAATTAAAGATATATTAACAGCATCTGGCGAAGCTGTTGAAAAAACAGGATTAGGTAAAACCAAACTATTAAATCTTGGCGAAAAATTAAAAGCAGAATATGTGCTTTCTGGTAATTTAAGCAAACAAGGAGAAAACATTGTGGTGATTTATAATTTATATCACGTGCCTACAAAAACAACTATTAAAGTTCAAAAAGGGAAATTTATTTATAACGAAAAATTGATACCCGATATGATTAAAGTAACCATTCAACAATTATTTGGCCAAAAAGTTAATAAAGAATTAATGACTAAGTTAACGGAAGAAAGTGCATTTGAAACAGCTCTAAATAATCCTGAGGCCAATACTGTTGTAAGAAGTGGCCCAAGAATTGGACTTGTTTATGTAGCTGAAGGTACACATGCATATAATTATAACAAAGTGTTAACAGGGCCTGAATATAAAGTTGTTAGAGCAACTTCCGGGAGTTCAGAAACTGTAACTTCAGGTTTTTTTGATAAAGCGCCGCTATTTTCAACCTTTGGCTGGCAGTTTGAATACCTCTATTTAAATTTAGATAGGTTACAAGCTTTTATGAATATTACCCCAATGCTGGTAGGAATTGAACAGAAAATGTTTGGCGCATCATGTAGTTTTTATACAGGCTTAAGGGATAATAAAACAGGTTTTGATTTTGGGTTAGGAATAAATGTCATAATAGCTAATAAAGGTACTTATACAGATGATTGGGGTAACCCAATACTAGGTAGCGAATCGCTTAAAAAAGATGGAGATCCTAGACTAGATTACAATATTATGTTTAGCTTTGGTAAAACCTTTGTTTCTGGTAAATTAAACATACCTGTAAACTTCCAATTTACCTTACCTAACAAATATGGCTTTTTTATGGGTGTTTCTACTGGTTTTAATATCGTATCTAAAAAAATTCAAAATGTTACAGCCGTCGAATTTGCAAAACCTGTTAGTAGTTCGTTTTGGTAGACTTTTAGGTTGTACAAACATTTAATTAACATGGCTTACAAGCATTTGCGTGTAGGCCATTTTTGGTTTATAAAACAAGCTATCTGCTTCATTAATCTCAATAATACTGCCTTTTTGCATTAAAGCAATTCTATCGCTTATAAATTTAACCACAGCTAAATCATGGCTAATAAATAAATAGGTTAAGTTAAATTCACTTTTTAAATCTAATAGTAGGTTTAAAATTTGTGCTTGAACTGATACATCTAAGGCACTTACACACTCATCGCAAATTAAAAATTCTGGTTTAGTTGTTAGAGCTCTCGCAATACATACTCGTTGCCTTTGTCCGCCGCTTAATTCATGCGGATATTTGTTATATGTGCTACTTGGTAAACCTACTTTACTCAAAAATTCATTCGTTTTTTTGATGGCTAAGTTTTTACTGGGTTCAATTTTATGAAACAACATAGGTTCTAAAATACATTCACCAATTGTATAACGCGGGTTTAATGAGCTATAAGGATCTTGAAATACCAATTGTACTTTTTTTCTAAACTCATTAAGTTTTGATTTTTTTAAACTTTGAATATTTTGATTTTTAAATAAAATTGTTCCAGATGTAGGATTAATTAATTTGATAATGGCTCGCCCTAGTGTTGATTTGCCACTTCCGCTTTCGCCTAATATACCTAAAGTTTCACCTTTATATATTTGTAATGAAATATCGTTTAAGGCTTTTTGTTGTTTAGAATTTTGGTATTGATGAGATACTGTTTGCAAATCAATCAAAATTGGGTTTTGATAAATAGCCTCTAGTTGCTTTTCTCTTTCAGTGGTTGTAATTATTTTTTCGGTAAAAATGAATTCTTCTCTTGTTTCTATATAATTTTGAATTGTTGGTAGTTTTTTTAATCTCACCTGAGTTTTAGGGCGGCATGCTAAAAGCCCTTTTGTGTATGCTTGTTGTGGGTTTTTTAAAACTTCGTGTACCAAACCTTGTTCAACCATTTTACCCTGATACATTACCATTATTTGATGCGCTATTTTTGAAACTGAGTTTAAATCATGCGAAATAAAAATGATGCCAATGTTTCGTTCTTTTTGTATTTGTTGTAAAAGTTCAATTATAGATTGCTGCGTGCTTACATCTAATGCTGTTGTTGGTTCATCTGCCAACAGTATATTTGGTTCGCAACTGAGTGCCATTGCAATCATTACCCGTTGCTTTTGTCCACCAGATATTTGATGTGGATAAGAGTTAAAGATGCGTTCAACATCAGGTAATTTTACTTGTTCAAATAATTCTAATGTTTTTTGTTTTGCCGTTTTATAGTTTAATTTTTGATGTTTTTGAATGGTTTCTAAAACTTGGTTACCACAGGTATATACAGGATTTAAGCTGCTCATGGGATCTTGAAATATCATGGCAATTTCTTTACCCCTTATTTTATAAAGTTCTTTTTGTGTTAATTGAAGTAAATCAACTTTAGAGAGTTCATTTTTATAATAGTGAATATTACCTGTTACATTAGCTGATAAGTTGGAAGATAACAATTGTAAAATTGATAACGCAGTAAGTGTTTTGCCAGATCCGCTTTCTCCTACAATTGCAAGTGTTTCACCTTGTTGTAATTTAAAATTAATTCGTTCTATTAAATGTGTATTGGCATTAGGATTAGGTGATGTGATGCTTAAATTTTCTACCACTAAAAGTGTTTGTGGTGCTATCATGATAATTTTTGTAATACACCTAATTTTACAATTAAGTCGTACTCTTCTTTATTAACAATACTTACAGATAATCGAGATAATTTTACCAATTGCATATTTTTTAATACTGTATCAACTTTG
Organism: Bacteroidia bacterium; assembly: GCA_031539425.1. Taxonomy (GTDB): domain Bacteria; phylum Bacteroidota; class Bacteroidia; order B-17B0; family Aurantibacillaceae; genus UBA4416. The sequence continues at coordinate 7,324 of JAVKLI010000105.1, forward strand.
ATAAATTCTAAGGTAATTTCATTTTTAAATTCAAATACAGGAGCAATATCTACACAGCTCCAATCTCCTTCATGAGCGGTAGGATCGGGGTAATGTGTTTTAATAACTTGAGCCACCCCCACAATACATTTACCAATATTGCTATGATAATACAATAGTAAATCTCCCACCGACATGGCTCTTAAATTGTTTCGAGCGGCATAATTTCGAATAGAATCCCATCTTGTTTTTTTATCTTTTATAAGCTGTGTAAAGCTGTAAACGTTTGGTTCTGATTTTATAAGCCAGTATTTCATCATTATTATTTTTTAATTAAAATAGATTATCCACCAGCTAATTTAGCTTTGTATTTTAAGCTGTGTAAGTAGTCTAAAATTTTATTTCTATTATCTCCCTGAATGAGGATGTCTCCGTTTTTGCATGAGCCACCTACGCCGCATTTTTGCTTTATTTGTTTGGTTAGTGTTTCTAATGTGTTGGCATTTGCTATTAAACCCGAAATTCGAGATACAAATTTTCCTCCGCCCAATCTATCTAAATATATTTTTACATTTTGCTGTTGAGGCTGAACTTCTATTGTATTGTTAACCTCATTTAAATTTGAAAGCGAGATATTGGGGTTTGTTGAATAAACCAAACCATTTGTATTATTTTTTTTCATGTTTTTTTAAATACTTTTTAATGAATACAACTAATTTTAAACTAAAATAGCTTAAAATACCTCCTATTAAACCATAAATAAAAAACAAATACCTTTGTTGTTTATCTAAATCCTCATGTAGCGGCTCATTAACCCAATTTTCTAAATGATTATCTTTTTCAATGTTTATAATGCTATCTCGTAATTGATAATATTTTTTAATCCATATGATACTATTCTGAAAATCATTTTGAGCTTCATAATAATTTGCATAATTTTTATACAATTCTATTTTTCCATCTGTAAATTCAATGGCAGCGCTTAATTGAAAAGATAATTGTAAGTACTTATGAGCAGTGTAAAATTGTTTTTTTAATATAAACAATGTAGCTAAGTTGTTATAACTATTTGTTTTTTCAGTTTGATTACCGATGAAATCACGCATTTTGAGAGCTTTTTCTAAATAATATTGAGCACTATCTAATTCGTTTAATTCAATATAATTTGAACCAATGTTGTTGATACAATCGCTAATTAATTCAATATTATTTATTGAAACTGCAGCGTTGTATGCTTCTCTAAATTGATTTAAGGCTGCTGTATGAAGTTTAAGTGATTGCTTTAAAGTACCAATATTGAGTAAACAACGGCAAAGTTGCAATGGATTATTTAACTTATTATAAATTGTAATTGCCTTTAAATAGCATGTTTCGGATAAGTAATAATGTTTTAATTCGCTATATATATTTCCTAAATTGATATAGTTTATACCAATTCCTGTTTCATAATTGATGCTGATATTAAGCTGCAAAGCTTGTTTTTGATAATGTAGTGCTTGTGCATAATCTCCTTTTTTATAAAACATAATACCTAATAGATTATAACTTTTGGCAAGATGTTTGACGCTGTTCGTTTTTTTTGCTTCCGCTACACAAATTTTTCCATATTGCATGGCACTGAGAGGCTCTTTGTTTCTTAATTCAAATCCTGATTGATATATTTGATTAACACGCTCAGTATCACTTTTAATATTTAATAAATTTATTAATGCAGAATCTAACGGAAGCGCAAAGCAGCTATGAGACAATAAAACAAATACTATATTTTTTTTCATTTACTTAAAAAGTATATAGGTAAAACAAGTAACAAAAAACAATGAAAAAAAATGTAATTATTTTTTGGTTGGGCCAAGTTAATTTTAAGTAAAAATTTACTTAACCAAATACATCACTTCTTTTATAGATTTTACTACCTTGTTTACTTGCGGTAACGAAGCTTCTATAAGTGTTGGGGCGTAAGGTAAAGGAACATCGGCAGTGGTAATTCTTTTGATGGGTGCATCTAAATAGTCAAAGGCCTTGGTTTGTACTTGAAAGGTAATTTCTGATGAGATACTTGCCAGTGGCCAAGCCTCTTCCACTATTACAAGTCTGTTAGTTTTCTTAACAGATTCTACAATAGTATTAATATCTAAGGGTCTTACTGTTCTTAAATCTATTAATTCGGCATTAATACCCTCACTTTCAAGCTCTGCTACTGCTTTTGCAGCTACTTTAAATATTTTACCAAAACTCACTACGGTTACATCAGTACCTTGTTTTTTTACGTCGGCTAAGCCAATAGGGATAAGGTATTCCGATTCTGGCACTTCGCATTTATCGCCATACATTTGTTCGCTTTCCATAAAAATAACAGGGTCATTATCTCTAATAGCCGATTTTAAAAGACCTTTAGCGTCATATCCATTACTTGGCACTATAACTTTTAACCCTGGGCAGTTAGCATACCAGCTTTCAAATGCTTGAGAATGTTGAGAACTTAACATCCCAGCGCTTGCAGTGGGGCCTCTAAATACGATGGGACATCCATACTGTCCGCCGCTCATGCTAAGCACTTTGGCGGCAGAGTTAATAATTTGATCAATAGCTACCAATGAAAAATTAAAGGTCATAAATTCTACAACCGGACGTAATCCGTTTATAGCAGCGCCTACAGCTATACCTGCAAAGCCAAGTTCGGCAATGGGTGTATCTATTATGCGTTTTGGGCCAAATTCGGCAAGCATACCTTTACTTACCTTGTAGGCACCATTATATTCTGCCACTTCTTCACCCATTAAAAATACATTAGGGTCTTTACGCATTTCCTCGTTTAATGCTTCTCTTAAAGCTTCTCTAAATTCTATTGTACGCATATAAAAATGATTTTTTAAAGTTATAAATTTACAATTTATTTTTTTGTAACAAGGGTTATCCCATCTCTAATTGGTAAAACTATTACTGTTACTTCTTTGTCTATTGCAATTTGTTGGTTAAAGTTATGAATGGCTATGGTTTGTTTATTCATTTCTTCAGTATTTTGTAATACTAAGCCTTTCCATAAGGTGTTGTCAATAATAATAATACCGTTAGTATTTAATAGTTGTTTAGCTATAGTATAATACTTAAAATAGCTGTTTTTATCGGCATCAATAAATATGATATCAAACGGATGCGTAAGTGTTGGCAATACATCTAAGGCTTTGTTGAGTATTAATGAAATTTGAGACGCATGTGCTGAACGATTAATGAAATTTGTTGCAATTTGCATGGTTTCTTTGTTAGAATCAATACTATACAACATACCTTCTTTTTGTAAGCCTTTAGCTAAGCACAAAGCTGAATAACCAGTGTATGTACCTATTTCAAGAATGTATTTAGGATTTTTAATTTTGGAAATAAATGATAAAAATAACCCCTGTAAATGTCCACTTAACATGTTGGGTGCCGATACGTTTTGTTCTGTAAATTCTCGTAGTTCTTTTAATAATGGTAATTCTGGAGAAGACAAACTTTGAGCATATTCAGTTATTTGTGAATTTGTAATGTCCATTATTTTATTTTTAATTTGCCCGATCGCCACGCTTCAATAAATTTAGCCCAAGCAATAGGGTTTAATAAACTTACACCTGGGTACTGCCCAGCCGAATATAGTTTACTGTATTGTTGATTCATCAAAAAGGTAAAGTTTTCGCCAGCGTCCATATTAATGCTTTTGGCGGCAATGCGTATGTCTTCACGCTGCATATTTTTGTAAGCCCGTTCGTAATCCGATTCGGTTAATTTTAAATTTAAAATAGCTTGCTTAAATTGCTCTTTGGTGGGCCACGGATAAACTACTACTTCTTGCATCATTACTGTATCCTTAGGTAATACTTGAATTATAGAATAATGTTTTAACGTTAAAGTATCTGGCACAGTATATTTCATCCGTTGGTGATTAATTGAAAAAAAGTATAGCTCTTGCCCTGGTTTTACTACAAAGGTAAAAAAGCCGTTAAAATCACTAATAGTGCCTTGCTTAGTGTTTTTTACAGAAACAGATACATAAGGTAAAGGTTGTAAACTATCATTTAAAATAACACCGGATAGTTGTATGTAACGCCCTTTAGATTGAGCTATTATTGCTGTTTTTAAGCAAATTAAAATGCTTATTAAAAAACAAATTTTCATGTTAATTTAGAATTACTATTAATAATATTGTTTTTATACTCCGGCAGCAAGTTCACAAAACGCTCTACTACTTGTAAAATATTAGTTGAAAAATCTTTACCTCCAGCAGCATTTATATGTCCACCACCATTAAAATGTTGTTTAGAAAATTGATTCACGTCAAATACCCCTTTAGATCTAAAAGACATTTTAATAATTCCGTCTGCCTCAGTAAATAAAGCACAAAATAAAATACCTTTAATAGAGAATGGATAATTTACAATACCTTCTGTATCGCCTTTTTGAACTTGATAACTTAGCAACTCTTTTTTGGTAAGCCATATATAGGCTGTGGCAAAATTTGGTAACACTGTTAATTTTTCACTAATACTAAAGCCTAATAATTTTAATCTGTTTTCAGAAAACGAATCATGCACATTAGAATTAATAGTATGTGGGCTTATTCCTGTTTCTAGTAATTGAGCTAAAATACGGTGTGTATGTGGGGTAACCGAATTGAATTTAAAATTACCAGTATCTGTCATTATTCCAGTATATATACATGCTGCAATATCTTTGTTTTTGAGGCCCCCAGGTGTTAGCTCATTTATAATTTCAAACACCAGTTCGCAGGTAGATGAAGCCTTAACATCATGGTACATAAATTCCGGAAAGGTATCTGGCTCCTGGTGATGGTCTATCATTACTTTAAACGCTTCTTTGTTTTGTATGGCAGAATACATAGTTTCTACCCTGTGTAACTTATTAAAATCTAATAAAAATAGGGTGTCGCATTTTTCAATAGCAGCAATGGCTTCGGGTTGTTTTGAATTAAATAAAATAATTTCTTCACTATGGCTAAGCCAATTAAAGTAGGGAGGAAAATCATTTGGTAAAATAACGGCAACTGATTTTTGAATACTTTTTAAATACAAATAAAGCGCCAAAGATGAGCCCACCGCATCGCCATCTGGGTTGTAATGAGAAATGATAGTAATATGTTTTGCAGCTTCAATTTGTTGTTTTAAAAGCTGTAAATGGTCTTTTTGCATTTTATAAAGGTTAATTGTAACAAAGCAAATTTAAAATAAATACGGTGTAATTAACCATTATTAATATATTTGCAGCCCAAAAAAATATAAAACATTATGGAAGGACAAATAACATTTACAATGCTAAAGCCCGATGCTATTGAAGCGAATAACATTGGCCCTATTATTCATAAAATAAATACGGGCGGTTTTAAAATACTTGCCATGAAATATTTGCAATTAACCACAGAGCAAGCAAGTAAATTTTATGATGTACATAAGGAACGCCATTTTTATAGTGAATTGGTATCATATATGACACGTGGGCCTATTGTAGCAATGGTATTGGAAAAATCAAATGCCGTTAATGATTTTAGAAAACTAATTGGCGCAACCGATCCTACCAAAGCTGAAGAGGGTACTATTCGTAAACTTTTTGCTACATCTATTGCAAATAACGCCATACATGGCTCTGATAGTGATGAAAACGCAGCCATCGAATCTGCATTTTTCTTTTCTCAATTAGAAATGTTTTAAGTTATCACTATAAGATACTGACTTTATTATTTTTTTCTAAATCTATCCCAAATTTTGTTTAGTAAATCAATAAATAAGCCCATATTCCCTATCAGCGGATTAAAATCTAAAAATCCTTCTGGTCCATTTTGATTAGATGTGTTAGTACCAACTTGAATGTGTAGTTTTATGTATTTCCACCCCATTCGAGTAGTACAAAAAAAATCCCCTATCAATTTTGATGGCTTATTAATGATTGAATTTACTGCGTCTAATTTTTTAGAATTATAATCTGGTATATCATGTTTTATTTGAATATAGTGCACATAATTAAGTTTAGCTGACAAAGCAAATTCGAAATATTTCCATTTAACGCCACAATTACCTTGAATAAACATTCGTGAATCAAGCAATTGTAAACTTCCATAATTGGTAACTACCTGTGTACTATAATATTCTTTTGTGTTACCAAATCCAATACCGGTATAACCTTCAAATACTATAAAAGACGTATTTTTTAACGGTTTATAAAAACCTATGGCCATATTTCCAGCTTCATTTAGAATTCCTGAATAAGCATTTGTAGAGGGGCCAAGAAAGGATACTTGTGCTTTTTTTTGAAAAACTTATTTGTGAATCATAATTAAATATCACAGCAAGACTATTTGTTATTGCGTATGCAATTTGAAAATTTTTTAGACTAGATGTGCGTTCAGGATTTTCACTATTAGGTATAATGAATCCTCCAATTTGTAATTCCCCTTTTTCTTTAAATAAAGGCACTTGCATACTTGGTGAATAATAGGTTGCTGCACATGATGTTATTAAAAATAAAGTAATTAAAATAAATATTTTAAAAAATAATTTAGTATAGGTATACATAGTTAAGGGGAGTTCTATAAATTAAATGTTGATAAATTCGGTAATTATATATTAATTTAATTATATGAATGTCAGGTAGTTAATTTTATATTTGCACTATAAATACATCAATAAAATGAAGACAGGTTACTATAAATCTAAA
>JAVKLI010000106.1:0-11018 GCA_031539425.1 Bacteroidia bacterium
AAACTGTATGGTCATATAGGGAATCATTAACAAACGAATGTCTTGTAGAAGAGTTGTTTAATCAATTTAAAATCATTTAGAATCAAAAGAATTAATTTTTAACGAATGGCAACTTGTAGATGCAAGTTTTACAATAGCTCCACGTCAACGTAATACACGAGAAGAGAACGAAAAAATAAAAAACGGAGAAGGCAATGCTTTATGGAACTATAAACCGCATAAAAAATGCTATAAAGATATTGATGTGTTGGGTAAAGAAATAAAATTGGAAATTAATGGTAATGCTATAACTACAGAACCTAATTTACCAAGCGGCAGGTACTTTTTAAAAGCATGGTTTAAAAATGGGTCTACGGTTACACAAAAAGTGTTGAGGGATTGAAGGTATATGTAAATTTTTTTTGTTTAGCTTTGTAACTGTTAAGAATTAACGGTTTAGGTTCAAATAATTTTATAGAGAGTAGCTCTAATTGTATGTAACTATTTTTAATTGTTATTTTCGATTTTATTAATCAATGAATAATGCGCGTTATATTAACCAAACCAACACAACCAATTGAAGGAATTGTAAAATTACCTGGGTCTAAAAGTATTAGTAATAGAGTTTTAATTATTAAAAAGCTTTTACAAAATAATTCATTTCAAATTCAAAACTTGTCTAATTGTAACGACACACTAGAATTACAAAAAGCACTTATTAAATTAAACTCACAATCATATATTAACTGCGGCAGTGGGGGCACAACCTTTAGATTTTTAACGGTATTAATAACTTATTTAAATAAAGCAGTAATATTAAGTGGTTCACCGCAAATGAATGCAAGGCCTGTACATAAACTTATATCAGCTTTAAATTTATTAGGCGCTAATATTACTTATCTATCACACAAAAACCATCCCCCAATTCAAATAAACCCATCTATCATAAATGGTAAAAAAACACTTATAGATGGCTCTGTTAGTAGTCAATTCATTTCAGCTTTACTATTAATAGCGCCTTACTTAAAAAATGGATTAGAAGTAAATATTAAAAACAAAATTGTATCAAAAAAATATATAGAGCTTACTATTAACATCATGAAACAATTTGGAGCTCAGGTTACATGTAAAAATAAATTGATTATTGTAAAACCTAAACTGTATCAAATAATAGATAAAACATATAAAGTAGAAAGTGATTGGAGTAGCGCTTCGTTTTATTATGGATTAATCGCCTTATCAAAAATAAACACCAGCATCGCATTAAAAGGCTTATATTATAATAGCTTTCAGCCAGATATTAATTGCATCTCTCTATTCAAACATTTAGGAGTGTCAACTATTTTCACTAAAAATGAAACTATACTTATCAAAACTGCAAAACCAAAAATTACTCACTTTGATTTTGATTTTTTAAACTGCCCAGATTTGTTGCAAATAACTGTAAGTGCATGTGTTGCGTTGCAAGTGTCGTTTAAATTTACAGGCTTACAAACTTTAAAAAATAAAGAAACAAATAGATTGCAGGCACTTCAAACAGAATTTAAAAAATGTCATATCAACTTAAATATTACAAAAAATAGTATTGCCTATGATGGATTACAAAAAGCCAAATCAACAAAATCAATTTTTCAAACCTATCAAGATCATAGAATGGCAATGAGTTTAGCTATATTAAGTATAAAATGGAAGCGCATTAAAATTGAGAACCCTGAAGTAGTAGCTAAATCATACCCAAAATTTTGGAAAGATTTAAATTCAATTGGTATCAAAACTGTATTTTCAACCGCATGAAATTAGCGTATAGAAAAATTGGTTCAGGAAAACCGTTATTAATACTTCATGGTTTATTTGGACAAAGTGATAATTGGAATAGCTTGGCAAAACAAATAGCTAATCAAAACTTTGAAGTGTTTACCATAGATGCGCGTAATCATGGGCTATCGCCACATCATTCTGATATGAATCATCAAGTTATGGCGCACGATGTTTTTGAATTTTTAAATGAACATCATATACACAATCCTATTATAATTGGCCATAGCATGGGGGGCAAAACAGCCCTTTTTTTTGATATTTTGTATCCTAATTTAATTTCAAAAAACATTATTGTAGATATAGCGCCTAAAAAATATAGCCCGCACCATCAAACGATATTTGAGGCATTAATGGCGGTAAATTTAAATAAGATTAAATCTCGCAAAGAAGCAGAGCAAATTTTGCAACTAAAAATTACAGAGCCAGGCGTTATTCAGTTTTTATTAAAAAATTTATATTGGTTAGAAACTGAAATGCCTCAATTAGCATGGCGATTTAACTTAACAGATATCATCAAAAACTACCCATTAATTTGTGAGCATATTCCAGAACAACCAACTTCAACTGAAACTCTGTTTATACGTGGCGAATTATCAAAATACATTTTAGATGAAGATGTTATTGAAATTAAAAAACAATTTACACAAAGTGAATTTATTACTATCCCTAAAACTGGTCACTGGGTGCATGCCGAACAGCCTCAGTTATTTTTAGAGGCGTTATTTCAATTTATTTTATAATTGATACCTAAGAAAAACATCTTACTAATTATAAAAAAATAGTTTCTGATCTATTAGGCCCTGTAGATACAATTGTAATTGGTGTTTCAACTGCTTTTTCAATAAATGAAATATAATCTAACAATTCTTTAGGTAAATTGTTTTTATGATCGCAATTACTTAAATTGCTTAGCCATGGTTTAAAGGTAGTGTATACAGGCTCTATGGAATTATTGATAATATCGTAAGGCATATAATCTATTTTTTCATTATTAACTATATAATGAGTACATACTTTAAGTTCGTCAAATCCATTTAATACATCTGCTTTCATCATAAAGAGTTCTTTAACGCCATTAAGCATTATAGCATATTTTAAGGCTGGTATATCTAGCCATCCACATCGTCTAGCACGTCCTGTTGTAGAGCCAAATTCACGACCAATTTGCCTCATTTGTTCTCCAATAGCATCATTTAATTCTGTAGGAAAAGGCCCGCTACCTACACGAGTGCAATAGGCTTTAAAAATCCCAAAAACTTTACCTATTTTGTTGGGTGCAATTCCTAAACCTGTGCATGCCCCTGCAGTTATGGTATTTGACGAAGTTACAAAGGGATATGAACCAAAATCTATGTCTAACAAAGTACCTTGTGCGCCTTCAGCTAATATTTTTTTATTTTGTTTTAGGGCTTCATTTAAAACATGTTCGCTTTCAATAAATTCAAATTGTTTTAATTTATCAATAGCCGCAAACCATTGTGGTTCAAAGTCCGTAAGGTTATATTGAAAATTATAATATTCTAATGTTTGTTTATGTTTTTGCAACAAAGCATTGTATAGTAATTTAAAATTTGGGTTAAAAATATCCCCTATTCTTAAGCCATTTCTTCCAATTTTATCTACATAAGTTGGTCCTATGCCTTTTTGAGTTGAACCAATTTTGCTATCTCCTTTTGCTAATTCGCTTGCTGCGTCTATCAATTTATGTGTAGGTAAAATTAAATGGGCTCGTTTACTAATAGCAAGAGATTTAGTTACATTTACATTTAGCACTAATAATTTATCAATTTCTTGAATTAAAATGATAGGATCAATAACTACACCATTGCCAATAATATTAATTGCAGTAGGATGAAAAATACCACTTGGTATGGTATGTAATACATGTTTAATGTTGTTAAACTCCAAAGTATGGCCTGCATTTGGACCTCCCTGAAATCGGGCTATAATATCATACTGTGGCGTGATAACATCCACTATTTTTCCTTTACCTTCATCACCCCATTGTAATCCTAATAACACATCTACTTTCATAAATTTTTAAATATATCAAGCATCAAATGTAAAATAAAGTCAATGTTACACATACAAAAAAGTTAACAAATAAAACCAAAGTATTAACAATTGTTATTTATCTTCATTTAATATTTTAAATACCAACTCTTGTTCAAATCCTTTACTTAAAGCATATTGAAGTAGTTTTTGAAATAATAATTTAGGTGCTAATTTAGATAAGGTTTGTTTTTTAGTAGAAAGCACCTGGCGAATCGTTTTTAAATAATCTTCTTCGTTTATTTCACTTATAGCTTCATTTATACATGTTGTACTAATATCTAAAAACTTTAATTCTGCTTTAATTTTATGTTTTCCCCATTTTTTTATTCTAAATTTTCCTCCCACAAATTGTTTGGTAAATCTAAGTTCATTAATATAGTTGTCTTCAATTAATGAAATAAGTATGTTATCTTTTTCTATTTCACTTATATCATATTCGTTTAATTTTTGACTTACTTGAAAGTGACAACGCTCTTGATAGGCGCACCAATATTGCATTTTAGACTTTATAATATCTACATCAAATATTTTACTTTTTATAAAAGTCATGTTTAAATTAAAGTTTCTAATTTTTCAAGTATTCCAGCTTCACTAAAATTATTTGGAACTAAAATATTTTTAATATGTTTTTGTTCAAGCGCTTCTTTGGTGCTTAAACCTATAGCAATATAGGTTTTATTAAATGTACAAGGTTTCTGTTCAAAGTAAGATTTTACATTAAGTGGGCTAGTTAGTATAATAATATCTGCATTTGGAATTTGTAACCACTTAATTGTTTGGCTCTTGTACACAATTAAATTGTATTGTTTGGTATTGTTTAAGAGTTGATTTTGGATAGTTTTTAAACTATTTTGCGCTTGAGGAAACAAAACAGATTGATTATTTAAAATGGTTTTAAATTTCCTGCCTATTTTTGCCACATCATTACCACTGCCAATAAAATTAGCTTTTAAATTAAATTCTTTTTGTAAATACAAGGCCGACTCGGCACTTAATACCCCTAATTGAGTAGATGCGTGTATTTTTGGTGAGTGATTAAAAAAGTATTTAATAGCATTTTTACTTGAAAAAAAAATCCAAGCTGTATTTGGAAAAAAATAAAAATTAATGGGGGATTGAGAAATTAAAGGAAAGTTGTATAAAGTGATTTTATTTTTTTTGACCCATAATTTTAATGGGCTATCATCTTTTAATTGTCTAGAAATAAAAACACTTTGCATTTATTAGTTGAATCTAAGATGTATTAAAATATAATTTAGTAAATGTATAAAAGTAGAAGGTTGATAATTATTACAGTTTGAGGGGGATAATTAACTAATTAATTTTAAATTTTGTTAAAAACTTCTGTGTTATATTGAGCTTTAAATTTACCCTTAGAAATATTTGATAGTTTGTTTTTAAGGGCTTTTAATTTAAAGGGGCTTAAATGATCAATAAATAATTTTCCTTCTATATGATCGTATTCATGTTGTATAACACGTGCAATAATACCGGTAAATGTTTGTTGGTGTATCTCAAATTTTTCATCTTGATATGAAATACAAATTTTTGATTTACGAATAATATCTTCTCTAATGCCTGGGATACTTAGGCATCCTTCATTAAATTTCCAAGCTGTACCTTCTTGAAGTGTTATAGTTGGATTTATAAAAACTTTTTTAAACTTTAAAAGCTCCTGTTGTTCTTCGTTTGAGTGACCGTCTTGATCGTCTGCAAACGGAGAGGTATCAACTACAAATATACGTAAGGGTAATCCTACTTGTGGTCCAGCAATACCAACGCCTTTTGAAGCATACATGGTTTCAAATAAATTGGAAATTAACTCTTGAATATTTGTGTAATCTACAGGGATTGCTTCGCATTTTAAGCGTAATACTGGGTGGCCATATATAATTATAGGTAAAATCATTAAATGTTTTATCGTGTATAGTTTGGTGATTCTCGTGTAATCACAACATCATGAGGGTGACTTTCTTTGATACCTGCAGAGGTGATTTTTATAAATTGAGCATTTTGTAATTCGTTAATAGTTTTAGCTCCACAATAACCCATACCAGCTCTTAAACCTCCTAGTAACTGATACATAACGTCTGTGAGATGGCCTTTATAAGGAACTCGTCCACTAATACCTTCTGGTACCAATTTTTTAAGGTCGCTTTCCATGTCTTGAAAATAACGGTCTTTAGAGCCTAATTGCATAGCTTCCAATGAGCCCATGCCTCTATATGCTTTAAATTGTCGACCTTCAAATATAATTGTTTCGCCGGGGCTTTCTTCTACTCCAGCAAACATTCCGCCCATCATAACCGAACTGGCACCTGCTGCTAAAGCTTTGGCAATATCTCCAGTAAAGCGAATACCTCCATCTGCAATAATTGGAATTTTACCTTTTAATGCATTTGCTACCTCCATAATAGCGGTAAGTTGGGGTACCCCAACACCTGCAATAATTCGTGTTGTACAAATTGAACCGGGACCTATACCTACTTTTACGCCGTCGGCGCCGGCTTTCATAAGTGCTATTGCAGCATCGCCAGTAGCAATATTCCCCACAATAATGTCAATTTTTTTATGTATTTTTTTTAAGTTGGTTAGCATATTGATAACCCCTTTGGAATGACCATGAGCTGTATCAATGATAATTGCATCAACACCTGCATTTACTAATGCTTCAACGCGTTTCTCAGTATCGGCCCCTATGCCAACTGCAGCTGCTACTTTTAATCTACCCATTTCGTCTTTAGCAGCATTTGGGCGCACTTTAATTTTAGTGATATCTTTATAAGTAATTAAACCAATAATCTTAGAGTTTTTATCAAGAATGGGTAATTTTTCAATTTTGTGTTTTTGTAAAATTTGTTCAGCTTCTTTTAAAGTTACCCCTTGAGAAGCTATAACGCATTTGTTTGCAGGTGTCATCACTTCTTTAATAAGTCTATTAAAGTTTTTTTCAAAACGTAAATCTCTATTGGTAACAATGCCTGCAAATTTATTATTATGATCTATAACTGGCACACCGCCTATTTTATTTTCTGACATGACGTCTAGTGTTTCTTTTATTTTAGAGTTTATTGAAACGGTTAAAGGATCGGTAATCATGCCGCTTTCGCTACGTTTTACTTTTCGCACTTGATTTGCTTGGGCTTCAATAGACATATTTTTATGTAATACGCCTATACCTCCTTCTTGAGCCATAGAAATAGCCATTTGGGTTTCTGTAACTGTATCCATAGCTGCGGATGCAATGGGAGAGTTAAGTAAAATATTTTTAGAGAAATGACTAGATAAGTTTACATCACGTGGTAAAATTTCAGAGTAAGCAGGAACTAATAATACATCGTCAAAAGTTAGCCCTTCTGTTACATTTTTTGTAGAGAATGAATTTCTCATGATTGAATTTTGTATTTAAAATTCAGACAAATATATAATTTTAGTTTTATTTATTTGAAATTAATTAGCTGCAGGTGTTGTTGTAAAATCCCCTATTTTTAAGACCAATCAAAAATAGATTTTTTTTATTTTTATTTTTTTATTTGTTATCTTCTCAAAATAGTTATTTCCAACTTCAGGTCTTTGTCTTTGGCAAGGGTCAGACAAGACCTTTGTTAGAATAACTATTTTAAAATTGAAGTACGTTTATTAATAACGCTTATTATGCATCATAACTACTCAATATACACTTCGCACACAGTAGGAAAATCTTTTACAGAAGGGTGTTTATCTATATTTAAAAAGTAGTAAATTATCCCCATAATTTTTTTAATAAATTTTTGAGGGCGGCTTAAAGTAATAATGGTAGATGTTTTATGTTCTAAACGTTCTTTAGTATAAAACTTAAGCGTTGCTGTTGGTGTTTTAGTATTAAGAGAGGCTAAATTAGGAAGTAAAAGAAACTTTTGATCTTTATTAAAAATGAATTGATTTAAAACAACTATATATCCAATGGCCTCGTATTTAAATTTAACTTTTTTAATTATAGAAATTTGTACCCTATTTGGCAGAATGCTAGTTTCTTGTATAATTGGTTTAATGTGAAATGGTTTATTAATGTATCGTATAAAATTAAATTCTTGTTGGTTTTCGCCTCTAATTTTTAATGGAAATAACCAAAATAATTTTAAGTCTTCATCTTTGTTTCGAGCCCATTTTATAGGAATTTGAATGCGAATGAGGTTATATTCGTTTTGGTTTAAGCTAATTCTGCTTACTCTAAGAGCCATAATTAAAATAAATAACCCATCAGTTATAATATCTTTAACAATAGCAATGCCTAAGGTTTGAATATCATTAAAATAAAAAACAAAAAATGATTTGTATAAGTACAATATGATAAACCAAAAAATAATAGTATAAAATATTTGGCTAGAGGGTTTTATAAAGTTTGTAGTAAAAAATGGAGAAAAATTTAAAGCGTTGTTTATCATTTGAGTCCAAAAATTTATTCCAATTAAATAAATAATTAAAGATACATAGGTTGAACAAGTGCCTAATACATTATTTATTAAGAAGAAGTCAAATAGTCCATGTGAAAATACAGCTGCTAAAATTGCTGCTATGGTGTTTAAAATAGGGCGTCCTTTTTTAAATAGTTTGTAACAATATATACCATATACACATATAGTTGCATTAATAATATGAATGAGAGAAGAATATAGTGCTCTGCCGGTAATAAGTTCTGTGCCATAATTATGAAAGTATATATAATTTTCGCGTACGGCAAACCCTAAGGCTGTAACACTTGTAAATATTAAGTAATCAATAGGCTCGTTAATTTGTTTTTTTAATAGTTTTATTACAAGTAGTACACCAAAAATTTTTGATAGCTCTTCTATTAAACCTATTCCAAAAATTGAAAATGCTAAATCGTTAAATGGTTCTCCATTGGTATTAAATCCTAATACTTCAAAAGCATAATATATCCACAAAGCAAGCGTAGGGGTTAAAAAGCCTATTATAAAAGCTAAAATGAGATTGAGTTCAGACTCTGCCTCAAAAACATCTGTTTTTTTAAGAAATGAAAACCACAATAAAGCCGTTAATACAGCTCCTCCTATTGGAAAAATATCTTGAGTTATTTCTTGTAAAAAATCCAAGCAACCTTGCTTTTATACAAACTTTAAATGCTAATTTTTAAATTATACATCTTGCATAATATTGATTTTCTTTTCAAGTTCATCAATATATACTTTAAAAGATTTATCCGTATCCATTAAATTATTTACTGTTTTGCAGGCGTGTAAAACAGTTGCGTGATCTTTACCTCCGCAATGAAGACCAATGGTTGCTAATGAAGATTTTGTCATGCGTTTAGAAAAATACATAGCTATTTGTCTAGCTTGAACAATTTCTCTTTTTCTTGTTTTAGCTTTCATGATATCAACTTTAACATCAAAATAATCACAAACAACTTTTTGAATATAATCTATAGAAAATTCGCGTGCGCTTGATTTTACAAATTGGTCTACAAGTTGCTTAGTTAAATCTACAGTTAATTGTTTTTTATTTAATGATGATTGTGCAAGTAATGAAACTAAAGCTCCTTCGAGTTCTCGTACATTGTTTGTAATGCTATAGGCTAGATATTCGGCAACTTCTTTAGGTAATTGTAAACCTTCATTATAAACTTTTTTTTCTAAAATACTAATTCTTGTTTCTAAATCTGGAGCTTGTAAATCAGCACTTAACCCCCATTTGAAACGAGATAGTAATCTTGTTTCAATGCCAACCATTTCAACTGGTGCTCTATCAGAAGTTAATACGATTTGTTTTCCTAATTGGTGTAAGTGATTAAATATATGAAAAAATACATCTTGCGTTTTTTCTTTACCACTTAAATATTGAATGTCATCAATAATTAACACGTCAATCATTTGATAAAAGTGTACAAAATCATTTTGATTATTCTTTTTTATTGCCTCAATAAATTGAGTTATAAATTTTTCAGATTGTACATATAATACTGTTTTTTCGGGAAAATTCTTTTTAATTTCTACTCCAATAGCTTGGGCTAAGTGTGTTTTTCCTAATCCAACATTACCATATAATAATAATGGATTAAAAGATGTGCTACCTGGCTTTTGTGCTACTGCATGACCAGCAGAACGTGCCAATCGATTACAATCGCCTTCTATAAAATTATCGAATGAATAATTTGGGTTTAATTGCGATTCAATTATTAACTTTTTAATTCCTGGAATTATAAAGGGGTTTTTAATTTGACCTTGGTCGAATGAAATATTTTTAGGTTGATTTTTTAAATTAGCGTTTAAGGTTGGTATATTTAAGGTAACTGCTTTTTCTGATTTACCAGAGTTGTTATCAATAACAATACTATATTCTATTTTACCTTCGCTTCCTAATTCTTTTCTTATTACTTTTTTAAGTATTGTAATGTAATGCTCTTCAATCCACTCATAAAAAAACTGAGATGGCACCTGAATTGTTAATATATTATTTTCAAATTTAACTGCCTTAATTGGTTCGAACCACGTTTTAAAGTTTTGCAAACTCACATTATCTTTTAATATTTTCAAACAATTATTCCAAACAGATTCTGCAGTTTTGTTATTCATATAGGAGCTTTAGTAATAGTATTAAATGATGGTATCAACTTTGTAAATATATAATTTAATAACAATGGGGTATTAATATTTATTTTTTATTTTCATTAAAATAAACTTGGTTATTACATTAAAATAATTATGGAAGCACTATAAGAATAAAACATTGATAGTTTCAAATATCAAGTCTTTAATACTTTATAATTTTAAAGGTATTAAATGTAGTTCCATGATAAACAGAAAGATTATAAACTCCTGGAGAAAGATCAGATAAATTAATAATTTCTTCACTTTGAAAATCTTTTAAGTATAATGATTTAACGCATTGACCAATGCTATTATAAATTTGAATTTTTAATTTTTCCATCAAAACATTACTTCTTGACTTTAATGTTATAAAATTAAATGATGGATTAGGACTTAAGCTTAAATTATTTAAAAATAAATGCTCTTCCATACTAATCAATGTTACCGCTAAGGTATTTGAGGCTGAAGTTCCATTTATACAACTACTATTAATTACCACATAATAACTTCCATTGGTAGGTGCTACATAAGTTTTATTTATAGCGCCACTAATAATTCCGGATATATTATACCATTGAT
>JAVKLI010000107.1:0-7312 GCA_031539425.1 Bacteroidia bacterium
CGTTGAATGTAAGTTTTAACAACACTTAAATTTTCGTAAGTTTCAGTCCCCGCTTCATTAAAGCCGTTAATAAATGTGATGCTAGGGCTATTAAATAGTGTGCTTGTGCTGCCACCTCTTACAAAGCACACCTCACCATCTTTAGCAACATACCCATTTGAATAAACCACATTTGTACCGATTACTGTTGCTTCCAATCCACTTAATATAACAGGGTTGTTGGATAGTGTGTTAAAATAACTTGCCAAGCCTTTGATGCCATCTGCTAAGCCATTTTGCATATACTCCAAGTCGTCCAATACTAACTGGTCGCCTCCTAAATTTGAAAAATCTACTTTATTCATGTTTTTTTTGTTTATTAATATCTTTTAATGAGGTACGTTTTACCAGCCAATCGGTAATAATCTATCAATGTTTTAAAGGCTTTTAAATCAACATTTAAAATCGCAGGTACATTTACTATAAAATCAAATTCACTTTTAGTTTCACTTCTTCTGTAAATAAAAACACCCCTTTGTACTTCCAGCCATTTGGAAGGGTTTAATAATGGGTTAAAACCTGCGCTACTTATCTTAGCAGTATATATTTTTCTGTTATAATGCACGCTATCACTTGCGTTATAACTGCTCAACTCATCCCATCGCTTATGTACTCTCAAGTTTGTTTTTTGCTCTACCCTCCTAAACCAATATTTAATTGGCACCAAAACACCATCTGTTATATAAATACCACCAAATACAGGGCTATATGTTTTGTTTAATATATTTTCTAAATAACAAACTTGACCATTATATCTAACTCTAATAAGGTATAGATTGTAAATTATAATAAAATCATTATATATTTTTTTAAATGGAGCTGTGAGAACCGATAAAAAAATATACCAACTATTATTCCTCAAAAAATGAGGAACATTTTCATAAATTATTTTATTCCAATTTATTCTAATATCAAACATGGGCTGCATTATAGGTTATGGTAGAGCTTAAAAGCGTGCTGCTATCAATAGCAATATGCCCTGCATTTGATTGATACCTTTCGGTAAATGATACAAATGGCAGTGTGCCATACCTTGCAGATGCATTGATTACATAAGCACTTACCACACCTGCGGCTGCTTGTATGTAATCTATTAAAGTCATTAACTCTAAAGTACCATCAAACGTATCGTTTAAACCGTTTAAATAATTATTAATAGCATTTTGAACAGGGTAAGAGCCTGCGGAACTTAATAATTGCCCCGTACTATCCATTAACAAAGCATCGTAGTTCACTTTTAAATACAACCTCAAATCATCAGCTTGGTCTGATATCACCTGCACTTTAACACCTGCTGGTTTGATGGTTTTTAAATAAGTTTCAAAACTGCTTAATTCAATGGCACTTAAAGGTGCAGGTTTATTATTTGCCATTTTAGCCACCTTTACATTTACAACATTACCATTTTCATGAGCGGCTGCTTTTTTAATTATTTGTGCGCTTGCATCAAGCACTTCATACACATATTCATTATTATTCCAAACCAAACTAAAGCCAAACTGAAACTGCAAGGCTTTTAATGAATACCATTTTAAAGTACCATATCTTGATTGTTTAGACACCTCTTCAATATTAGCAATAGCCATTTCAAACACTAAATCTAAAGCATAAGCACACACTGCTACCACCCAAAATAGCAATCGCCACAATGCCACTCGGCTTGTTGTAGTTAAATCTTTTAACAACGTTTGCGAACTGTCAATATTAGGTTGCAAGCCTATTAAGGTGGTTTGATTGTTTTTTTCTTCTATTAAAAAGTTATACCAACTTTGCGGTGAACGTGCCATGACTATTATATTAAGTTAAACTTTGATTGTACATCCCGAACCTATAATCACAATACCATTAGTTATTATTCCATTACTTGGTATAGCTATCCTTGAGTTAACAATATGAGCGTCTGCATTTTCGTGTACAATAATACCAACAGGTATACTTAAAAATCCAGTAGCAATATCTAGGTTCTTCTTGAGGTATATATCATTGCCAGTTTTTTCTATCCAAGTAGTATCGGCAATATCTGTAACAATATTTATAATATTTTTAGGGCTTGATTCTGTGCCATCGTTTACAAATATTGATTTCCCAGCTGTATTTTTAAGGCTTGCCATACTCTATTCTCCTTCTCTTGTCGCTAAATAATCACTTAACCCATTTTTTGCAGAAGATATATCGCTATAAAACGCATCACCCGCTTTAGTAAAGGGTATAGGCACACGCCTATAAATATTGATACCTTTTTTTTGATATTCATAAATTTGAAAATCTGGTTGTGTAACTATTGAATTTCGAGTTTGCGTATATTGTGTTTCGTAGTCTATCCAAGTCATGGTGTTTGGTTTAAAATCAGCTAATGTTTTACCACTATCTTTAAGCCCACCATCTGCACCCATTACCAAAATGTTATTTTCTACAATGGTGGTTAGTTTACTAACCCTTGCCAATAATTCATTAATTAATAAATTATAATCTGCCGTTAATTCCCAAGCGGTTCCGTTAAACATATAAACGCCGTTAGGCTTTCTATCTGCAAATAATATGGCAGTGGTGCTTCTTTTTACTAAGGCTATATCGCCTGTTTTTACAGCTGTTCCGTTAGCATACCTCGTGGTTGGTAAATCTGCAAACGAGTCAACTTCCAACACAAACTCATCAGCTTTTTGTAGCTTCAAATCAATTTCCGTTTTGGTATAATAAGGGGTTAAATCAGTTGCTTCTACTGTTTTTGGACTCCAAGCCGTGCCATTATATCCAAGTACTTGGTTGGCACTAGCTCCCATATTGTTTAATTTAGCTGCCGTTACTGAGCCGTCTGCTATGTCTACTTCGCTAGTTCCTGTTACTACTTGCCACGTCCCATCATCTCGTAAATACTTACCCGATGGGTTGATTGCTTTAATTAAGGCTTGTTTTAAATTTTGAACATTAAAATTAGCATCACTCTCCGCTATTTGATTAAGCAAAGTAATAATAGTATTGAGCTTAAGCCTTACACTACTACCCAGTTCGTTATTTTGTATGTTATTTATTATTGCCATTTTTTATAATATTACAGTTTCAGTATCATTCCATGTATCAGTATCTACCCAAGTGCCAAAGGCTAATAACCAGTTGTTTAGCTCTATTGCATACGCAGTGGCAGGGGTTATAGCGTTTTGTTGATAAAATTCTGTAATCAAGTTAGGGTTACTAATTGTTCTAACATATAATACTGTACCCACTGCTAATGTGGAATGTAAATTACACACCACTTTATTGTCATCAATCAGCAAAGCTACACCACTCACATCACCGTACTCTTGTATGGCTATGTCCATCAAACATTGTCCGTTTTTTATAATTACCTGTTTCACTTCTTTTTTAATTTTCTGTTTTCTCTTTTCAACTCTACTATTTCAGCTTTCAATAGTTTTATTTTAGCTTCCAAACTTTTATTTTTTTGTTCTAATAAAGTCAGTTTTCTATTTACCGAACTTTCAAATTCTTTAAGTTGTGTTTCGTATCTACTTTTTAAATCGTCTAAAAACGTTTTGTAATGACTGCTTAGCTTCATATCATTTTCAATTTGAGTGCCTTCCAAATTTTCCTCCGCTTGCTTTAAGGCTATTTGATGTTTTTTACGTGCAAACACGTAGGTAAATAACCCAGTACCAATACTGCTCCCTGCTATGGTGGCAAATTCTATCATCGTTTCTTTTGTCATTTTTAATGGGTTTTAAAAGCCTTTTATTTAGTGTTTAAATTGTTTGTTTTCGAGTTCTGTTTTTTGAGTACTTAGCATCATTTGAGCTGCCCAAGCAGTAATAGCTGTTTTTAATACCAAACCACCATCTCCTGGCACTGGCACCCATGCGCTTAATATTTGTTTTAAGGTGTTAAACGAAGTTTCTAAAGCATTGATTTTGCTAAGCAAAGCATCCACCTTTACCAGCCCGCCGTTTAAACCATTGTTTATTACAAAACCAGCTCCAGTCATTTTAAAGTTTTGATCACCCACACTGATATTCACTTCTTCAATTTCAGAAAAAGCTTCTACATACAAATTTTTAATATCCTCATGTATAGGGCTTACCAATATCACGCTACCCACCTTTGGAAATAAATAAAATTTGTTACCCTCACCATTTACCACGGCACTCAGCTTTACGCCGCTGTAGTTAAGTTTGCCATCTTCAACCGTACACACGCCTTTAACTTTGTCTATAAATACAACGTTTGCCACAAAAGTGTCTACACTTCGTTTGCTCAAATTTATTAAGGCATCTTTTAAATCTTTACTCATAATTTATTACCTATACTTACGGTGCGCCTTGCACCACTAGTGCCAAAGGTGGTTTCTACTTTTTTTATAAAATAATAGCCATTGCGGTGTGGCTTGTCTTTATCTATAATTTTTGCTTCCATACATGGCTCAGCATACGGCGCCAAAAAACTGCTAAGGCTGCCGCTAAAGCCATCATACTTGAGTTTATCTACCTCTTCGGTAGCCATTTGTTTTAACTTTGTAGGCTCTTTTACCACCGATGTATAAAACTCACGTGATTCGCCATCACTATCTCCTGCCTCTTCAAAGTGTTTTTTACCATCAGATGCTAAGTAGTTATATTTTACTTTAATTTTTCTGTCGGCTTTGCTAGCCCACTCCAAATTGTTAGCGGTGAGGTTATAGTTCAAATCATACACTGCCGTTTTGCCGATGTTTAGCATTTGCTGTAACCCAACATAAAGCACATTGTTACTTGTAAAATAAACTGTTTGCAACAATTCTTTTTTAATACCTTCCAATGCCTGTGCGCCGTTAGCATCTTTTAATAGCCATTTATCTAAGGGCATTTTAATGCAATCTGCATGCAACTTAATATTGGTGTTGACTAAAATATCTTTTACTAAATCTTGTAAATCAATAGCGTTATATTCTTTATTTAACGTAAGGCGGCGCAATACATAAATAGCATTTTCGCATTCTATTTCAACCTGTGTTTTTAGCTTTATTTTTTTTACATAACCTTCAAATTCAATACCACTATATATACCATCATAACCTAGAGTAATGCGCACGTAATCGCCTGTTTTTATAGCCGTTTCGGTGAGTAGTTTAGTTTTGGTGTTTTTTAAATAAAAATGCGTAGGCAATTTAATCGTAGCTGTTTGCTCTATAGTTTCAATATCTTTGGTAATAGAACCCTCATGTATTTGTGTAAATACATACTTACCAACTTCTATTTTACTTTTTAATATAAACATGTTACCAAGCTTTAGTGTGAGCGTATCTTGAGTTACGAAAAGCTTTCTCTTTATCGTCTTTTAATTTTTTCAAATCTGTTAATGTGATAGTCCCCTCTTCTGCTTCGTGAAGTTTTAAATCTTTCGAAAATTCAGACGCAGGTAGTTGGTTAATCTTATTTTGCATAACCAAATTATCATCACTTATTTTCACATTCGAGTTACCTAATGCATAGCCACCGTTTATTACCGCATAAAAATCCTCTTCGCTCACCGCTTTTATTTCATACACCTGTTGGTTTGGTCGCCCCATCATTTCGGGCAATACCAAATCTTCAATCACTATTTTACGAATGCCGTGCAATTCAAAAAACGGATTGTCTAATACCTCAAGTGGCACATTTAAGTTACGCAGCTCAATCAACTGCTTAACCTGTTGGTAAGGGTAACTTTTGCTATCCTCATTAACGCACACACCTTTAATGTTTAAAATCCAATCTTCCGCACAGATGTATTCTTTTACAGTTCCTTTGCGCTCCGAGCCTACAGTATCTGTTTTTACAATAGTGTTACTAGCCGTTAAGGATATGTTAGGCTCATTAGGCAACATGTAAACCTTGCCCTTGGCTTTTAACCTTAGTACCTGAAAGTACTTACCATCTTCGTTTATGTTAGCTACACTATACATCTGTTAGGCTGTTTGCATTTGGTTCACACTATTTATAGCCCTTAATAATTCTTCTCGTATCAAAGCCCCCATATTTTTCACGCCCTGCTCTATAGTAGTAGCATTAATAGTAGTACGCCCAAGCTCGGCTATGTTAATGGTTAAATGCGTGGTTTTTGCCCCACCGCTTATAATACTATCCGCTTTTTCGCTATGGGCATTACTCATGGTTGCCCCAGCTTCTGTAGCTTGTGCAGCTTCTTTGTTAGCGTTTAAGGTATCATACACATCACCATTTTCGGCTTTCGATTTTTTAAAGGATTGAACACCCTCCGCATAACCTGCTCTAAAATTTTTACCTAATTTTTTGGCACTCTCAAAAGCTTTCTTTTTAGCATCAAAACCTAACAAATTGTTAGCGCCCTTTTTGGCTTCATGCCAAGCCTCACCAAATTCGCCCTTAAACAAATGTTTAATAGCCTTGCCCAATGAGCCTAAACCCGACAAAATACCCGAAATCCTATCTATAATATAAGTTTTTAAAATACTTCCAAAACCCTTTATAATAGCCCACACACCCATTATAACACCTCTAAAACCTTCAAATTTTTGCCAGCAAGCTGTTACAACGCCTACCAACAATGCAATAATTGAAACTACTAAGGCAAATGGCGTTGTCTTCCAAGCTGTTTTAAATGCTTTAGTTACAAAGGTTGCAACTTTCATTACAGTTTCGTATATTATACCTTGTTTAGTTAGCCATTTAAATGTAGTTCCAAAACTAAACGCCCTCCATTTAGCGGCTATAAATCCTAAACTTAATACTGTTACAACTGCTGCTAAACCAATCAATAAAGGCTTACACTCTAACACCACTTTAACAATGCTTAAAATACCTGTAACAAAGGGTGTTACAAAACTGAGTACAGCCGTGGTTATATCAAACAAAGGTTTTATCAATTCTGCCAACACCAAGCCTATTTTGCTTAACGAGTTTTTAAAAGTACCCATCATGGTGCTAAACTTGCCGCCTGCACTATTAGCCAGCTTTTCATTCATTCCATAATATCTTCCTCCTGCACTAGTGGCTGTTTTAAAAGCATCTTCTACCATCGCAAAGCTTATTTGCCCATCTTCCATTTTCTTTTTAAGGTCAGCCATGGATGTGCCTGTTTTTTTGGCTATTATAGTAAGTGGGTTAAAGCCATTACTAATAAGTTGTAATAAATCTTGCCCTTGCAGCCTACCCGCCGCACCTATTTGCGAAAATGCTATAGCCAAACCTCTCAGTTTCTCATCATTACCCATAGCCACATCACCCAACATTTTTATGTTAGGTAAAATCTTTTCGGCACTCATGCCGTAGCCCAGCATCACTTCCGA
>JAVKLI010000108.1:0-18673 GCA_031539425.1 Bacteroidia bacterium
AAGAGCAAATACAAGTAGTAGAAGCTAAATTAAACAACAGGCCACGAAAAAGATTTGGATATTTAACCCCTAAAGAAGTATATTTACAAACAATTAAAAACAAAGGACGAAAAGTTGCATTTATAACTTGAATCCGCCAAGATTAAATTCTAAATCCAAGAATTTCTGTCATCATTTTATTGAAATTAACGTACCTTTGGATGGAGGTGAAGCACCTGATTTGTAAATTGTAAAAATCATGAAACATAAACTAATTTCTATTTTTAAAAATAAATGCCCTAAATGTAATCAGGGGTCTTTTTTTATTTCCAATAACGCATTTAACTTAAAAATATTTGATCAAATGCACCCACAGTGCAGTTATTGCAAAGAAACTTTTGAAAAAGAACCTGGTTTTTATTATGGTGCTATGTATATAAGCTATGCTTTAAATATAATCTATTTCGTGGCTTTATTTATTGCCATGGTATTGGTTTTTAATTTTAATACGATACAGTTTTTGTGCAGTTATTTAACAATGGTAATTTTATTATTACCTATAACTATACGCCTTTCAAGATTAATTTATATTAATTTTTTTGTGCATTATAAAAAAAATTAATATTCGTCTTCGTTAAAAAAGAAGTCGTCTTTAGTAGGGTAATCAGGCCAAATCTCTTCAATAGATTCGTGGGTTTCGCCTTCATCTTCTATACTTTGAAGGTTTTCTATCACTTCCATTGGAGCTCCGGAACGTATAGCAAAATCTATTAACTCATCTTTTGTTGCAGGCCAAGGTGCGTCTTCTAACCATGATGCTAATTCTAAAGTCCAATACATAACGTTATTTTAAATTTTGCGCAAATGTAAAAATATAATCCAAAGTGGAGTTTTTTTTTTAAAATTCATTTCATTTTACAATACACCACTTTTTTTGTTTCAAAAAAAGGTTCTGTAAAGTAATCTGTTAAATTATATAAGGTGGTTTGATTTTTAAATAAACTTAGTTCATTAGTTAAATCACCGCCTTTTAAATACAATATACCATTTGGTAGTGCGTTAAATGATTCTTTTAAAAAAGAATGCTTAACCCATTCATAAAAAGCAGCAAATTCAGTAACAGCTCTACTCACTACAAAATGAAACTTTTGTTTAATCTCTTCAGCTCTTATTTGATGCGCTACTACATTTTTTAATCCTAAAGCCAAAGCTATTTCTTGCACTACTTTAATTTTTTTACCAATACTGTCGACCAAATAAAATTCTATTTCTGGGAATAAAATAGCTAAAGGTATGCCCGGAAAACCACCACCAGTGCCCACATCTAATACCTTTGTATGTGGTGCAAATGGCATTACTTTTGCAATACCTAATGCGTGTAATACGTGATTGGTGTATAATAAATCAATGTCTTTACGGGATATTACATTAATTTGTGCATTCCAATGGCGGTAAAGCTCATTAAGTGCGCTAAATTGAGATTGCTGTAATGGGCTTAAATTTGAAAAGTATTTTAAAATGATATCCATTTTTATTAATTTAAAATAACTAATTTCTCATATTTTTCAGCAGTTTTGCTTGAATTGTCTGTAAGGGTTAATTTATATACATATACCCCACGCGCTAACTTGTCTCCAAAATCATCTTTACCATCCCACTCTATATTATCTATTCTAAATCCTGGGCTATCTATTGATGCAGATATTGATTTTACTAATTTTCCAGAGATAGTATATATATGGATTAATAGTTTCATGCCAGTACAGCATTGATTGTGTTCTATAAAAAATTTGGTGTTTGTAGTAAACGGATTGGGGTAGTTTAAAAGATTTTTAATCACCAAGTTGGCTTCTTTAGTTACAAAAAACTCAGTATAAGCTACTGATGAATTATTTTGATTATCCCACACTTTTAAATCTATAGTATGTTTACCTTCTGCTAAATTATTAAATGGGTAATGTATTTTTCCTGCTTGGTAAGAATTTAAGTCGGCTATATAATAGTCATTTAATATAATTGGATTTTTAGTATTGGCATCTAATATCACTGTGGCATCATGCCCTAAGCTGTTCCCAGTTGTATTGATACCACTTGAATCAAGCAATACAGCATAAATTTTTGGTTTTTCATTTGTTAAGCCCCCTATTACAAATTTTTCATCGTTCATATATAATTTAATGCTTGGCCCTTGCGTATCAATAGCAGCATTTGGGTTAGAGCCTCCTACTATAATACTATCGTATAAATTTTGTGCGTCTATTACGCCATTATTAGCATAATAGCTTAAATAAGCTTTTCCATAAGTATAATCAATATCTTTTGGCACTAAAAATGTAAAGCTAAAATCACCATTAGTAACAGATACCTTTCCTTTATATAAAATGCTTTTAGTGATATTAAAAGACTGTGGTATAGAGTAGTCTTTAGGTTTAGATGCAGGTAGATCATTAGCCAATGTGGTTAATTTTACTTGCTTATCATATAAAGTAGGGAATAATACGCCATTGTAATTACTTAATTTTTTTCCAGAAACATCGCCTACAAATCCTGTAACAGTAATTTTTGATAAGGCTTTTAAGGTGTCTATTTTTTTAATCGTTGATCCATTAATGCTTTTTGTATATACTTTTTCTTTTGGGTAAGCAAGTGTTAAGGCTGGATCTCCTATAAGAGAAAAATTAAAATTAAGAATACTATTCCCGACATCTTTTTTTAATAATCTATATATATCGCCTAAAGTGGGTTTTTGGCCATTAGCTAAATGAGTATTTATATGTGCTGCAAACGATAAATTTAAATTTTGAACTATATTAGCATAAGCTGTACGAATGGTTGTAAACAAAGCAATAGCGCCACCTTTTGGGTTTAATAAACAAAATTCGCCTGCTGAGGTGCGTGATGGGTCATCAAAACGAGTAAACTCGCAAGTGGCAGTAACAAACAGTGGTAAGTTGTTTATATTAGTCCAACTTAATATTTGAGGGATATCTATGATGCGCTCTTCGGCTAAACCTAATTCGCCGCCATGGCCTGTGTAACACACAAACAAACTACCATTTTCAAAGGTTTTATTAATTTCAGATACAGCATCTGGGTATCTGTGCCCGCCCGGTGTTGAATATTGCTGGTAGGCATCTATATATATTTTGTTAACTATATATGTTTTATTTAAGGCACTAAATTTATTTATAATACCTTCTGAATCATTAATAAACATATTACCTCCTTGATCATCAGCAATAAAAGTAACCTTGTTACGCCAATCTCCTTGAGGATAACTATTGGTATTATCACTACATTTGGCTTCGGATGACAGCAAATCAAAAGAAGTGTTTTTTTTATAGTATTGCTCTATTTTGTTTACTACAGCCTGAGCTTCTTGTTTGGTGCGGGATACAATACGCCCAACACCTATATCTATAACTCCAGTATTTAAATTACCCTCTGTATTATCCATCATGCCGTAAAAGTCGTCTGCTACTACATTCAAAACTTGCGAACAAATTTCACCATATTGAAACGTAGGAATTAAAGCGGAATTACTTTCTATGTTTAAATTTTTATTGTCGTAAGAACCATCTCCAAATAATAGAAGATGTTTTGTGGCTTCTAAAGTATTGGAAGGCCTAGTATACAACATTTTTACAAAATCTCTTATAGCTACAATATCAGGCGTTCCGGATGAATATTCATTATAAATATCTTGTGTTGTTACAACTGCAGACGAAAATCCTTCATTATCAAAATGCAATTTTGCCAATTTATTTGCTTCATCAATAAATAAGGGATGAGTTACAATAATATAGTCGGCTTGAGTAAGGGCATGTAAATTTTGATTTTTAATTGTTCCATACATTGTAGGTGTAAGTGCTTGAGACGTTTTAAATACGGCATATTTTTTTAAACTGCTTGATGGAGCCGTAAAATCAAGCAAGGAAGCATTAGCTGATACATTGTATAGTTGATTAAAAATGTTTGATGGCGTGGTTACATCCCATATTTTAGTATCCTGTCCACTTGTGGTTGTAAATGTATATTTAGCAAATGAATTGGGTGCATCTAACACTCTGCTATCTGAAAATACAAACTGATTGGCATTAAAATTTAAGTAACTTCTACAATTAAATTGCACGTAATCTAGCCAACCTTTGGCCGAAGGTGAAAGTTTAGTAATAGTCACATTTAATATTGCTGAGTTTAAAGTGTTTGATGGAGCGCCCATCGCATATATTCCCATTGGCGCTAAATAATCAGGCAGTGCTCCATTAAGAGGTACAGTAATGGTGTCATTGATGTTACTGGTAGTTATTTTATATTTAGAATTGCTAGCATCTTGACTCAAAATAGCGGTTAATAATTTAATGCTATCGCCTATAACTGGGTTAGGAATATTAAATGGAAAATTGTATGTGTTATAAATATCAAAGGCTTCGCCAAAAAATTCTTTACCGCTTTTTAATAAATTAACAGCGTTGAGTTCGTAATAATCCATATAATCAAAACTATTAGTGGTTTTATTAGATGCCTCTGTGCGTGATTCTTGGTTTTGAATACGTTTACCAGGCCCCATATCAACATTAATAAAATAAAAAGAAGTATCACTAAAATCATGGTTGGTGTGATAGTATAATAAATTTGAATTGTCAGATGATTTGTACGTCCAGCTATCTGTACTTTGCCCATAAAATAATACATAGTCATTGGCATCAAATTTATTATCCGCTTCGCCTACAACTTCAATAGCATTCTCAAGCAAATCATCTGGCCTTGCAATACTATTTAAAGCTGGTAATTGCTTGCCTCCATTACCATACACTCTTATGTTTTTAGGGTTTATATTTTGCACATCAATTCCTAATGCGCCAAGTAACGTAGGTGTTAATTTATAAACTCCTGTTTTTGTTAATCCAATTTTGTACCATTGCCCACTTTTTAATACAGATTCAGTAGCGTAAGATTTTATACCAGATGTTTTTGAAACAGTATTTTGCACTTGAGTGTTTTTAATTTGATAATTCCAATTAAAAGTATAGTCAATTAATTTTTCATAAGCACTAGTATTAGGGTTTAGTCTATAGGCATTAATAGAAGCGTATAATGTTTTTTGAAATCGAGCCGTTTCAACCGTATAATGAATATCAAAATTAGAAGTTAGTAATTGAATAAAAGGTTTTATCGAATCTATTTCTTTAGCGGTTAAAGGTTTTGTTTCTGTTGCTGTAACTTCTAAAGTTGGTAATAGGTTTGTTTCTGCCGATGTTGTTTCTAAAAAACAATGCATGTTTTTTAAATGCGAATTAGCAAATACATATTTTTTTACTGACGGGTTAATTTGATTTTTTTCTTGATACGCATTGAATGCGTTTGTTTTATTACTAATTACTGATTGTATTTGAGCTATAGCTAGTTGAGTAAAAAACACAAACGTGTTAATTAATAAAATAAACTTTATATAATTGTTTTTCATAT
This sequence comes from Bacteroidia bacterium, assembly GCA_031539425.1. GTDB lineage: Bacteria > Bacteroidota > Bacteroidia > B-17B0 > Aurantibacillaceae > UBA4416. Next base: position 5,449 of record JAVKLI010000108.1, read on the forward strand.
TTATAAGATTAAGATGTTACTTGGTAATAAACTAGTTTTTTTATTAATTTTTTATAAACACAATCCAATCCCAATCGGCAGGGTTTCCTACACCAACACTTGGTGTATATAAAAAATATTTTACCGTACACGTTGGGTTAGAGTTAAGATACGAGCGCACCAAAGCCAAATTTTGAATGGCACCCCACATAGCATAAAAATTAACATTATTGCCTGCATAGCCTGTATTATCTAAATTTTCAAATCCAGCAGATGGTGTAACGGAAGATGGAGATGTAGTAATTGAAAATTGTGAAGGGGCTATAAAGCTTGTTGGATATATTAAATTACCCTTTTCCATCCAAATTATTTCGCCATCAAATATGAGTTGATTAAACTCTTGATAAAAAAAATTAATATACCCAAAATCGCCAGGCGTTTTATATTGTTTAGAAATGGTAAATGAACTGGTTGGATTAGAATAAATAGTTTCAAGTGCACCCTCAAATGTATTGGTTAAATAATCAATTTTTAAAGTCAATAATTTATTTTGAGGTGGAAGTACAGTTGCATTAGTACTTGTATTGCTTGGGATTGCATTATTATTTTTAGTACAAGATACCATGCAACAAACTATAATTGAAACAATAACTATTTGATTTTTTATACACATAAATGTTAAATTGAATTACGTTTAAAATTGCTAATTAATTTACCATAACAATATTTTTTTACATTTGTTGTGAGTTTTAGATAGTTTAGTTTAAACTAAGGGAATTATGTGAAAATCATAAACTGTCGCGCAACTGTAATTTGAGTATGCTTTAAAATATACCATTGTGTGCCCATCACACGAGAAGGTTTAAAGTAAGTTTCAAAAAGTCAGGATACCAGTTCTAAAATTCAAAAATGCGTTTCGCGAAAAAACGACATGAATATGATAGAACTTTTATACATATATATAATTGATGTAGTTATTATTTTAACTACTGACTTAATATTTAGCACAATCCTCAACCTTAAATCAATAAACAAAGTATAACATGAAAAAAATCATCACAACTAGCTTACTCACACTAAATATTTTTGTAGTAGCTCAAACCACAGCAACACTTGAAAACTACACCCTAGCTCCAAACTCTCATTGGAATGGCAAAGGCACAAACCCATCTGTATCTACCAGTGGGAGTTTTACATCTGGAAATGTTATTTTTTCTAATGTGTATAATGGAAACTTTGGAGGCTATTGGCAAAAAGGTTGGGCTTATAGTAACAGAAAAGACAGTGTAACTGCAGGTAGTGATAATCAATATAGCGCTATAACAGCCGTAGGATACAGCAATTCAAGCATTTATGCTATAGCGCAAAACAGTGCTACCATTATATTTAATGCACAAGCTGGAGGCAAACAAATGAAAGGCTTTTATATTACCAATAGTACTTATGCTTATAGAAGCATGAAAGATGGCGATTCGTTTGCTAAAAAATTTGGAGGTGCAACTGGTAACGACTCTGATTGGTTTAAACTCAAAATTCAAAAATATTTAAACGGAAATCTTGCTATTGATTCAGTTGTGTTTTATTTAGCCGATTATAGATTTAACAATAATGCACAAGATTATATAGTACGTAATTGGGAGTTTGTAGATTTAACATCTTTAGGAAACGCTGATAGTCTTTCCTTTAGATTAACCTCATCAGATAACGGACAGTATGGGATGAACACGCCTGGGTATTTTTGTTTAGATGATTTTACCACAATGGATAGTGCCCTGAGTTTAAATGAAATGAATAATGTAACAAGTTTTATTAATGTGTTTCCTAACCCAGCTGTAAATTTTATAACTATTGAAGCGCCTTTTGAAATTAATACTGTAAAACTGTTTGATGTTAATGGAAAAAACATCATGACGTCAAATCATAGTAAAATAAATATATCCGAACTACCTGTTGGCTTATATTTTATAGGTGTTACAGATAAAAACAATAAAAAGTATTTTCAGAAACTAATTAAATCTGACATCTAATTATTTAAAATTATAATGAATAGATTTTTGAAACCTAAACCTTATTTAATTTTTCTTATCATTCATTCATTTAATAATCTTGCTCAAGATACTTTAAAAACCGCATCGTTAGAGGTAGAGCTTATGATGCATAAAATATGGGCCTTACAAAAAAATAAAAATTTAATAATTATAGATAGCAATATTAAACAGTATTACCATCATCAATCTATGGTTAATTTATTATCAGAACAAACACCAGGGTATATAAAACAATATGGTGCTGGTAATATTGCTAATATTTCTATTAGAGGATCCAACGCTAGTCAATCTAGCATATTATGGAATGGTTTAAATATTCAAAATGCAGCTTTGGGTCAAAATGATATTAGTTTATTACCATCTTTTTTATTTGAAAATGTAATGCTGGAACTTGGCGGAAACAGTAGTTTTAATGGGAGCAGTGCTATGGGCGGTTCTGTTTTATTATTTAATCAATTAAAAGTTAATAAAGCAGTTAGTGTTTTTATAAGTCAATCAATAGGGAGTTTTTCAGCCTACAAAACAAATATTCAAACGCAGTTTGTAATAAACAAAACTATTTTGTCTTTAAAAATGTACCATCATTCATCATTAAACAATTTTAATTACATCTACAAAACAGGTAACGATTTAGTTGAAAAAGAAATGCATCATTCGGCTTACAACACACAGGGGATATTAGGAGAAATAAATTATTTAACAATACCTCAACATACAATTAATGTGAGAGTGTGGTATAACAAATATGATAGAGAAATACCAAAATTTGACGCCATACTATCACATCAAAATCAAATAGATGAAAGCTTTAAAACCAATATAGAATGGGCATTTCAAAGAGGAATATATGCTTCAAATTTAAAAACTGGCTATTTTTATGATGTGTTAATTTTTATAGATTTATTGGCTAACATTAATAGTACTAACTATCAACATACATATATAGCCGATCAGGGTAACACGCTAAAGTTTAAAACGTCCAATATTTATTTTGGTACTACCGCAAGTATGTATCAATCTAAGCATACCAATCAGTACAACCATCAACTTAATAAATTAGCATTTTTTGCTGCATTTGATCAATCTATGTTTCAATCAAAATTAAATTACAATGTAGCTGTAAGAAAAGAAATTTCAAGTCTTTTAAATAACCCATTTACAACTAATATTGGGTTAAGTTATGTTATTCATCCTAAATTAAAATTAAACACCCATTTTTCTAACTCATTTAGGCAACCAACCCTTAATGATTTATATTGGACACCAGGTGGCAACCCAAATTTGATGCCTGAAGAAGCTTATGAATGGGAAGCTTCGGCTAATGCAACACTTAAAGTTAATCAGCTTGAAATACAATTTAAGCCTACTTATTTTATAAAAAAAACAGCTAATTGGATTATGTGGTTACCAAGTAATGGCTTAATTTGGAGCCCTAAAAATATTTTAGAAGTTAATACAACGGGTATTGAAACAAGTTCACACATAAAGCTCAATCTCAATAATTTTAAAATTAATGTAGGTTTAAACACTTTATATTGTTTATCTATTAACAAAAAATCATTAAACCCTAATGATGAATCTGTTGGTAAGCAGTTAGTTTATACCCCACTTTATTCGGGGCAAAGTACCATTAATATGATTTATAAAGCTTGGAGTGTGTTAATTTCACAATCATACACTGGTTATGTATATACAAACACTGATAATTCAAATTGGTTAAATCCTTATTATTTATTGAATTTTAAAACACAACACCATTTTAATTTTTATAAAACAGTTATGTGCTTACAATTTGAAATTTCCAATTTTTTAAATCAATCTTATACTGTGATGAATGGCCGCCCAATGCCATTAAGAAGCTTTGAATTAAGTATTGCAATGAGGTATTAAACCTGCTAACCTTATTTTAACCTTCACTATTTACGCCATCATTTTCGGTTTCCATCACAGGTTTATTGTTTACACATGTTAGGCATAATGAGCTTTCCAGTAAATGGGCTCTAAAAATATTTGCTCATCGATACTTTTTTATACAAAAAAAAAATCTTGCCAAAAACAAAAAAAGAGGCTATCCATTTGGACAGCCTCTTTTTTTTGAAATTTATTTAAAATTTACATCATTCCGCCCATACCACCCATGCCAGGGTTACCCATTGGCATTTCTGGTTTATCTTCTTTTCTGTCAGACAAAACGCAATCTGTAGTTAATAACATAGATGCTACAGAAGCAGCGTTTTCTAATGCTATACGAGTTACTTTAGTTGGATCAATAACGCCTGCTTTTAAAAGGTTTTCATACTTTTCAGTACGTGCATTAAATCCAAAATCGTTCGTTCCTTCTTTTACTTTTTGAACTACTATTGAGCCTTCTATACCGCAATTAGCACAGATTTGACGCAACGGTTCTTCAATAGCTCTACGCACAATTTGAATTCCTGTTGTTTCGTCATCATTAATACCTTTTAGTTTTTCTAAAGCAGATATAGCTCTAATGTATGCAACACCTCCTCCTGGTACTATACCTTCTTCAACGGCAGCACGGGTAGCTGCTAAAGCATCATCCACTCTATCTTTCTTTTCTTTCATTTCAACTTCTGTAGCTGCCCCAACATAAAGTACAGCAACACCTCCAGCTAATTTTGCCAAACGCTCTTGTAACTTTTCTTTGTCATAATCAGATGTTGTAGCTTCTATTTGAGCTTTAATTTGGGTTACTCTTGCAGTTATGTCTACTTTTTTGCCAGATCCACCTACTATAGTTGTGTTGTCTTTATCAATAGTAATTTTTTCAGCTTTTCCTAAAAAGGTTAAATCTGCATTTTCAAGTTTTAGTCCTCTGTCTTCAGCTATAAATGTACCACCTGTAAGTATTGCTATGTCTTCTAACATGGCTTTTCTTCTATCTCCAAATCCTGGAGCTTTTACAGCACAAATTTTTAAGTTGCTTCTTAATCTGTTCACTACTAAGGTTTGTAAAGCTTCACCATCAATATCTTCTGCAATAATTAAAAGTGGTTTACCTGTTTGTACTGCTTTTTCTAATACAGGTAGTAACTCTTTCATTGTAGAAATTTTCTTTTCATAAATTAATACTAATGGGCTATCTAAAACGGCTTCCATTTTATCTACATCGGTAATAAAATAAGGCGATATGTACCCTCTATCAAATTCCATACCTTCTACAACTTCTACTGTTGTATCAGTACCTTTTGCTTCTTCAACAGTAATAACGCCTTCCTTTTTAACTTTAGCCATAGCTTCAGCAATAAGCTTACCTATAGTAATGTCATTATTTGCAGAGATGGTTGCAACTTGTTCAATTTTTTTATTGTCGTTACCTACATTTTGAGATTGTTTTTTTAGGTTTTCCACTACAGCTTCAACAGCCTTATCAATACCGCGTTTTAAGTCCATAGGGTTAGCGCCAGCGGCTACGTTTTTTAAACCACCCGTAACGATAGCCTGAGCTAATACGGTAGCAGTTGTAGTACCGTCTCCAGCTGCATCTGCTGTTTTAGAAGCTACTTCTTTTACCAGTTGAGCGCCCATATTTTCAATGGCATTAGGTAATTCTATTTCTTTTGCTACAGTTACACCGTCTTTTGTAATGTTGGGAGAGCCAAATTTTTTGTCAATAATAACGTTACGCCCTTTAGGACCTAATGTAACTTTTACTGCGTTTGCTAATGCGTCTACGCCACGTTTTAAAGCATCTCTTGCTTCAATGTTAAATGTGATATCTTTTGCCATAATATTGTGTTTTTTATTTTAAGGTTTATTTATTATTAATTGTTAATTAAAGAATTGCGTAAATATCGCTTTCACGCATTATTAAAAGTTCAGTGCCGTCTACCTGAATTTCGGTACCGGCATATTTCCCGTACAATACGGTGTCACCAACTTTTACCGTTATAGGTTCATTTTTTTTACCATTACCAACAGCAACTATTTTGCCCTTCATTGGTTTTTCTTTTGCAGTATCTGGAATAATGATTCCTCCTGCTGTTTTTGTTTCTGCTGCTGCAGGTTCTACTAAAACCCTATCTGCTAAAGGTTTGATGTTAAAATTTGATTTTGCCATAATTGTTAAATTAAAATTTGATACTTTTAAGTCTACAAATTCTATGCCAATTTAATATGCTTTATTATAAAAGTATTTAAATTGACATTTTTTCTGAATATGTGTTTTGGTTATGGTAAAATTGGCAGTGTTATGTTTTATTTTGTTGTATATGACGCATCAATAAAAACCGATTTGTTCTGCGATAAATGCCTTTATTTTTTTTCTTAAAAACACCTCTAGTTTGTATCTTTGTTTTAGTGTTAATTGTTTCAAATAAGCGATATTTTAAAGTAAAATTAGAAAGGAAACACTAAGTTTTTCCTTATCAACGCTAAGTTTCCAATCTTTTTGTTACATTTATTAATGAAACAGCCCTTTTGGTTCATTTTATCCCCTATAAAAAAGACTTTTATACTTGCATTTGTGCCATGTATTTCTTTTTTTAAGTTTATAGGCAGTATATTAAAAAAAAAATTAAATTTGCAGCCTCATTTTTAAGCCGCTGATTGCACGGTGCAGTGTATGCTTAAAAATATTTAACTAAAAAACACGATATTATGTCATTACTTTTAGATTACGTTAAAAAACAATTAACACCAACTATTAACCACCCTAGTTTTAAGGCTGGTGATACCATTACAGTTCACTATAAAATTAAAGAGGGTGAGAAAGAAAGGATTCAGCAATATACAGGTGTTGTAATTCAACGTAAAAATGAACAATCTACAGCTACTTTTACTGTTCGTAAAATGTCTAATAGCATTGGGGTAGAAAGAATTTTCCCTTTAATGTCGCCTTTTATAGAGAAAATTGAGGTAAATAAAGTAGGTATTGTGCGTAGAGCTAAACTATTTTATTTAAGAAGCTTAACTGGAAAGGCAGCTCGAATTAAAGAAAAAACACACTAGTTTAAGTGCAACTTTAAAATACTAAGGAGCAAGCCTTTTTATAGCCCATTTTTTATTTTTTAGCTTAAATATTATTCTATCGTGAAGTCGATTTTTTCGGCCTTGCCAAAATTCATAATAATTAGCTGCAATGTAATAGCCACCCCAAAATTCAGGACGTTTGATGTTTTTTTTTGGGTCTATAATTGTTTCGATGTCTATGTAGCGCTTTTCTAGTTCATCTCTATCTTTAATTATTTCACTTTGTGGCGAAGCCCAAGCGCCTATTTGTGAGGCTAATGGTCTATTTTTAAAATAAGTGTTGCTATTTTTTTTTGGTGCTAAATGCGCTACTCCTTCTATACGAATTTGTTGTTCTAATTCGGGCCAAAAAAAAGTTAAACATACTTTTGAGTTTTTCTTAATCTCTTGACCTTTTTTAGAGTTATAGTTTGTATAAAAAAAGTATTTAGCCTTTTCGTAAGCTCTTAAGTATACAATTCGGGATGATGGTTGTAAATTCTTATTTACTGTAGATAGGCAAAAAGCTTGGTAATCTTTAATATCATTTTGTTGGGCATTTTTTATCCAATTATCAAATAAAAGGATAGGGTTTTTTAATACTGTAGTTTCTAATAAAATATTTTTATTAAAATCACTTCTATCGCTTATCTCTTGAATTAGCATATTTTATTGATCTAATTATTTTGAATTAATAAAATTAATTTTTAGCGAAAATAAATTGGAATATAATGACCCCGAAAGGTTACTAACATTTGTAAGGCAATAATCTAAAGTAAAATAAGGCATTGCTATTCCAATTCCAATATTAGGCTGTGTTGTAGTTGAAGAGTTACCTTTTATATCTGTAACTTGTTGAAAATTTCCTAAACCAGCTCTAAAGAATAACATATTTTTAAACTGTACTTCGGCTCCTAATCCTAAATCCATACTCCATAAATTAGATTTAATTAAGGCGTTTCGTTTACCATCAAATGTATTAATCAAATTGCATTCAAACAATACAGAAAAAAGGTTGTTAAAGAAATATGTTGTTTTGGCGCTGCCTAGATTAAGGCTAGGAGGTGTAACTTCTATGTTATTTTGAGGAATTTCGTTTTTTGTTTTATTAAATGTTTCAATTACATTATTTGACAAAGTATATCGCCAGGCACTATATGTTCCTGATGCGTCTTTTAAAATAGCGCCAAACTGCCAAAGTTTTTTGGTATAGTGTAATCCAACATCTGTTCCAAACCCCCAGCAATTTCCAAAATCACCAATAGTGCGGCGTATTACCTTTAAATTAGCGCCAAATGATAAGCCATCTATTGTAGAAATGTTTCGAGCATATGAGCCTATAAAGGCCATATCAACAGCACTAAATAAAGTTATTTTATTGTAATTTACATTTCCGTTTCTATCAATTAATTCTGTAGTATTCATAATATTATCTACGCCAAAGCGTAGTACTGATAAAGCTACTGTTGAATTAGGGTCTATTTTTTTTGAAGCAGCTAAGTAATCATATTTAGCAATACCTGCAAAATATTCGGCATGCATTAAACCTAATTCATAATTATGAGCTTGCTTTGCAAGTCCTGCTGGATTCAAATAGGCAGCGGTTATATCTGTTGCTGATGCAACGTTGGCATTTGACATAGCTAACGCTCTGGCACCCACACCAATTTTTAAAAATTCATTGCTATATTTATTAACCTGCGCAAATATAGGTGTAGCGTAGATAATAAAAAAAATTAGATGTTTCATATAAATTCAAAATTAGAGTTTATTTGTTTAAACTTTTTTTTTTTAAATTCTTTAACATAGTCGTTTCTGTTTTTTAAAGAAGATTTTTTCATGTTTTAAAAGCCTTTAATTTCTTAATAAAAAAAACAGCACTAAATATTGCAAATTGTTTGATATGAACAGTAAATACAATTATTATTATTTTGAGTTTGAGTAAACGGAATAGATTTATCTAAAATTATGTTTACCGTTTTTTGTAATTCAATTTCAAATTTATCAAATATATCTTTAGTAAAAACAAATGGTAATAGTTTAGCATCTAATTTTGTTTGTATCTTTTTTGGGGTATCCATAAATTTGCTAAATGGAATAATGCCTGGAAGTATATTTTCTGGCTCTTCTAATTTATTTTTATATACCAACCAAGCGTAAAAAAATAGTTGAAACATTTTATTGCAATCTACATCTATAAATAACTCTTCAATAGTATTAAATGTAAATTTATCGCTTGGTGCAATAGAGGACTTGTAATCTATTACCCTAAGTGTGTTATCATTTTTATCTATTCTATCTATGGTGCCTTTAAAATAAAATGTTTGATTATTATTTACTAAGGTGGCGCTTAGGGTATGTTCTAAATAAATGAGTTTAGTATTAGTATTATTTTTAAAATAATTTGCGTCGGCATTAATTTGTTTGGTAACATATTGTACAATTACTTCTTTTTGTAAATAAAATTTTCCACTTTTTTTTAATAGGGTTGGGCTTATTTGATTATAAGCATTTTCAATTTGCTGCAACAAGTTGTTTTTTAAACTCAATATTTGTTGGTATGTAATGGTAGCATTTAAAAAAGGTTTGTATAATAATTCTAAACTTTTATGTAATAAATTACCAAACAAATCGGGTTCAATATCGTCAGTAATTTTTTTGTATTCTTTTAATCCTATTTCATATTGTAAATAAAATTTTAGTTGACATTGCTTTAATGTTAGTAATGAAGAGGGGCTTAACCCAGTATACTCTGAGTTGTTACATATTTTAGCTTGTATATTTTTAATGTTATCATTGGATTTAATGATTTCAATTTTATTTTTTTTACTTGAATTAAAATGTTGTTGAGATATTGTTTTATGCGATATTTGGTGCTGAACAGAACAAAACTTTAATTCATGTTCTAATTGTAATAAAAATCGACTTTTTTCTTCCGATCCAAACTTATCTTTTTCTGAATTAAAAATTAACGCTACATTATTTGCACGCTGCAGTAGCTTATAAAAATGATAAGCATACATAGCATCTTTATCTTGATGTAGAGGCATACCAAAATACCGTTTTAAATCATAAGGTATAAATGATTGGTTATTTCTAGATTTTGGCAATATAGCTTCGTTACAGCTCACCATAATAATGTTTTTAAAATCTAAGTTTCTACTTTCTAACACTCCCATAATTTGAATGCCTTGTAAGGGTTCGCCAATAAACGGAATAGATTCTGTACTTACAAAATGGTAAAATAAACTTTGAATAGATTTACTATCAGATAAAAAAGGGTGTGTATCAACAGAGGCTTCAATTTTTTTAAAACAATGTAAAATTATTTGTAAAGAAGATTTTTCTATGGGGGTAATGTTTTGATGATTATATATTTTTAACGCTAATGATTGTATAAATTGTAATAAATCTGATGTATTAATATAATGCTGAAATATTGATTTAGCATGTACATAATCAGCATCAAATAATAATTTGATAGACTCAGTGTTTAACCAATTTATTTTATTATTAATGCACTTGTTTACTATTACTTGAGTTGTATGTATTGGATTACATGAATTAAAATATAATTCAAAAAAACGATGTTTGAGTAATGCAAAAAAATCTTCAAAATAAATTTTAGTTGTTTGTTGTTTTTTATTTACATGTAGTTTAAAAATGATGTCAAAAAAATTAAAGGCTGTAGTTTTTTTTAACGGATATTGCATTGTAATATTAAGATGTTTAACATTACTTGGCATTAAGCTCAATATTGGTGTTAGCATTGTTTCGTCATTTAGAACAACTGCAATATCTTTTTGTAAAACGCCTTGTGTAAGCCATGTGTTTATTTGCATTGAAACTGCTTGAGCTTGAGCCATTTTTTTTGGCGCAGCAATAATTTGAATGTCTTTGAAATTTGAATCAAAATTTGATTTATCATGATTTGATAGCTTTATTAAACCTTTATTAAAATATTGTCTTAAAAAATAACCTGCTTCATGATGTTTATTATTGAAATAATAAGTATCATAATCCCAAAATATTTTAGCAATATTTTTATTTACTAAGGTTGTTATGATAACTTCTTCAGCTTTATTTAAGGCATTAAACCCACAAAATATAATTTGATTTGATACTTGATTAAAACTAAATTGATGGATTTTATTTGCTGCCTCTCTGTATATTAAACCTTGATAGCCTATTTTTTTTTCTAATAGTTTAAGTTTTAAATTATTATAAAACGTAGCCATTTGAGACATAAATGCAATATGTTTTTCTTGTATGTCAGTTAGGTTAAATTCATTTAACGACCAATTTTCGATTTCTTTAATATTTTTTAAATTGGTATATAATTGCGTGGTATCTATAAGGTATTGATCTACTTCGTTAAAATCTTTTAAAATTAATGAGCCCCACTTTATAAAATTATCAAAGGATTCAGCCTTATCGTCTAATACTTTTTGATACTCGTTATATAAACTAAAAAGTAATTCAGTATTATCAATTTGTTTTAAACCTGAGAGTTCGCTAACAAATTCATCAATGGTAAAAATTTTTGGTAGCCAAATGGTTTTATGATATACTTCTTTAAAATAATTAATGATAAATAATTTGTTTCGTTGAGAGGGGATAACAACTGTTAGCTTATTTGTAGCATCATGATGATGTTGATGAATATAATCTACTAGTTGTTTTAAAAAAGGAGTCATTTATATGCTTAAATATTAACTCAAATTTATAAATTTAAACCGTGTTGCTGATTAATGTTAATCAATATCGTTTAACACTAAACCTCTTTCATAATTGATAGTTATATATCCCTGCAATTAAGCTAAGTCTGAGGGTAAAGCGTTTTTCTTCTATTTCTATATTTGTCAGCCATTATTAGACCTCTTTCATAATTGATAGTTATATATCCCTGCAATTAAGCTAAGTCTGAGGGTTGTTTTTGTTGTATCTGTAATCCTGTCTGTGTCAAATAATATTCGATTTGAGAGCCAGTATTTTGGTCTCCAATAACTTTACAAATGCGCTCTAAGTCTCTGCTGATATTGGTTTTTTGTAGGCACGGTCGTCTTTTAAAATAGCTTATAAAGTTTTGCGGCTTTGCGAAGGTGGGGAAATCGAAGTACAAATGTTCAATTTAGCACCAAAGTTCATTAGAATTCCAATGCTCAAATTTAGCACAAATGCCCCACTTTTGCCAAACCCCTGTTAGCGGTAGTTGTTTTTCTATTCAGTTGGTAAATATAATTTTATAGTTCCCATTTTTAATTTCACTTCGTCCAAATGTCCCATTTTAGATTTGTCGTTTGTCAACAAGTGCATATGTAAGAATGTGTCGTGGTGCGTAAATATTGCCTTATGCTCTGTCGAAAAAAAAGCCAAGAATATCAACTTGCTCATTTTCTAATGTAAAATTTGTTTGTCCTTTGTGTGCTTCGTCTGGCGAACTCACTTTTGAACCTTTTGGTAAATTTACAACATGAATTTTCGCAGTTTCAACTGTTCCGTTTAGTTTAAACATAAAAGGTCTTTTTACAGATTTTGTAATCTTGTCAAGATAAGTCTCTAATTGCAGAATTGTTTGAATGCTATCGGGCAAACTTTGTTCTTTCCATTTGTCAATATTTACATATCCAAAAAATGGTGCTTTGGCTTTGAAAGTTTCTTCAACTTTCATCGTTTTAGGTGTCAAAACACTTGCTTTATATGCTCTTCCGTCAAAAATCATCAATTCACCTGATAAATATTCTACAGGTCCAAGTCCGTATAAATGTTCCTTGTTAGTAATTGTGTCAAGATTTATGTTTCCATAAAGTTCTCCTTTCCACATTATGTTTCTCATTTCACCAACGATTTTTACGTTTGTGTTGGTTTGTGCTTTTGAATTGCAACTAACTAAAAGTAAAGTTGTAAAAACTAAAATTATTTTCTTCATTTTTTTAATTAAATCGTTCGTCAGATTTTGTTTGTGCAATTTCTGAAATTTTATTTTCTAACCAACCAATTTTTTCTACTTTGTGAATGTCAAATTCTGGAATGAATGGTTTTATGTCTAAAAGTGGCGTTCCGTTTAAAACATCTATGTTTTCAATTTCTATAATATGTTTTATAGGATTTACAGTACCTAAAGTGTTAGAGGCATGGGTAAGCGCTACAAGTTTGGTTTTACTAGTAATAATGTTTGATAGTTCTTGTAAATTTAACGCTCCAGATTCTGTTATTGGGACATACTT
>JAVKLI010000109.1:0-2275 GCA_031539425.1 Bacteroidia bacterium
GACGTATGTATTTTCCAGATTATGTGCCTTTACCTGTAAAATTAATTGTTTTTCGTAAGCCAAATAGCTGTTATCCTAATGATAAAAGCACAGACACACTTACTAAATACTTTTACAGCAGCTCTAATTTTTACTATATAGCATTACCCTTTATGGGCTTGTATTTGGGCTATAATACCGATGCACCAATGGATACCTTTAGGGTTTGGTTTTGTGATACCCTAAAAGATTATAAAGTAAAGGCTGGGTTTACACACAGATATACTAATACTGTAACTGGATTACCAAGAGGGCACCACGCTCGACGTCGTGATGAATGGTTTATGTGTTCTCAAGGAAAAATTGGAGGAAAGGTTATTGATTTGACAAATCAATACAGTAAAGAAAACGGTAAAAAATTTTATTTCAATGAAGTCTTCGTGTTTGGATTAGGAGGTAAGGCTGTGTATGACAAAGGTACAATAACGTTTAATTATTATTATTCGCAAGAATGTTACGAAACCTACAAAACAGGCAAACCCTTTACAGGAACTAAAGAATGGACACACAAAGTATTCATCGGCAAAAAACTATGGCCTAAATAATAAACTCAAAATTAAAAAACTATGAAAATTTATATAACCTCACTATTACTTTTAATAAGTGCTCTTAGCAATGCTCAAACCATGTGCTGGGATTTACCTAATACCATAACGACTGACCCAACCAAGCCAAACACAGTTAACACTTGGGATTGGCGGGTAGAAAAAGACACCATGTACATGAGAGCTTTTTTTAATAATACCAACACCTGTTTGCCACAGTTGGTAACCATGCCCATGTTTAAAAACCCTTCTATTTCAAATAACAACTTATCATCCCATCAAAAAATACTAACACCGTCACTTAAAGATCATCAACCACATGATGGCTGGGAATTATTAGCCAAAAATTTTGGTCGATCAGGAGGGTGGAACAATGCTGTAGCTGTACCATTTTATGCTTTATACAACCGTTATTTAGGTAAAATACGGGTGTTTTTTATGTTTAAAAACCCCCTAGCTAATTTAGTAAACGGAGCAAGGTTAAATTTGTCTTTTAGACAAAGCGCAAGATATACAGCTTTATTGCAGCATTTAACACCTATTGCACAAACTGTAATAAATTTTGATAATAGTAATGCGTTTAGTGTGCCAAATTATATTGATAATGCAAATGAAGGCTATTGGTTTAGTGCCGATTATCAGGTAGCTTACGATCCCTGTACTTGTTATGATTTGCAAAGCTCAAAAATACCTGAAATTAATTTCACAATTGAAGCTTCTCAATTATATACCTTAGATGCTACCATCAATGGGTCTATAATTAGCAGTCAAATTGCCAATACTGGCGTTGTTTCTGAGCCTGGTGCTTCAGATAAAAACGTTGCCACTAGTGCTGAGTTAAATCAATCTGTAATTGATAAAGGAATAAAAAAAGGAACTGAATATTATAACACTTGGGATGGATATAGAGGTACGGCTAATAACGTACTTAAATCAGTTGATGACTATTTTACAAATGACCTCAATAAAAAACTAAAAGAAGCATATCCTTATGGAACTATGCTAAGCACAAGCTCAGGATTAATAACATATACTAACCCACCAACAGTTGCCGATTTAAGAACTTCGGATGTAGGACATGCCATGTTATTAGGGTACGATTATAATGCTCAATATTACAATGCAGCTAAAAGCCTTATATCTGCTTTACCTTATGTAGGATTAGCATTTGGGGTATTTGATTTTTTATCAAATGTAAATAAATCTCAAAATCAAATTCAGCAAGCGCCTACGGTATCTCAAACTAATTTAAAACTAACACTGACAGGTGAATTTAAAGGTGTTTTTCCATTAATTAATACAATTTACAATACACCAGGCTTTACAACTGATCCAAATATTGGCGACCGTCCTATTTACAACAACATACTCGGTGTAGTAAACGTGATGGAAATACCCAACTTTGAGTATAATGAGTTGAAGCCTAAAATAAATAATTTTCAATTAATATGTCCTGATGAAGACTTTTATAATTATCTAGATGGTGAAATGCCAAAAATACATCAATATCGTTTTTCAGATGATATTAAATATGTACTAAACCCAGCTACCAATATGAGCGTTTTATCTGTAGAAGCAGCAATTGTATTAGAATTTGATAAAAATCTCTCTTTTTTTAATACACCCATGCGCACTATGTATAACAATCAATTACCTGTAGAGTTTGGTTTTTTTACAATGTTAAGGGAGCA
>JAVKLI010000110.1:0-25354 GCA_031539425.1 Bacteroidia bacterium
AATGACGGTAGATTTAAGTCCAGTTACTACATCTATTTGTATTTTTACAAGTACCAATTTAGCTAGTAGTACCAATAGTTTAGGAGGTGTTTATAGTTGGAGTTCTACGCCAGCAAGTACAGTTAACGCTATTGGAAATAACCCATCTGCTCTTGTAAGTCCAACTACCTTAACTACTTATACTATAAACTATGAATATTTAGGTTGTATAAGAACCGCTACTAGCACTGTATCTGTTAATCAAATGACGGTTGGTATTTTGCCGAGTTCGCCTTCAATTTGTATAAATAATACAGTTAATTTAACTAGAATGACTAATAGTGTAGGCGGCATTAACACTTGGACGTCTAATCCTGAAACAGTACTCATCATGCCAACAACACATACCCTAGCTCTTAATCCCCCTGTAAACACAAATTATACGCTAACTTATGACTATTTAGGTTGTATTAAATCGGCTATTCAAATTATTACAGTAGTAGACCCAACAATTAGAGTTAGCTCAGGCGCTACAATATGCGCACAAGATTTTATTAATTTAACCTCTACAGCTACTCCAACTGGCGGAACTTATACTTGGGTGCCTTTTAATGTAAATACCGCAAATGCAAATGTAGCTCCAGCTTTAAGTAACTATGCAGTTGTGTATAACTATAATGGTTGCATCACTCAAGCAACAGGTTCATTGTTCATTAAACCACTTCCTTTTCTTTCTACAACTTCAGCAACAATATGTTTAAATAATAAAGCTAATTTAACATCATCAGTTGCGCCTCTAGGTGGTATTTTTCTGTGGACAGAACCAATTCAAGCCAGTACTAAGAACATTATTGTTAGTCCAAACACTACAAGTTCCTATAAAGCAACTTATGAATATGACAATTGTAAAGTTACTAGTATAAGTATTGTATCCGTTATGCCATTACCAATAATACAATTAAGTCAATTTGAATCCTTTTTAATTGACCCTGAAACTACTCTAATAAATGCTGATGGCACAGCTTTATCATATACTTGGAGTACTGGTCAGGTTACAAGTTCAATTACATATTCTAATTCACAAACAGCAGAAGTATGCGTTACAGGTCAAGATATAAACAAATGCTTAAATACTGAATGTATTACTGTGTATATTTTTGAACCAGGATTTTTTATACCTAATATATTTACTCCAAATAACGATGGTCGAAACGATGTATTTGAAATTAAATCAGACAAACAGGTTTTAAGTTATCAAATATCCATTTTTACAAGGTGGGGCGAAGAGATTTTTCAATCAAACAAATTAAATGAGTCTTGGGATGGTAAATTTAAAGGAGTAAAGGTGCAAGTAGGTTTATATTATTATAAAATTCAAGTTTTGTTTTCTAATAGACAAATTAAACATTTTATAGGGTCTGTACTAATATCAAACTAACTTATCTAAAAATAATCTAGATTTTTAAATAAAATACTTGCGTTTAATATTTAAAACCTTAGATGACGTAACTCTATTTATTACTGAAATCAAAAAAAATAACAAATGAGCGGGTAAAATCAATGACGACTTTTGATTATATTTTTTTAAATATTAACTTGACTATTAAATAATTATATTAGGTGTAAGATGATTTTAAGAATCTGCAATATTGACAAAAGAATTACAATTGAAATTTTTTCAATTGCAAGTCGTTTCCATCAAATTCGGCATAAGTACAGTCGTTAAACCATTCTCCTAAATTAATATACGTTGAAGTGTTGTTTACTTTTAAATTTAAAGGTAAGTGCCTATGTCCAAAAACATAATAATCGTAGTGTTGTGTTAATTCCATCTGTTTGCAATAGGTTAATAGCCATTCATTGTCTTCTCCTAAAAATTGCTTGTCGGTAGTTCCTGTAACAATACGACTTCTCTTGCTGCTTCGCCTTGCTATCCAAAAGCCAACATTAGGATGAAGCGCACCAAAACAAAATATTAAAAATTTATTGGTAAAACATTTTTTTAAAAACTTGTACCATTTATCTCCAGGTCCTAATCCATCACCATGGCCTATATAAAACTTTATGTTATTAAATTCTCTTACAATAGGTTTGGTATTAATGGTAACACCTAATTCTTTTACAAAGTAATCACGCATCCATAAATCATGGTTACCGGTAAAAAAATGAACCTTTATGCCACTATCTGTTAACTCAGCTATTTTACCTAACAAGCGGGTTTGACCTTTTGGAATAGTGTATTTATACTCCCACCAAAAATCAAAAATATCACCCACCAAAAATATTTCTGAGGCAGTCAGTTGTATGGATGTCAGCCATGCTACTACTTTTTTTTCACGCGCCAAACTCAGTTCATGCGTGGGTACACCCAAATGAAAATCAGATGCAAAATATATTTTAGTTCTGCTTGTTTTAATCATAAAATAACCAATTGATACCAAATTTAATTGCAAAATCGTTAGTATAATAATTTGGTTGTAACATATACTGTGTGCCTGAATAACCTTGATTAATATGATCTATTTTTATAAAAAACCGTACAGGGTTAATGCGTGCGTTTATAAAAAAATTAACAAACGGATATTCCCCTATCATTTTTGATTGCTGCACATAAAAAATATTAGTGGCTGGCATGTAAGCTAGTCCATAAAATTTAGTGTAATAATCTAAACTAATTCCTACCTGTAGCTGTAAAGCATTTTTAAAAAATTGATTGGCATAACTAATAGATGCGTTGATGTTATTTTCTGGTAAACCTTGTAGGTTATAGTTATTAGTAAATAAATAAGCATATTGAGCAGTTAAAACAAGATGCTTCCACAAACAAACTTCTGATTTTATAAACGGGCTAATATTAACTAGTTGCTCATTATATTGTCTTGGGCGCGCATTATTATTAAAATAAGTATAGTTAGTTATGAAGTTATAATTTAATCCAAGCTGTGTGTTATACTTAGGTATCGTATATGCAGCATGTAATTTAAAGGTTTGTGTCGGTTTATAGGGGTTAGTAAATATAAAATGGTTACTGCGCCACGATGTAAATATTAAATCAGTCTGTTTGTTTTCAAAACTAACTTCAAGGCTATACTTGTTTTTATTTAGACACAATGAGTCTTCATCATTTTTAGATTGCAAATTTATTAAATAATCCCCAGAATTATAGCCCGAAAAGCAGTACTGACCTTTAAATTTTAAAATATTATTTGTACTTATTTTTTGAGAAAAATTAAATAAACTGATATAATTTGCATTAGTGCCTTGTGCATAATTATAAAATTGTGTTTGCTCTTGTTTAATTCCAAATGAAGCTAAAGAGGTTCTATTATTGAAAATAAATTTATATCGCAACGTTTGGATTAATTGATTCCAGTAGGTAGAATCGTAAGTTTTATCTTTATTATAAAATGATTGCAAATAATATTTATCAATTAAAACACCTTCATCTTGGTATAACGAAAAGGCGCTGGTGTATTTAAAATCATATTCTATAAAGTGTAATTTCTCTTTTAAACTATCGTTTGATTGGTTTAGCTTATAGTTGAGGTTTAAAAAAAAATCAGCTGATCGGTACTCTCTTTTAGCATTAGATAAATAAATAGGCACTGTTTGTTTATCTATATTTTTAGATATCAATGAATCGTTTTTAACACCGCCGCTTTCTTGATGCTTTACTCTGTTAAATGAAAAATAGGTAAAATAACTAAATCGAGATTGTTCTGTTTGAAAATGTGATGACACGTAAGCTTCATTAACAAAGGCTATTTGACGTTGATAAAACCCGATATTGTTATTTCTGTTAAATTCTACGGTAACATTCATTTTGTTTTTAAAAGTATTTGAAAACAAACAATTAAACACTTGCTCTTCTTTAGAGCCTGCAACGCCTGTAAGTGAAGCAATTGGAGAATTGGTTTTATAATATTTTATATCTTTTTCTGTAAATAAGGTTTTATTATAGGGTAATTGGTATAAATGAAACCCTAAATTGGTTACGTTTATATTGATCTGTAATTCATTTGATGGTAAGCCTAATGCGCCACTAGAGTTGATAGGTAAATAATTTTGTAATTGAACAATGGAGGTATCTATTTTAATTATTTTGAAATAATCAAAATTAGTTTGTTGGGTTGCTGTTAATATTTGAACTAAACTTGAATCTGCAATTGGTTTGTTTTGTGCTAAAAATGAAGTATTTGCAAGGCATGCAAAAAAAATAACTTGAAAAATATTTTTTAATTTTTTATTCAAAGTATTCTTTCATTTTTTCAAAAAAACCTTTTTCTTTTCGGTTAGGTTTTGGTTCAAAATTTGGCGATGATTTTAATTTTTCAATAATTTTTTCTTCTTCTTTTGATAAAGATTGAGGTGTCCAAACGTTAATGTTTACAAACAAATCGCCATGGCTATAAGAGTTTACTTCTGGCAAACCTTTACCCTTTAAACGAAGCACTTTGCCGCTATGTGTGCCTGGTTCTATTTTTATTTTTACTTTATTTTCTACTGTTGGAATTTCTATGCTTGTTCCTAATGCCGCATCAGGAAAGGTAATATAGGCATCATAAAACAAATTGGCCCCATCTTTTTTTAATTCTGGGTGCGGTTCTTCTTCCACTAATATTAATAAATCGCCATTAATTCCGCCTCGTGGCGCAGCATTTCCATACCCATTCATAGATAACTGCATACCTTCAGATACACCTGCTGGTATATTTACCGTTGTCACCTCTTCGGATCTTACAATGCCATCACCATGGCAGGTTTTGCATTTATCTTTTACTGTTTTTCCTTCGCCATTGCAAGTGCTACATGTGGTTTGGGTTTGCATAGCGCCTAAAAATGTTTGTTGCACTTTTACTTGCACACCCTGCCCATTACAACTTTTGCAGGTTTCTGAATCGCCACTTTTAGCACCAGATCCTTTACATGGGGTACAAGTAACAAATTTATTGACTTTAATTTTCTTTTCTACCCCTTTAGCAATATCTTCTAATGTGAGCTTTACTTTTATCCTTAAGTTAGAGCCTTTAACTACCCTTCTGCCACCGCCCCTACTACTGCCGCCGCTAAATCCACCGCCAAATATATCTCCAAAATGACTAAAGATATCTTCCATATTCATACCTCCACCAAAGCCACCACCTTGGCTGTTCATACCCGCATGACCATATTGATCATACTGTGATTTTTTTTGCGGATTACTTAATACTTCGTAGGCTTCTGCAGCTTCTTTAAATTTCTCTTCAGCTTCTTTATCACCAGGGTTTTTGTCGGGATGATATTTTACTGCCAATTGACGGTACGCTTTTTTAAGTTCACCTTCTGATGCGTTTTTAGAAACTCCCAACACATCATAATAATCTCGTTTACTCATAATTTTATTTATTCAAATCATTAATTTCCTACCACCACTTTAGCAAAGCGAATAACTTTATCTCCAAGCTTATAGCCTTTTTCCATTTCGTCTACTACTTTGTTTTTTAGATCTTCGGTAGGTGCCGGTATGTGGGCTAGTGCCTCCATAGTATCGGCATCAAATGGATTACCTATGTTTTCCATAGCTTGTAAGCCTTTTTGAGTGCAGCTTAATTTTAATTTGTTATAAATGAGTTGCATACCATCTTTTACAGGTGTAGCATCTGTTATAGTTTCGTTGGCTTTAATAGCTCTTTCAAAATCATCCAAAATAGGAATGATAATTTTAAATACATCTTCACCACCCGATTTAATAATATCACTTTTTTCTTTTATGGTGCGTTTTCTATAATTATCAAATTCTGAATACAAACGTAAATATTTATCGTTCAATTCGGCTACTTTTGCTTCTAAAGTTTGTTCTTGGGGAGTTTCTGGTTGTTGTTCATCTACTTTATTTTGCGCTTCTGTAATTATACTGTCTGAAGTATTTGGGTTAACAGTATTTTCAGTTTCGATCTCGATTGGTTCGTTGGTATTCATAGTATTTTATTTTGAAATTGAATTTAAAAATGAGGTATCAAAATGTTTGCCACAATTTGTTTTCCGAAAAATTGTCAGTTTAATTAATTGGTAATTCGTTTTATGTCAGCTCCTAGTGCATTTAGGCGTGTATCAATGCGTTGGTATCCCCTATCTATTTGATGAATATTATGGATGGTGCTTTTACCTTTGGCACTTAAAGCTGCAATAAGTAAGGCTACTCCAGCACGTATATCTGGCGATGCCATTTGAGTTCCTTTTAATTGAGTTTTTCTATCTAAGCCTATAACTGTGGCTCTGTGAGGATCGCATAAAATTATTTGCGCTCCCATATCTATTAGTTTATCTACAAAAAATAAACGGCTTTCAAACATTTTTTGATGTATTAAAACCGTACCTTTAGCCTGAATGGCTGTAACTAGTACAATACTTAATAAATCAGGTGTAAAGCCTGGCCAAATGGCATCAGCTACATTTAGTATAGAGCCATCTATAAAAGTTTCTATTTCGTAGCTAGATTGGCTCGGAATAACAATATCATCATTTTGAATAGATAAATTGATGCCTAATTTTTTAAATACATTAGGTATGCAACCTAGATTTTGATGAGATACATTTTTTATGGTAATTGCAGATTGCGTCATGGCTGCAAGCCCAATAAATGAGCCTATTTCAATCATATCTGGTAAAATGGTATGTTCGGTACCGTTTAATTTATTGACACCTTTTATAGTTAAAAGGTTAGATCCAATGCCTTCTATTTTAGCACCCATGTTATTTAGCATTTTACATAACTGTTGAATGTAGGGTTCACAAGCGGCATTGTATATGGTAGTTTCGTCTTCTGCTAATATGGCAGCCATAATAATGTTAGCGGTACCTGTAACGGAGGCTTCATCAAGTAACATGTAGGTTCCTTTTAGTTTATTGGCTTTTACGCTGTATTGTTCATTAATAGAATCGTAATGGAAGGTAGCGCCTAGTTTTTCAAAACCTATAAAATGGGTGTCCATGCGCCGTCTGCCTATTTTATCCCCTCCTGGTTTTGGTATGTTAGCTGTTCCAAATCGGGCTAATAAGGGGCCAATAATCATTACTGAACCTCGTAAATCACCCGCGTTTTTTTTAAATGAGGCTGTGTTTAAAGTATCTATATTAATATCATTAGCCTGAAAACTATAGCAATTTGGATTTAGTTTTTCTACCACTACACCCATTTCTATTAATAAATCAATCAATTTATTAATATCTATTATATCTGGAACGTTATGAATAATTATTTTTTCTGTAGTAAGTAATGTGGCACTAATAATTTGTAAAGCTTCATTTTTAGAGCCTTGTGGGGTTATTTCACCGGTTAAAAATTTACCTCCCTGTACTTCAAAATAACTCATGGTTTAATAGTTGCTTGCGGTTGAGGTTTATTATTGTTGTTATTATTTTGTTGAAAATTATTTTTCTTTTTCTTCTTGTACTTGTTTTTATTTTTGGAACCTAAGCCCAGCGAAATAGGCGTTTGATTATTATACTGCTTATTTTTGAGTTCGTGCGTTTGGGCTAACACCATGGTTTCATCAAGCGCTATTTCGTTATTGGTTAAAATATTAAACTGTTTAAAAATAATATCGTCTGTTACCGAATCTTTATTCCAATTTATAAATGATTTTTTTAAATGATTGGCTATAAGCCTTGTTAATTCTTTCTTTTCATCTCCTTCTGGATATTTTTTTGCTTTTTCAATAATGTATTCTATCATTTTTCCGTAATGTTTAAATTTAATGCCGGTTGGTGGATAAGTAACAGATTTTGGTTTTGTATCAAATGTTTCGCGGTTGGGCATAGGGTAAGGGGAATCTACATCTAATTTAAATTGAGAAATAATAAATAAGTGATCCCATAATTTATGTGTAAAATCTGATATATCTCTTAAGTGTGGATTTAGCTGACCCATTACCTGAATAATAGCTTTAGCGCAAGTATTACGTTCGTTTCTATTTTTAATGGTAATGCAATGCTCTATCATTATTTGAATATTCCTTCCGTATTCAGGAATGATAAGATTAGATAACTGAGTGTTATAATCCATACAATTTATGTTACTATGATTTTAAAGGGGGTCAATTTACTAAATAATACTAAATAGCGACAAACTCTACGTTAATTAATAATTTTTTTCATAATTAAAAGGTGTTGAATTGGTAAAAAACCCTTAACGAAACTTTTTACCATATAACCATTTATTTATGAAGGTTTTTTTACCTTTACACAAATTTTAAATCTAAAAAAATGAAAATTTTAGTCCCTATTTCAAATGTGCCAGATACAACAGCTAAGGTTAATTTTACAAATAACGACACAGAATTTAATAATACCGGTGTTACTTTTATTATAAATCCATATGATGAGTGGTATGCGCTTGGTTGCGCTCTTAATTTAAAAGAAGCCGGTAAAGCAGATAAAATTACACTTATTCATGTTGGTAAAGCTGAAGCAGATGCAACCATACGAAAAGGGTTTGCGCTAGGGGCTGATGATGGCGTAAGAATAGACTCTGAAGCTATGGATGCCTTAATGGTGGCTCAAAATATAGTAAATTATGCTAAAAATAATGCTTACGATTTAATTTTAGTAGGTAAAGAAACCATAAGCCATAACGGTACATCTGTAGGTGCTATGATTGCTGGAATTTTAGACTACCCATTTATTGCAGCGGCTAATAAATTAACCATTGAGGGTACTACAGCAACTATTAGTTATGAAGTGGACGGAGGAACTCAAAGCGCTACTTGTTCTTTACCTTTAGTTGTTTCTTGTGCAAAAGGTATGGCCGAACAACGCATTCCAAATATGAAAGGGATCATGGCATCGCGCACTAAACCTCTTGAAGTAGTTAATTCTAGCCAATTGACAAGTTTTACAAAACCTGTTAAGTTTACGGTAACTCCAGGAAGAAGTACTTGTAAAATGATTGATGAAAATAATTTAGACGAATTAGTACAATTATTACATACCCAAGCAAAAGTTATTTAATTAAAAAATTTAATATAAAACATTATGATATTTGTATTTACAGAAATTACTAAAGGTGGGGTTAAAAAAAGTAGCCTAGAAAGCGTTAATTACGCTTATAAACTTGCAGAGCATACAAACAATCAAGTTACAGCAATGGCTATTGATGCCAATGAATCTCAACTTGCAGCTATAGGAAAAGCTGGGGCTCATCAAATAATTAATACCTCATTAGATATTAAATTTTTACATGAATTTCAAAACTTAGCAAAAGCAGTTGTTCAAATTATTAAAGACGTAAATCCAACTATGGTTATTTTTGCTCATGACTTAACAGGAAAGTCATTGGCTCCGTACGTTGCTGCCATCCTTAATGCAGGCTTTGTTTCGGGTATCACAAATTTACCAAGCTTTAACAATACGTCATGTGAAGTGTCAAAAAACATCTTTTCAGGCAAAGCAACAGCAACCTATCAAATAGATGCTTCAATAAAAGTGTTTACATTGATGCCTGGATCATTTTCATTAGTTGAGTATAGTTCAAATAATTTTAAAGCAGAATCAAAATCGCTCGATCAATCTTTATTTACAAATAAATTAACTATTACAGAAACTCAAATAAACACAATGGGAGAAATGGTACCATTACCAGAAGCTGAATTAGTAGTAAGTGGGGGGCGTGGCTTAAAAGACCCCTCAAATTGGCATATACTTGAAGATTTGGCAAAGTCGTTAAAAGCTACTACAGCATGTTCTCGTCCAGTGGCCGATTTACATTGGCGCCCACATCATGAACACGTAGGTCAAACGGGTGTGGCTATAAGACCTAAATTGTATATTGCTATTGGTATTTCAGGGGCTATTCAACATTTGGCTGGCGTTAATGGAAGTCAAACTATTGTTGTAATAAATAATGACCAAGAGGCCCCATTCTTTAAATCAGCTGATTATGGTATATTGGGAGATGCCTTTACCATTGTGCCCAAACTTACAGCTGCTATAAATAAATTTAATTCAGAAAAAAACTAACTAATAATTAGTTATATTTTTTTACACCTGTATGACATCCAAAAAAATACAACTCGATATAATCGGCTTGTCAGAAAGTCAAACACAAGGTAATTCTTATGTTTTAATTCTTGGAGATCAAAAAAGTAGTAAAAAATTACCCATTATTATTGGCCCTTACGAAGCACAAGCTATTGCATTAGAACTAGAAAATATAGAGCCTACAAGGCCATTAACACATGATTTGTTTAAACATATTTTTAAAGCATTTAAGTTACAATTAAATGAAGTGATTATTTATAAATTGCACGATGGTATATTTTATTCCAAGTTGGTTTGTGAAGATCATTCGGGCATTATTGAAATTGAAGCCAGAACAAGTGATGCGGTTGCTATTGCTGTTCGATTTAATGCGTCAATTAAAACTTTTGCATTTATATTAGATACCGCTGGAGTTATTATTCAAGAATCTAAGGAAGGTAAACTCATCGCAAATGATGCGTCAATTATTGAACCATCTAACACCAATGAATATGCAAATTTATTAAATGATGAGCTAGAATTTTTATTAGCTAAACTTTTGAAAAATGAAAATTATGAACTAGCCTCAAAAGTAAGAGACGAAATTAATAGACGCAAAACTTCTTAATATAGTTTGAGTTTATGGCAAAAAAAAATCATAAAATAAAAAACGTTCATCTTAATTTAAAACAATTAAGCACATACAGAGAAATTGATTTACATTTTGAATCGAATGAAAGGACAATAAGTATTGAAGATAAAGGTGCTATTTTACGGAAACAATTATCAAAATTTAAAGCGGAATTACAATACTGTTATAATAATAATGTGCCAAAGCTAGTGGTAGTACATGGAGTTGGGGAAGGTGTTTTAAAAGGTGAAATATTAAAAATATTGAGAAGTGAAATTGGTCTAACCTATCAAGACGCAAATTATTTAAAATATGGCGATGGGGCTACTGAAATTATTTTTTAATAGCACCATTAAAACTGATATCAATAGCTACACTCAAACATTTGCTTATAAAAGCACCTACCTCCAAACCAGCCATTTATTAGGATGATCATCTAAAGAATATAATTTTACGTTTACTATTTCAAAAGAAGAACGCTTAGATTTTTGTAAATAAAAATTAATAGATGCGTTTTTATGAATCCATTGTTTATGGTCTGAGCCAATAAAAACATCCATAAAAATATGATTTTGCTTGTGATTTAATGTAATTTGATCAATCATTTTTTCTGATTTATAATAAAGTGATTGACCCTGTTTATTTTTAATTTCAGCGCATATTACATCTTTTGACGATAACAAACTATCATTGCGTATACAAAAATCTATCACTAAATATTGTTCTTTATAAATAGGCTTTTTATCCATATTTAAACTAATATGAAATGGAAATTCTTTAGCATGAGCAGTTACACAATACACAATACTATCATTATACAATTGCAAGGGCTTTACAGTATCTGTATAAATTTTAAAATCATACGTTGAATAATTAAATGCAAATTCTTTTGGAATAGGCTCTGTATTATAAAATTTAGTAAATACATAAACATTATAGAAAAAACTTTCAATATTATTTAATGCGTATGGATAAAATTGCTTTATCATTTTAATTTGTGCTGGTGAAACATCGCCCACTATAATATATTGGCTTGTTTGATTTTTTAAATAATCAATTAATTGTTTTGCAGAACAAGTTTGTGTGTTAAAATATTTTTGATGAGGTAATTTATATTTAGATAAATAATAAGATATAAAAAACGGCTCACCTTTATAAATAACAGATACATCAGTTGTTTTAAAGTCATCAATCGTTTGTTTGGTTGCATTTACTTGCATTTCATATTCATGATGATGCACTTTAAAAAATAGTTGTTTTTTAAAAATGCTTTGACAACTAAGCAGTAGAGTTAACAAAAAGCTGATGTAACCCATTTTTTTAGAAGTACTATTTTTAAAAAATGTGGCTACAAAAACTAATAAAGCAATACCTGAAAACAATAAGTTAGAGTTTTGCAAAATAGATCCCACAATAACTGAGTAAATATGTATTATCAAATAGTTTATGCTAAAACATAAAAACAAAAATTGTTGTTTTTGAGTAATTGTTTTTAGTTTAAAAATCGAAATTAAAATAGAAAAACCAAATAGCAACATTAAAATAATACCAACTAAGCCTGTACCAAAAAAGGCCCTCATAAAATACAATACTTCTAATGGATTTATCTTTGGAAGCCATGATAAGCTTGACAATTTAAGTTGAGTGAGCGTTAACGATAAAATTGGTAAGTAAAGTGCAATAGCACACATACAAACAGTCGTAAAAGTTAGGCGTTGAGATTTATTAATATAGAAAAAAGTTAAAACAGATACCACTACTGCAAATAGAGCACTTATATGGTGATTGTATGCGCAAAGTGTAACAAATAGAATATATAAAAAATAATTTTTTAATTGATGAGTGTTATTAAAAATTAAATTAAATGCAGCATATAATAAACAAATAGAAAACAAAACACCTGTTATGTACATACGTGCATAACTGCTATATATGATGAAAATAAACGAATAGGAGATAATAATAGAACTAACAATACCTACATTTTTATTGAAAAATTTTAGCGAAAAAATATAAACACAAATGATTGATGCTATGCCACACAATAAAAATGGTACTTTAACCCAAACCTCTGTAGTAGGAAGCACTTGTAAATACAACCATAACAGCCATTGAATTAACATAGGATGTGTATCTGTTAATACGCCCTTATATATTAAATCTGAAAAAGTAGTGAAATGAGCTCTACTTAAAGCGCTTAACTCATCATGTGAAAACTGATACTGGTTAAGCGGAACAAAACGAAAAACAATTCCTAAAAGTAAAATACCATAAAACAACCAATGTGCTTTTATGTTTGAAACGAGGGCGTTCATTAAACTGATTATTTTTTTAACAAGGTAAATAAATAATTAGCATTTTTGTAAACTTTTTTGCCTAGGTGTTGGAATGGTATACAAGCATGCTTGAGGTGCATGTGCCGCAAGGCGTGGGAGTTCGAGTCTCCTCCTAGGTACTTATTTATTTTTCTATTTTTTTTTATGAATCAAAAATCA
This sequence comes from Bacteroidia bacterium, assembly GCA_031539425.1. Classification (GTDB taxonomy): domain Bacteria; phylum Bacteroidota; class Bacteroidia; order B-17B0; family Aurantibacillaceae; genus UBA4416. Next base: position 13,102 of record JAVKLI010000110.1, read on the forward strand.
AAAATTAACCCAAAAAAAACCTTAAAACTATTTCAATACGTTAAGCAAAATAAATGGCAATTTTTATTAGGCCTTTGTTTTTTAGGTGGTACTGCTGGAATTGGCTTATATTTCCCTTTAATTGCAGGTAAAATGTTTGGATTTTTAGGCGAAACACATGCCGATTCGGTTTTGTTTTCTGAAAAGGTACTGCAAACAGGTTTAGAACTATTGTTTTTATTAATACTACAAGGTGTTATATCATTTGGGAGAGTGTATTTTTTCACTTTAGTAGCAGAAAATATGCTGAAGGGATTGCGATTTGATACGTTTAATAAATTATTGAAGTTACCAATGGCTTATTTTTCAAAAAAACAAATTGGAGAGTTACAAAGTCGTTTATCTACTGATATTAATGCTATTTCAGATGCTTTTATAATAAATATTGCAGAGGTTATACGACAAACTATAGTGGGTATAGGTGGTATGGTATTATTAATTTATTATACCAATTGGCATGTGGCAAAATGGTTTATTGTCATCATTCCGCCACTTACAGCTATTGCCATTATTTATGGAAGACGCATTAGAAAATATTCTAAAATATTTCAAGATAAAATTGCCATATCAAACATTATAATTTCTGAAGCATTAATCGGTATTACCAGTGTAAAAGCCTTTACTAATGAGGTTTTAGAAACTAAGAAATATTCAATTAACATTGAAGAAATTAAAAAATTTGGCATTAAGTACGGTCTGTTAAAAGGCTTATTTTTTGCCTTCATAATTATGTGTGTGTTTGGGTCTATCTTTTTTTTATTGTATAAAATGTTGCTGCTCATTAATGCAGGAGAATTATCGAGTGAAAATTTTGGAAAATTTATGATGCTATCTTTGTTTGTTGCAGGTTCCTTGGGTGGGTTACCAGAACAGTTAGCATCTATACAAAGAGCTATGGGCGCTACAGATAGGGTTTTTGAAATATTAGACGAGCAGCATGAAATTGTAAATATGAATACAGTACCTATTCAATACCCACGTGTAGAAGGTTATTTAGAATTTCAAAATATTGAATTTACCTACCCATCAAGGCCAGATTATAAAGTGCTAAACAATGTATCGTTTCAAATTAAAAAAGGACAAACTGTAGCCTTGGTAGGCAGCAGCGGCTCTGGCAAATCTACAATAGCCGCTTTAGCATTGCGTTTTTATGAACCTAATAATGGCACTTATTTAATAGATAATAAAAAATCAACAGATTATGATTTAACTGAGTTGCGCCAACAAATAGCTATTGTGCCGCAAGATGTGATATTATTTGGCGGTACAATTAAAGAAAATATTTTATATGCAGCGCCAAACGCTACAGATGCAGAAGTTATAGAGGCAGCCAAACAAGCTAATGCCTATGATTTTATTACCGGATTTCCAGATAGCTTTGAAACCAAAGTGGGTGATAGAGGTATTCAACTATCTGGTGGGCAAAGGCAGCGTATTGCTATTGCTAGAGCTGTACTAAAAAATCCATCTATATTAATTTTGGATGAAGCTACCAGTAGTTTAGATAGCGAAAGCGAACGTTTGGTGCAAGAAGCTATAGATAAGCTCATGGTTGGTCGCTCTTCTTTAGTAATCGCACATCGCTTATCAACCATTAAAAATGCAGATATGATTGTGGTGTTAGATAAGGGTAAAGTACTTGAAAGTGGCACACATCAAGCGTTAATTGAAAATAAAAATGGCTTATACTCTAAATTAGTAAAGCTACAATATGAGCGCAATGATTTGGATTTAATATCATAAAGAGATTAGCTTGACTTATATTTATGAAAAAAATAGGCATTTTTTCATCTTATTTAAAATTTAAACTGGGTTATGTCTACTATAACCTAATTAGTATATGTTTCTTATGTATTGTATGCTAAAAATACTGCTTAAAAAATGCAGCTACTACTTCAAGTATAAGTGCAATTAAACTAATAAATAATTTAAGTAAAGAAACTACTAATAGTCCTTCTATTAAAGGTATACAAGGCGTTCTAGTATAAAGTGTACAGGCAATAAATACAAGGGTTAATATATAATGGTACTAACTGGGGGCTTCAAATTATCCATTAGCAGCAACAACTAGTTTTGGAGTAATTCTATGCCTAATTATTTGACTAGTGGAGAATTACCTCTCGTAGTTAATATAAATGCTATTACAAATAACCTTTACTTATCATCCATTCGTCATTAAACATTTTGCCAAGGTACCTTGTACCATGATCATGAAATATAACTACAACCATATCCGTTGGTTTAAATAAATGTTGCATTTGCAAAACACCTGCCATAGCTGCACCAGCACTATTTCCAACAAATATACCTTCTTCACGGGGTATACGCCTTGTCATAACTGCCGCATCTTTATCTGTTATCTTTTCAAAATGATCTATTAAATTGATATCTACATTTTTAGGTAAAAAATCTTCCCCTATACCCTCTGTTACATATGGATAAATTTCATTTTTATCGATAATTCCCGTTTCTTTTAATTTTTTAAATATAGAACCATAAGTATCAATACCTAACAATTTAATATTTGGATTTTGTTCTTTTAAAAATTTACCTGTACCACAAATAGTGCCTCCCGTTCCAACCCCAACAACTAAGTGTGTAATCTTGCCCTCTGTTTGTTCCCATATTTCTGGGCCCGTTTGCTCATAATGCGCTTGAGTGTTAGATAAGTTGTCGTACTGATTAGGTTTCCAAGCGTTAGGAGTTTCTTTTTCTAAGCGGCTCGATACTGAGTAATAAGAGCGAGGGTCTTCTGGGTCAACATCTGTAGGGCACACAACCACCTCGGCGCCAAAAGCTTTTAAAGCATCTACCTTTTCTTTACTTTGTTTATCAGTAGTGGTAAATATACATTTATAACCTTTCATAATAGCTGCTATAGCCAAACCCATACCTGTATTGCCGCTGGTTCCTTCTATAATAGTGCCTCCAGGTTTTAATTTGCCGCTTTTTTCAGCATCTTCTATCATTTTTAAAGCCATTCTATCCTTGATAGAATTGCCAGGGTTTACCGTCTCGATTTTTGCTAATACCGTGCAAGGAAAGCCTTTTGTGATGTTGTTAATGCGAACCAAAGGTGTATTACCAATAGTTTCAAGAATATTATTGCTTATTTTTTGATACATAGGTTTTAGAAAATTGAATTCATTTTATTCACATGTTAATATTACTAAAATATTAATGTATAAAAAAATTAGCAATGATTTTATGCTAAATTTGAGCTGTATGACAAATAAAAAAATTTACTTCGCTGGCATAATTTCATTAGGTATTTTATGCTCTTTTGTTTATTATAAAATTAGTAAAAACGACATTTTATTAAACGTAGTTCAAACTGCTTTAACCCAATCTCACTATACACCACTGCTATACAATGATAGTTTGAGTGATAAAATTTATAAACTACACATGAAGCGTTTGGATTATTACAAGAAGTTTTTAACCCAACCCCAAGTTGATAGCTTAAAAGGATACCAATACAAATTAGATGAAGCATTCCTAAATTCTAATTTTGATTTTTTTAATTTATCTAATCAGATGATTACTAGAAGCATTACAGAAAAAGATGCTTGGGTAAAAGAAATTTTAGCTCAACCCATCAGTTTTAATAATGATGAATATTACGAAACCGATAGAGATAAGTCTCAATATGCAAAAACAAATGAAGCATGTAAAGACCTATGGCGCAAAATGCTTAAATACCAAGTATTAGCAAAAGTAGACGAAATACTAACTAACCAAGAAAAATTAAAAGAGAAAAAAGACACAGCTTACAAAGTAAAAATTTACGATAGTATAGAAGTAGATGCACGACGAAAAGTGCTAAAATCAAACAAAGATTGGTTTAAGCGCTTACAAAAAATTACTTTAAAAGAACGTTTAAATGGATACATTAACGCCCTTGTCAATTCGTTTGACCCACACTCCGAGTATATGGCACCAAAAGAAAAAAAACAATTTGACCAAACCATGAGTGGTCAGTTTGAAGGAATAGGCGCAAAATTAAATGTAAAAGACGGAATCATTAAAATTAATGAAATTATCATTGGCTCTCCATCGCACAAGCAGGGAGAGCTAAAGGCAGGTGACGAAATACACAAAGTAGCCCAAGCAGACAAAGAACCCGTTGACGTAATTAATATGGATTTAGATGAAGCTATTGAATTAATTAGAGGAAAAAAAGGATCGGAAGTAAGATTAACGGTAAAACGACCAGATGGTACTTTTAAAGTAATTCCAATTATACGTGATGTAATAGAGATAGAAGAAACCTTTGTAAAATCAGCCACTATACAATATGGTAAAAAATATGGTTACATCTATTTACCCGTTTTTTATTCAGATTTTACTAAAAATGGTGCCAGACATTGCTCAAATGATATGCGCATTGAAATTGAAAAATTAAAACAAAAAAATATTGAAGGATTAGTGGTAGATTTAAGAGACAATGGTGGCGGCTCTTTACAAGAAGTGGTAGATATGATGAGTTTGTTTGGTTCTTCTGGCCCTGTAGTTCAGGTAAAATCAAAAGATGGTTCCATTAGATCATTATTAAGTAAACCAAAATCAGACAATACCCCAACCTTATGGAATGGCCCATTAGCTTTACTAATTAACCATGGCAGTGCATCGGCATCAGAAATTTTAGCAGCAGCAGTGCAAGATTATAAAAGAGGTATTATTCTTGGCACTCCTTCTTTTGGAAAAGGAACAGTACAAGTATTTTTTGAATTAGATAATTATTTAACTGACACCCCTTATGATACAGTAAAACCAATAGGAGCAATTAAAGTTACCAATCAAAAGTTTTATAGAATTTCTGGAAAAGCAACGCAATTAAAAGGTGTAACACCAGATATTAATTTACCAGACCCTTATGAGATGATTGATATAGGCGAAAAACAAATGGATTACCCCTTAAAGTGGGATGTGATAACACCTGCAACTTATACCACATTTAATACCATCAATTATGCTCAAGTAGCTGCAAACAGTAAAAAAAGAATTGCCAAAAGTATCGAATTTAAACGCATTTCAAAATTAGCTATTGAAATAAAATCTAAAAAAGACGACACTAAATACAGTTTAAATATGGATATGTTTAGAAAAAAAATGAAAGCACTAGCGGATCAATCTAAAGAATATACCGATGCTGAAAAAGAAATAAAAAACCTACTAATAGAACCAAATACATCATTTACAATAGAAGATACAGTAAGACAAAACAAAGAAAAGAAGTGGGCCAAAAACTTACAAAAAGACCAATACTTATTTGAAGCAGTTAATATATTGCAAGATTTAAAAAATAAAAAATAGACTTATTAATTAAAAGGTTTTAACATGCAAAATGGATTTGAATTTATAAAAAACGAGCAACAAGTTTTAATTTCAGAAATGATACAAAAATTTGGCGCAGAATATATTTACCCAAAAATGATGGAATGGGATGAAGCCCAGCATTTTCCTATAGAAATATTTAAAAAATTGGGTGATCTAGGATTAATGGGCGTTTTAGTGCCTTCTAAATATGGCGGTTCAGAATTAACTTATACAGAATATGTAACAGCTATTATTGAGCTATCTAAAATATGCGGATCTATAGGCTTATCAATGGCAGCTCATAATTCATTATGCACTGGGCATATATTAGCATTTGGCAACGAAGAACAAAAACAAAAATATTTACCAAAATTAGCTACCGCAGAGTGGATAGGTGCTTGGGGTTTAACAGAAGCTGCCACCGGATCAGATGCGGGCGGAATGAATACCACAGCAAAAAAAGATGGCGATTATTATATATTAAACGGCAGTAAAAATTTTATTACCCATGCCATATCTGGTAACGTAGCCGTTGTAATTGCCCGAACAGGCAATAAAAATGATAGTCACGGCATGAGTGCTTTTATTATTGAAAAAGGCACGCCAGGTTTTGCAAGTGGTAAAAAAGAAAACAAACTAGGCATGAGGGCCAGCGAAACAGCTGAATTAATATTTGATAATTGCAAAATTCATAAAGATCAACTTTTAGGAGATGAAGGAGAAGGTTTTAAACAAGCTATGAAAGTGTTAGATGGTGGTCGAATTTCAATTGCAGCTTTAGCTTGCGGTATAGCACGTGGCGCTTACGAATGCGCTGCAAAATATGCCAATGAAAGAGCTCAATTTGGCAAAACAATTAATTCGTTTCAAGGTATTGCCTTTAAACTAGCAGATATGACAACCGATTTAGATGCAGCTGAATTATTAACCTTTAAGGCCGCAGATTTAAAAAATCAAGGTGTAAAAATGACAAAAGAAGGCGCTATGGCTAAATATTTTGCATCAGAAGTTTGTGTAAAAAATAGTACTGAAGCCGTTCAAATATTTGGTGGCTACGGATTTACAAAAGATTTTCCGGCCGAAAAATATTATAGAGACAGCAAACTCTGCACTATTGGCGAAGGAACTAGCGAAATACAAAAAGTAGTGATAGCTCGAGAAATTTTAAAATAATTAAAATTGAAAGCTATTTATTTCACACTAATACTTTCATTAACATCCTCTTTTCATTTAATTAGTCAAGTAAAAACAGACACTACGCATAAAAGCGATAAATCTATTTTTCAACAAATTATAAAAATGGAAGAAGATACAACCAAAAAATTTAGATATGCAGTAATACCAGTAATTTATAATTCTCCAGAAACCCAGTGGGCAGTGGGTGCATCAGCTGCAATATCATTTAAAAACTTTTTTTTTACAGATACCACTACCAGACGTTCTGTAGTGCAAGCTGTTGCTTTGTTTTCGCAACGTAACCAGGTGGCTTTGGTTTTAGAATCAACCATATTTTTTAAAAACGAAAAATATTTTTTAACCACTCATTTATCTAACACCACTTGGCCCGATAGATTTTGGGGTATAGGTGGCAAAACTCCAGATGTAACAAAAGTATTAACTGGTGATAAAACAGACTATTCGTTTCAACAAACCTATTTTACACCACACTTAAAAATTAAATTGTCGCAAAAAAGCAAACATAAAATGTTTGTAGGCTTAATTTATAGAGGTCAGTGGGTTTATGATATATTATATGATAAAAACAGTTTGCTTGATTCCTCTAAAGTACTAGGTAAAGATAAAAACCATTTTATTTCTGGCGGCGGCTTAAGCTTTAGTTACGATACTAGAAATGCTACTAACTGGCCAACGAGAGGTGTTTTTGCTCAAAGCACTTTTGTGTTTTATAATGAAAAAATAGGATCCACATTTAACAAGTTAACTTTTGATTTTGACTTTCGGTTTTACAAACAAATTTACAGTAACACTATTTTAGCTTTTCAATTTTACAATGTATTAAATATTGGTCAAATTTCAATTAGAGAGCTTGCTATGATAGGCGGCGCAAACAATTTACGTGGCTATTATCAAGGCAGATATAGAGATAATAATATGTATAGCTTTATACTTGAATACAGAGTGCCTATAGTAAAAGATTTTGCTTTAGTGGGTTTTGCAGGTTGCGGAAACGTTTACAATGAAAAGTTTGATGTGTTTGAAACACCTTTAAAATATAGTTTTGGCGGGGGCGCGCGTTATTCGGTTTTGAGTAAAGACCAACTTAATTTAAGATTAGATTGCGGTTTTGCTGATAAAAACAATTTTGGCATTTATTTAACTGTGGCTGAATGTTTTTAATACAATTTCACTTTGTATTTTTGAGCCATTTTTAAAATTTGGTCATCAGGTATTTGGTGTATGTTTCCTGATTGATGGTAATTTTCTACTGTAACTACAAATATTTGGTACTGATATTTTTGAGCTAATTTAAAATAAGGTTCCAATTCCCAATCTATTGTAAATGTGTTATGTACCAATATTTTTTTGTTCTGCTTTATCATAGCCTCTTCAGTATTGTTTTCACAGTACTTGTAAGCCAAATGGTTTTTAGAAAAATCAAAACTATATTCTTGAGTTATTGCATTGGTAAAATAATCATCAACTGAAAAAACGGGGTATTTGCCATTTTCACTTAACAACTGTGCTAAGGTAGATTTACCGGCACCAACTAATCCTCGTAAGAGTACTAATGAATTTTGAGTAAAGTGTTTTTTCATGTTATTTATATAGATAATTGCAACACTGGCTTATTAATAATACAAATATTATAAAATTACCCTTCCAATTCAAACAACACCTTATCAACATTTCCGTTCATTGGAGGTTTTATTTTAGTAACACAAACTTTTATTTTTTCAATAGTTTTAAATTGATTTTTTATTGAGTCAAATAGGCGTTTACAAACGTGTTCAATTAACTTTGATGGAATAGCCATTTCTTTTTTTACAATTTCATAAATTGTACAATAGTCAATGGTATCTTTTAAGTCATCTGATTTATAAGATGTATCTACATTTGTAAGCATTTCAACATCTACTATATATTCGCCTCCAATTTTTGTTTCTTCGGGCAAACAGCCATGGTAGGCGTATATATAAATGCCATTTATTTTTATTGTTGACGTCATCATTATGATTCTGTTATATAAATTCTTTTAATGCGCTCTGAATTATTAGTTAATATTTCATACGGAATCGTTTGCAATTTATTTGCTAGCTCATCAAATGTTTTTCTGTTGTTGTAAATAATTACCTCGTCATCTTCTTTGCAGTTTATTTGCGTTACATCTATCATACACATATCCATACAAATGTTTCCAATAGTGGGGCAAGCACTATTTTTTATCAACACATGATGTTTTCCATTGCCTAATGCGCGATTAAAACCATCTGCATAACCAATAGGGATAATAGCAATTGTTTTAGTTTTTGTCAATTTATTTTTACTGTTGTAACCAATAGTGCTGCCTTTTTCTACAATTTTTAATTGAGATATTTTGGTTTTAAGAGTTGTAGTAAATTCTAAATGCTTTTCAATTTTTGTATCCCCACTGATGCCATACATGCCAATGCCTAAGCGCACCATATCAAAATGTGCATTTTTATGTCGGGTAATAGCTGCGGTGTTACAAAGGTGTTTTATTATTTTATAGTTTAATTTATGTTCTAGCGCGCTACTACAATCATTAAATTGACTTAACTGCTGTTTGGAAAATGTGTCAAACTCTTTAGAGTCACTACCTGCAAAATGAGAAAAAACACTTTTCACTTTTAATGTATTTGAAGTTAAAATTATTTGACTGATTTGATTGACATCTTTTGAATTAAACCCCAATCTATTCATGCCAGTATCGAGTTTGATATGAATAGGGTATGGCGCTTGAACTTTAGCATCATTTACAAACTCAATGAATGTGTTTAATAATTTAAAAGAATAAATTTCAGGTTCCAGTTGATTGAAAACTAAATCTGTAAAACTATTTTCTTCAGGATTCATAACCATTATAGGTAATGTAACGCCAGATTTTCTGAGCATCACGCCCTCATCTGTATAGGCAACAGCCAAATAATTTATATTTGAATGTTTTAGCGTGTTGGCAATTTCGTTACCACCAAGACCATAACCAGTAGCTTTTACAATACACATTATTTTAGTACCTGCGTTTAATTGAGATTTAAAATAATTGATATTATGACTGATTTTATTTAATGAAATTTCTAAAACAGTGTTATGACTTTTTTCTTGTAATAATTTACTGATGCGCTCAAATTGAAATGTTGGAGAGCCTTTTAATAAGATGGTAGAGTTTTTAAATGGTTCTATTTTGCCAGTGCTATAAGTCTTAATAAACTCATCTGTTGTATTAAACAATAGGTGCTGTGTTTTAAAGCACAATTTATGTTTTATAATATCATCTCCAATTCCTATTAATAAATCTATTTTAAATTCTGTTAATAGTTCATTAACGCTATTGTAAAGATTTTTTAAATCTAAGCCACTTTGTGTAATGCTTGATAAAATTAATATGTTTTTATTATTTCGTTTTTGTTGTTTTTGAAATTGTAAGGCTATTTTTAAAGCATTTAAATCGTTATTATAGAAATCATTTATAACAATATTATGATTTCGCCCCTGCTTTAATTCCATTCGCATTTCAACAGGACTTAGTAAAGAAAACCGTTTTGCAATATTTTTTAAACTTATTTTAAAGTGTTTTAAAACTACCCAACAGGTTAAACAGTTATAAACGCTTGCTAAATCAGAAAACGGAATTTGTAAAGTGTGTTGTTTGTTTAAATATTTAAATTGTATCATTGAGCCTTTAATTTCATTGTTGATACTTAATACTTGTAATTCAAAATCATTGGAAGTTCCAATACTAATGGTTTTGCATTTTAGTTGTTGTTTTATAAATTTTAAATCATAAGTCAAGTCATTATTTTGAAGCGTATTTATAACTACTATTTCACAATATTGAAACAGTTTTATTTTTTCAAGTATTTTTTCATTAATAGATTTAAACCCCTCAGAATGTGCTACACCAATAGAGGTAAGAATGCCAATTGTTGGATTTATAATATCACTCAAGTGCCCCATTTCATTAGATGTTGAAATGCCCGCTTCAAATATGCCTAATGTATCTTTTTGAGTATTTAAATTCCATACAGATAATGGCACACCAATTTGTGAATTATAGCTTTTTGGGTTGCTACAAATTTTAAATTCATTTTGCAATAATTGTGTAAGCCATTCTTTTACAATTGTTTTTCCATTGCTTCCAGTGATGCCTATCACCATGTTTTTAAATTTGGATCGATGATAATAGGCTAGTTGTTGTAATGCTTTGATCGTATTTTTTACTAAAATAAATTGAGCATTGGTATAATTTTTATAATCTAATGGTAGTTGAGAAACCAAAAATAATTTTACACCTTGTTTATATAAAGTATCTATATAATTGTGTCCGTCATTTTGAGCTGATTTAATGGCAATAAATAACGTGTTTTGTGTAGCAGTTAATTGTCTACTATCTATCAATAAATGTTTAACAAATTGTTTGGATTGAAAATTATAAATTTCAGCATTAACAATTTTTGCTATTTGATTGGTTGCGTACAGATGGTATTAATTTAATTTTTGTAAAAGTATAAAATAGCTAAACTTAATTTTATAATTAATCTAAATTATATTTTTTTACAGTTAAGGTTAATATTAAACTTATTGTTTTAAATCTGGCTGTTTGTTAGGTTTTTCTATTAACTCTAATAGATTTGAATTTCTTTGTAGGGTTGCGTTTATGATGGTATATTGAGAAAATTACAATCGTTTTTATTTGTTCTTCAATTGTATAAATTATTGTAAACGGATATTTATTAATTAAGGTTTCATAGAAGTTTTTGTAATTTTTTTTGAATTGGTATGGGTGTTTACAAATTAAATTTATGGTGTTGTCAGTACTTGCTATAAAATTTAACGTCGCCCCTTCACTACGTTTGGTATACCACTCAACTGATTTTTCATATTCCAACTGTGTTCTAGGCTCTAGTATATATTGGTACATGCTTATTTAGTAACCTTATTTTTGAGTATTTTTTCAATTCTTTTTTTGCTCTCTTCAGATGTTACCATTTTAAATTTACCTGATTTATAATCATCTTGTCTTTTGTCTAATTCTAATTTAAACGCTGATGTATAAATAGTTTCTACCTCTTCAATATCTGTTTGTACCATGGTATAAAACGCTTTTATTTTTTTATCTTCTACATGGTCAATGTAATGATGTAGCTTCCCTCTTAATGCTTCTATGGCTGCACTCATGATGTTTGATTTTATAACAAATTTAGTAATTTTATTTTTAATGATATAAAGTATGGTTTTTATTCTAAAAAACCATACTTTATATCTTAATTACGCAATATATACCAATGGTGTTATTGTTTTAAAGTTAACAGGTGGTTATATTGCTCTATCTATCAATAAATATTTAACATTTTGTTTTAATTGAAAATTATTAATTTCAGCATTAACAATTTTTGCTATTTGATTGGTTGTGTACAGATGGTATTAATTTAATTTTTGTGAAAATAAGATTTAGTAGTGATGTAACATACAATTAGAATTCTACACAAAAAAACATTTCAGTTTTTATTTTTTTTAACAATTTTTTTTTATTAAAACAATTTATTATATTTGATATTATTAGTGTCCGATAAAACAATTTAAAAGGGAGCGGTATTTCTACCATCTCCCTTTTTTTATTACTTTAATTTTTACGACAAAAGTTAAGTAATGAGTAAAAGTAAAAATTTTAGCGGACAGCCCATAATAAGTCAAA
>JAVKLI010000017.1:0-8442 GCA_031539425.1 Bacteroidia bacterium
ATCTAAATATTGTCTGCGTTCTAATTTATTATCATTGGCAATAACAATATTTCCATTTTGATACTCTTCTTCTAAACGTTCTTTACTTAATCGCCAACCAGACAAATGCGGATTTTTAAACCCTCTCCATTCATAACACAAATTCGGTCTGTCGCCCATTGATTGAGACCTAAACAAAGGGATTCCTGTATAATATAATCGTCCATCTTCGTCTGTTTTGTTGAATTTGATGAGTAAATCCGACGACAAATCAGTTGTATTGATGTAGGGCTTTATATGATAATGATCAGACTTGGTGTAAAAAAGAATAGTATCTGTATTCGCACCAAATTTTTTAGGTTGAAATTGACTACCCTTTGCTCTACCATCATTTCGTTGCCAAATAATCTCATTCCTAAAATTATTTCTCCCAAAAATTTCATCTAATACAATCTTTAAATAATGGCTCGCAGTGGGGTCACAATGCAAATACAAACTGCCCGTATCTTTTAATATTCTGTACAATTCAATGAGGCGTTGTGTCATATAAGTTAAATACGACATCATGGCTTTGCTGTGCATGACGCCTGTTGATTGGATAAATTGAACCAACGATGGATATTGCTCGATGAGCTTGTCTAAATACGCCTCGTTAATGTCATCCCACGTCCACATATCTTTAAAACTCGCTCCTGCAGCTTTTGTGCCAATGGGTGCAGAGTACGTCCGCTTTGAATTAAAGGGCGGATCTAAATAAATTAAATCTACGCTCGCAGAATTTAATCCATGTAGAATAAACAAATTATCATTGGTATATAAGGTATTTATCATCTTACAAAAGCTTCAAGCTCAAAAATATCATTTTTGACCTTGAAGCTACTTAAAAATTAGATTATGTTTTACTTTTTTTTAAACAAATGATCTCCGTTTATAATGGCTGTATAAATTGAGGATTCTGAACCGTTTGTTTGAGTCCAGATGGGGCGAATAACATTATTAACTGCAGCTATTCCAATGTAATCTCCCAAAAAAGTTTTGCTTTCTGTTTCAAAAGGGATTTCATTTATTTGATGGTATACAAAAGTTTTTGCACCATCATTAGATGCAGCTAAAATAACATTTACCATTGTTTTGTTATTTATTAGTTGCGCTTGATAGTAGAATATATAAATATTTCCATTTGTTTGATCGATACACATAGTGGTTAAAAAAGGAGTTATGCCTTTTGTTGGAATGTTAATTTGAAGTGGATTACTCCATGTATTACCACTGTTAGATGAGCGAATAAGGTTAATACCGATATTTTGTTGTTCAAATCTGGAGTCGCTCCAGTTAATGTAGAGAGTTCCTCTGTATTTACTATCGCTTAAATCTGTTGCTGTTATGGGTAATCCATTGGCTCTGTAAACGTTAGGCATGCTGTAGGCCCATCCTCCAGGGGTATCTATTATTTTTTTTTCTTCATTAAGCCAGGTGTTACCATTATCTAATGATTTTTGAAACATCAGCCCCTTACCGCTAGCCCACACTACATAGAGTTCATTATTTGTACCAATAGCGGGTGTGGCACCTTCTATAGTATTGTCATTATCTAAACAATCGCCTTTAAATTTTGAAATGCTAGTTGGGTTTGTCCAAGTTAAGCCTCCATCAATTGATTGTGAATACATGATATTGGTAACATCTTTATTTAAAGTACTTTTGTATTTGTCAAATTGGGTCCAGGTGAGGTGAATGCTGTTGTTTTTTGTGTTAATAGTAGCCCAAGGTTTATCTTGAACTTTAAAATTATTTTTTCCAATTCCAACACACATTGGAAAGGTTTTACCAAAATCGTTTGATTTTTGAATAACAATTCTATCTAAAAAACTAGCATTTGGCGTTGGTTTTGAAGGGTTTGCTAAATGTAAAAAATAAACCCCATTGTTATTATCCCAAAAAATAACTGGGTCGCCATACACGCCATATTCATTACACTGTAAGTGTTGCTCATGCCAAGTATAACCCCCATCTACGCTATAGTATTGATTATTCAAATTAGCTCCTGCCACTATTTGATTAGTATTTTTAGGGTTTATAGCTATAGATACCTCTTTTGGTGTATTTTTTTTACTTATTAAAATGTTTTTAAACTGCGCAAAAAAAAATTGATTAAGGCAAAGAAAAAGGGCTAAAATTTTACTCATTGTATGATATCAAATCCTGTATATGATTGTAGGGCTTTAGGAATTTTAATTCCTTTTTCGGTTTGATTATTTTCGAGTAAAGCAGCTACAATACGAGGTAAGGCTAAAGCGCTACCATTGAGGCTATGTGTCAACTGTGTTTTGCCATTGGCATCTTTGTATCTGCATTTTAAACGATTGGTTTGAAAGGCTTCAAAGTTAGATACAGAGCTTACTTCGAGCCATTTTTGTTGCGCTGATGAATATACTTCTAAATCATAAGTAAGTGCTGAGGCAAAGCTCATATCGCCGCCGCATAATTTTAAAATCCGATAAGGTAATTCTAACTCATCTAACAAATTACAAACGTGTTTTAACATGTCTTCTAGTGTTTGGTATGATTTTTCGGAACTTGTAATTTGTACAATTTCTACTTTATCAAACTGATGTAATCTATTAAGTCCTCTCACATCTTTACCATAACTTCCTGCTTCTCTTCTAAAGCAAGGTGTGTAGCCACAGTTTTTTATTGGAAGTTCTTTTTCATTTAAAATAACATCTCGATAAATATTTGTAATAGGTACTTCGGCTGTAGGAATTAAATATAAATTATCAATAGTACACTCGTACATTTGATTTTCTTTATCTGGCAATTGACCAGTACCAAAGCCACTTTGCGCATTAATTAAAATGGGCGGTTGAATTTCTTTATAACCATTAGCGGTTGCTTTGTCTAAAAAATAATTAATTAATGCGCGTTGTAATTTGGCACCTTTATCTTTGTAAACAGGAAATCCTGCACCTGTAATTTTGACCCCCAATTCAAAATCGATTAAATTATATTTTGACGCTAAATCCCAATGAGCTAGGACATTAAACGTAAATGTAGGGATAGCTCCATGTTGCGATATGGTAATATTATGTTCTGCATTTGTGCCTTTAGGTACGCTAGTGTGGGGTAAATTGGGAATAGTAACTAAAATGTCAAATAAATCTTTTTCAATTTTTTGAAGTTGCTCATCTATTTTCTTTTCTTCTTCTTTAAGTGATGCCACTTCTTGTTTCATTACTCTAGCTTCGCTTTGGAGGCCATTTTTTATAGCCTCACCTATTTTTTTTGCAAACGCATTTGATTGAGCTTTCACTTCATCTGATGTTTGTTTTGCAGCTTTGCGTTTAAGATCAATTTCAATTATAGAATTAATTTTTGTTGCAGCATCTTTATGATTTTTAACTTCAAGTTTAGTAAGTGTTTCACTTACATTGTCAATTAAATAGCTTGTTTGTAACATAACAAATTGTGATTAATAAATTGTTTTGCAAATGTAATAATCCATTTACAGAATGTTGTATTTTATATTCTTAATAGCTGTTATTATTTAATGTGTTTTAAAATTATTAGAGCCTGTTTATTTTTAGTGTCTAATTTTAAAATTTGATTTAAATATTTTATAGCCATTTTTTTATCATTAACAAACAAATGGTATCCTGAAATATTAAGTAGCAATGGTATATAATCTGGGCTTAAAGCCACTGCTGCATTATAAAGTTTTACAGCTTCTAAAGGTTTATTTTGTTGCATTTTTATGTATCCTAAATTTGTTAGGGCTATTACTTGTTTGGGGTTTTGGTTTAAAACAAATTCAAAGATTTTTTCAGCCTCTTTATTTTTATTTACACTCATATAGGTTACGCCTAATTTGTTTTGAAATTCTAAAATATAAGGTGCCAATTTGGTTGCTTTATTAAAATATTGAAGGGCTTGATTGTAGTTTTCGGTTACATAAAATGCTTCGCCAATTTGATAGGCCGTGTAAGCTTCATCATTACTATAGGATTGATGAATTAATAATGTATCTAAAATAAATTTATCAGAAACAATCGATACAAGCTCTTGCATTTTATTAAAATTGTGTTTTAAAAATTGCAGCCTTATAATGTTTCCAAATTTTTGTTTTAATTCTACGTTTGTTTTGTATTTTAAATAAAATACAGCGCTATCAAGGTACATGGGCTTAGGGTCAAATTTTTCATATTGATTTAAATAGGCTTTTGCTTTAATACTGGCAGATGGATTGGGGTTATTAATGGCCACTAATCCAACAAATTCTAAAATTTTATTTTTTTCTTGTTGCGATATTATTTGTTTTAAGGGTTTTCTTATAAAATGATCGTGTATGGAAACGTGAGGAATATCGATAGACCCAGACTGTGGCATGTGGCATAACACGCAGTTAGCAGTTGTATACTTTTTATTCTCTTTCACTTCGGGGCAATTAATGTTAGATTGATGACAATTTTTACATACTTGATTAAATTGTTCAGACGATTTTGTTTTAACTGAAACATGAGGGTTATGACAGGTTACACAGGTTAACGCATTTTTAAATGGCTTTAAGGTATCTACTATTTTTTTATTTAATGGTTGGGTAAAGCACTTGCTTTGTTTTAATCTATCAGCATGAGAGGCCATAATAAAATGTGCCTCATCGTTTTTATATTTTGGTAAAAAAACAGATAGTATTGAATTTAATTTCATACCTGGTTTAAAATCATAAAACGATTTATTATTATGTAGTACCATATTGCCTTGTAAATGACAGCGCTGACAAATATCAAATTGTAAATCTATTGGCAATTTAGCCGGATTTACAATGCTGTAATCTATAAATTTAGCTGTATCTATAGGCGGTTTAGAGCCTCTTTCTGCCACGTGTATGCTGCCTGGGCCATGGCAGTTTTCACATTCTATACCAGAAAAAACAGTTTCATATTTATTATTGGAGCCTATTACCATTTTAGGAAAAAAATTATGACAGCTCATACATTCTAAGCCTATAGCTCTTTCAAACCTAGTATTATTGGCGTTTTCAAAGCCGGGTGGTAAATCCCACTTTTGTTGTTGGCTATAATAAGTCATTGGCATTTGATGTAAATAACCATTTGTGTTTTGAATATGAGAATTTGTGTGTTGCCCAGAACCTATAATATAATCAACCTTTTCAAGTCTTTTATATATTGTATCTAAATGTTGTTTTCTAAATTCTAAAAAGTATAAACTATCTTTTAACCAAAATGAAGTATAGTTTAAATTATTTATTTTATCATAAACTATGGGTTTGTTAAAATTGGCTTTAGATTTTTGGTGCGAAGCCACATCAAACGATTGCCCCATACCGGTTTCAATAAATGTGTTATAAATACTAGTATGACAACCTCTGCATACTTGCATACCCACGTACTTTGCAGAGTCGTTTAAATTTTTGTAGATTGTTTGAGTAGTTGTTTGATTTTGATTATTACAAGCCAACAACAGGCAACTTAATAAATAGATAATTATTTTATACCACTTCAATGTAGGCTAAGCGTTGGCTAAATTAAAATTTCTTAAAATAAAAAAAACTTATTTTACTAAGAGTTTCAATGGTTTTGAACAATTTTAAGCGGTCTGGACGGGATTCGAACCCGCGACCTCCGCCGTGACAGGGCGGCGCTCTAACCAGCTGAGCTACCAAACCAAATTAATGGTTTGCAAAATTAATCTAAATATAGATATATGCAAATGTTTTTTTTTAAATATATAAATATTTTTATTTTTTTTAAATTAATGAGCCTTCAATATACCTTTGTATAGGCTGCGGAAAAGCATATTTTGTTAAATCAATTTGTTTAATTAATTGTAAATTATATGTTTTACTCAGCTTTGTTTTTAGGTCAATTTGTATAAATTGGGTATATAATATTTGATGGGTTAGCTTGTGTTTAATTGGTTTAATAGCATTAATAGATTTAATATGTATTTTAAGGGGTTGCAATAAGTTATTTTCTAAAACTTGATTGTGTGTAGTTTCTCCTTTAGTTTCAATTAAATAAAACTCAAATAAGTTTTGCCATATATCTTTTTCGGTTCTTTTGTGTATATAAATGTGGAATTTGTAGGTAAATACTATATAATTGAAATACCTATTTTTTACTACTACTGTTTTGTTTTTAACAGGTAGGCTGTTTTGCACTTGTTTTTGAAATGCCAAACAATGTGTTTGTAATACACAAGTATCACATAATGGGTTTGTTGGTTTGCATTGCAAAGCTCCAAACTCCATCATGGCATTGTTATGTAAGCCAGGTAAGCTGCATTGTTTGATTAAATCATTAGCAATTATTTGAAATTCTTTTTTTCCTTCTGTTGTATTTATTGGGGTATTAACATTAAATAATCTAGCAATAACTCTATACACATTACCATCTACCGCTGCATAGGGCTCATTATAAGCTATAGAAGCTATAGCTGCCGCTGTGTATGCTCCAACGCCTTTAAGTTTAATAATTTCACTATATGTTTTTGGAAATTTACCTTTCAATTCTTTACAAATGTATATTGCTGTAAAATGCAAATTACGCGCACGGCTGTAATAGCCCAAGCCTTGCCATAGTGTTAATACTTTATCTTCGTTTGCATTGGCAAGGTGTGTAATTGTTGGGTATGTATTTATAAATTTTAAATAATAATTCATACCTTGAACTACTTGGGTTTGTTGCAAAATTACTTCTGATAACCATATTTTATAAGGATCTGTAGTTTGCCTCCAAGGTAAATCCCTTTTATTTTTACTATACCAAGTATGTAGTATTTTTGATATAGGATGCATCCTTATGTGTTTTATTGCATCTAAAATTAATTAGAAACAAGTATTAAATAATGTTCTTTTTTTCCTTTTGACACTAATAAATATTTATGATGTATAAAATTTGATTTTGAAATCAAAAAAGTTTCTGCCATTTGCTTGGTCTTATTTATTGCTACAGCGTTAGATTTAAGCATAGTGCGAGCTTCTGTTTTACTTTTAAAAATATCAGTGTGCTCTGTTAATAGAGCTATTAATTGAATATCATTTTGTAAATTATTTTGCGAAACGTTGTAAGTATCGATTCCTCCTAGCATTTTATAAAA
The DNA here is from genome assembly GCA_031539425.1 of Bacteroidia bacterium. Classification (GTDB taxonomy): domain Bacteria; phylum Bacteroidota; class Bacteroidia; order B-17B0; family Aurantibacillaceae; genus UBA4416. The sequence continues at coordinate 7,096 of JAVKLI010000017.1, forward strand.
GTTATGTTCATCTAGTTTTAATAAATCGTCTGCTGTAGATTTAAATAAAAACAAGGATGTTTCTACAGCTTGGTTATAATCAGCTTCTGAATGCACTCGTATTGTAACTTCTTGCGCCAATGCTTTTTGTAAAAATCTTTCGTGAGGTGCTTCTTTGTGTTGCAAATAAAGTTTATCAACCTCTTCTTGATTTTTAAAACTAAATACTTTAATCATGGTGTGTGCATCGTCATCACTGATATTTAACCAAAACTGATAAAACTTATAGGGTGATGTTTTATTTCGATCTAGCCATATATTTCCGCCTTCAGATTTTCCAAATTTTGAACCATCTGATTTTTTAATCAATTTGGTGGTGATGCCATAAGCTGTAGCGTTTGATTTACGTCTAATTAATTCTATACCGGTTGTAATATTTCCCCATTGGTCGGAGCCGCCAAGTTGCAAGGTGCAGTTATGATGTTTGTGTAAATAATAAAAATCAAAACCTTGTATTAATTGGTAAGTAAATTCTGTAAAAGACATTCCGGTATCACCACTAAGCCTAGATTTTACTGAATCTTTAGCCATCATATAATTTACTGTAAGGTGTTTACCTATGTCTCTTGCAAATTCTAAAAAAGACATTTGTTTAAACCAATCATAATTATCAAGCATTTCAGCTTTATTAGGGCCAGTGTTAAAATTTAAAAATTGAGCCAGTTGATTTTTAATAGCGTTTTTGTTTTTTTCAATCTCATCAATACTTAAAAGGTTTCTTTCAGTTGATTTACCACTTGGGTCGCCAATCATACCTGTTGCGCCACCAATAAGTACAATGGGTTTATGCCCTGCACTTTGAAGTCTGGTTAAGGTTATAATTTGCATCAAATTTCCTATATGTAGGCTATCAGCTGTAGGGTCAAATCCTATATAGGCTGTAACCATTTCCTGTTTGAGGGTATTTTCAATGTCTGGAGTACAATCCTGTAAAATGCCTCTCCATTGTAATTCTTCAAAAAATTGATTTTTCATTGTTGCAATATAGTATGTTACATTGAAACGGTTTTATTTTTTTATCACATTTATAGTCAACTAGTGGCTATAAACCTATATATAAAAAACCTTTTTTGTTTTTTTAATAGCAGATTCAATTTATAAATCTAATATTTTTTGAGTGTTATTAATAACTGCGCAAATTCTGCCAAATAAGTTTTTATGGCTTGGGGCGAATAGGCTCTTTGTTGTAAGGTGTTTCTAAAAGCGATAAAAGCAGCTTGATTGATGGGGTGTATTTTGGGTAATATATTTGCGCCAACCTCTTTGGGTGTAAAGCCAAGGGCGACTCGATGTTGCAACACATCGGCA
>JAVKLI010000018.1:0-17688 GCA_031539425.1 Bacteroidia bacterium
ATTTAGGTACGAACAAACCATAAGATTAGACATTAAATACACTGATAGATAGATTATGATGTTGGAAAGGAAAAATATTGTACTTTTGATGGTACAGATTATAAAAATCGTTTTAATGGGTTCTACGATTTTTATTCAAACCTCTAAAAACTAATTTTTAGAACCCACCTAAAGTAAATTGGATATCTAATAAAATTGAAATTGAAATAGTTGATACTCAAAAACCGGACAACGACCAAGTATCCATATTTATTGACGACGTACCAGTGTTAGAAAATTATTTAGTTACTCAAACAATTAAAAACAAAGGACGAAAAGTTGCATTTATGGCTTGAATCCGCCATTTAAAAGCGTTCCAAACCTGTACACATCTTCATAGCTATTATACATAGGTACAGGGGCGCAGCGTATGACGTTAGGTTCTCGCCAATCTGTTATTACGCCGTGGTTAATTAGCTTGTTAAATAATTGTTTGTTTTGATTTTTTGCAATAATACTAATTTGACACCCTCTGTTTTCTATAGGTGTGATTATTTCTAATTCGGTGTTTTTAGATTTATTGATATCATGTATAATAAATTCTAAATAGGCGGTAAGGATTTTGCTTTTAGCTAATAAAGCTGCCATACCTACAGTATCAAATAGTTCAACAGATGCCTTATATGCAGCCATTGATAAAATTGGGGCATTACTTAGTTGCCATTTTTCTACCGTTTGTATAGGTACAAACTCTTGATCCATTTTAAATCTATTGGTTTTATCATGTCCCCACCAACCAGAAAAAATTGGTAATTTGCTTGTATGATGTTTTTGATGCACATAAGCACCAGCTACGCTACCAGGCCCCGAATTTAAATACTTGTAACTACACCAGGCTGCAAAATCTACTTGCCAATTGTGTAATTCTAAATTAATATTTCCTGCCGCATGAGCCAAATCAAAACCTACAGGTATATTGTATTGATGGGCTTTTTGAGTTATTGATTTCATGTCAAAAACTTGTCCAGTAAAATAATTAACCCCACCAATAAAGACTAAAGCTAATTCATCTTTATGGTTTTCAATGGCTGCTAAAATATCTTCATGATGAATACCATACTCACCGCTACGAGGAGCAATTTCTATAATAGAATCTTTAATATTATAACCATGAAATTGTACTTGAGATTGCAGAGCATATTGATCGCTTGGAAAGGCTTTTGCTTCACATAAAATTTTGTATTTTGTTTTTGTAGGTCTGTAAAAAGAGACTAATAGCAAGTGAACATTAACAGTTAATTGATTCATCATCACCACTTCGTGCGGCAGTGCGCCTACAATTTTTGATGATGGTAGTGCAAACTGCTCATGATAAGACACCCACGGGTTTTTTGCTAAAAAATGCCCTTCCACACCATAAGTAGCCCAATCATTTAATTCTTGTTGTATTGTAGCGGCTGTATTTTTTGGTTGCAAACCAAGCGAATTACCTGTAAAATAAACACAATCAACGCCTTTGTGTTGAGGAATGTAAAACTGATTTCGTAAATAATTTAATGCGTCTGATTGATCTAATTGTTTTGAAAATTCAAGTGTGTTTTGAAATGGCATCATGATAAGACTAATTTATGAAAGGTTTGATTTAAGTACGAGTTGTGCTGTTGCTCTACTTCGTTGATCTAACAATACTGTTTTATTATCGGTTAATCGGGTTAATACATCAAGGTTAAAATGCTGAATAGTGAGCAATTCAACATCCATATTATAAGTTACTTTATATGATTTAGATAAGGTGTCTAATAAATTACATTTATTAACTAAGACAGCATCACAACACACTGTAAAACTAATAGCAGATAACTGCATCATATTAATTTTAACCGCATGCTTTGAAAATAAATTAAAAATATGACTTAAATTATCTTCGGCAATAAATGAAAAATTTAAAGAGTGTAATGAAATTAATATTTGATAAGGCTTAAAAATATAACTTGGTACAGATAATCTTTTAGCACTTTGAGATATAGTGGTACCAGATTTTAAAGGATGAATAAAAGATTTAATGTATAATGGAATGTTTTTGTTTTGAAGTGGCTGAACCGTTTTTGGATGAATAACTGAAGCTCCAAAGTATGTCATCTCTATCGCATCTTGATAGGATAGTTCTGATATTAACGTTGCATCAGAAAAATATTTAGGATCAGCATTTAAAACTCCAGCCACATCTTTCCAAACATATACAGCTTGTGCGTTTAAACAATAAGCAATAATAGCTGCGGTATAATCAGATCCTTCACGAGCCAATGTAACTGTATCTTGCTGTTCATTAGAAGCTATAAATCCCTGAGTAATAATAAAATTATGAGTATGAAATTGCGTGCATAAATTTGATGTAACAAGGGTTTCTGTTAATTCAAAATTTACCTTACCTTCTTGAAAAGTACTATCTGTTTTAATAAACAAACGTGCATCTATCCACGTATTATTTAAGTTTTTTTCTAATAAATAAGCTGCTAAAATTTTAGATGATAACAATTCGCCCATACAAATAATTTGATCATACACATAGCTATAATTTTGATTTTGATTATTGTGTAACCAGTTAATAGACGTTTCGATGATGTTTTCAATGTTTTTAAAAATAGTATTTGTAGTATTTTGAAATAATTGATTGGCAATTTCAATATGTTTTTGTTGAACCAGTTTTAAGGCAGAAATAGAGGCATCAACATTTTTAAAATATAAATTAACCACTTCTTCTAATTGGTTGGTAGTTTTAGCTAAAGCAGAAACAACAATGCAAATTTTTTCGGTTTTATATGTTTGTAAAATTTTGCAAACGTTTATAAATCCATCAACATCTTTTATAGAAGCGCCCCCAAATTTAAATATCTTCATTTGATTCATCTTCTGTTTCAACAGTTAAATAATTAAGTAACTCTGTTGGTAAATCTGATTTTAAAAAATAATAGCCTTCAATAGGATTTACATAATCTTTGGAACCTTTTAAAATAACGTTAAACTGTATATTGTTATTGGTAGATACTTTTTCGGTTTTAGCAATTAACTTGCTAGAAAATAAAATATGTGTTTGCGATTCGTTTGCAAGGTTACATTCTAAAATAGTAAGATTTGGTATTTCAACAGATTTTTCGTTGTTAGCAATTTTATACTGTAAATTAAAAGGCGCATTGTTCAGTATTTTAAAATTGCTAATATTTTCTTTTACTTCAAATTCATCTTCCCAAACATATTTTATATTGTCTTCTGTTTCAAAGCCTTCATTTTCTTTATCAGCATAGGCTTGATTAAATTTTGAATTAATCATCTTTACATTTACAGTGAGTTTCATAGTTTAATTTATTTTTCTTTAAGTAAAATTTTAATATCTTTTATCAGTTTAACTACCGACATGCTATCGGTGCCATCATAATAGCCACGTATATGTTTTTTGGTATCTACTAAAATTAAAAATTCGCTATGTAAAAATTGTTCTGTAATAGTCACATCTTCTTTAGCGGTTACTAAGTAATCTATTTTAGCTGTTTTATAAATATCTTGTTTGTTACCTGTTACAAGGTGCCATTTGTTGTGATTAATTTGATACATAGCAGCATAGTTTTGTAATGCGCGTATTGAATCGTTTTTAGGATCTACAGAATGAGATAAAAGTAATACTGTGGTGTCATTAAGATATGCTTTTTGTACTTGTAATAATTGGTTAGTCATAATAGGGCAAATAGATTTACAGGTTGTAAACATAAAATTGGCAACATAAATTTTGTTTTTAAAATTTACTTGAGTAATGGTATTACCAAGTTGATTTGTAAACGTAAAGTTTTGAATGGCATGATAAACGGTATCACCATCTACTACTGTTTTATTTCCAAAATATGGAAGCGTGGGTTGTTTGTTGCAACTACATATTGTAATTAAAATAAATATAAATAAAGTGTATTTAATGTTTTTCATTTTTATGTTTTAGTTTGTTTGTATTTGTAATATTTTGAGCAAATTCTTTAATTTTTAAGTGTTCAAATTCTTCTGTTAATCGTTTTATTTCTGATGCATAACGCGAATCGTAATAACCTCTTATATGTTTTGAATTATCAATTAAAATCATAAAACTGAAATCTATGTAATACGGTTTTTGTATAAAGTAATTTAAATTTTGTTTTGCAAATTCTATAGAATCTAAATATACTTTATGCACATTAGGATGAATCGAAAATAATTTGTCAAAGCAATTTATATAATTAGAATTACTTATGGTTGCTATAAAAAATGGAATTTTTTTTATTTTATGAGACTTATATTTTAAGTATTCTATAAAGGCGTCTAATCTAAAATTTTCTGTAATGTATTGTTGTTTTACAAACATTATCACGTACATCGGAAATTGTACGCTGTCTATTTCATGTAGCACTAAAGAATCTGATTTTTTGAATAAAAATTTGGTGTTAAATTTTTGATATACGGTATCGTTATGTGTTAGTAGTTTTTGCCCGTATATGGGCATTTTTTTACAGTGTGTTGTAGAGCAATCTAATAGTAATTTAATAGATGCAGGTAATAGCAATACGAATAAAAAAAGTATTTTTTTGTTTTTTAGTATCATAGGTTAAAATGTTTTTTCTTCTATATTTAAATTAATTTTTGGCACTTTTACTTTATCTTTAAGTGTTAAATTTTTTACAACTTCAATATTGATGCCATCTGATAAGCCGGTTGTTATAAAACGTTTTTCAAAAGTATTGGGTTTTGTTTCTACCTCTACAAATGCTTTATCTGTTTTGTCTTTTTCAAATTGTAGTACACGCTCATTAATGGCAAGCACTTGTTTTTTTTTTTCTAAAATAATATCGGCGTTGGCGCTATAGCCTGCCCTAATAAATTGCCCATTTTTGTTTTCAATTTTTGCTCTTAAAAAAAAGTAAATAGCCCCATTTTCGTTGGAACCTTTAGGGGCAACATATTCCAGCTTAGCCAAAAATTTTAATTTATTTATAGCGCCAATAGTTATAATTAAATTCATGTTTTCTTTTAATACAGCCACTTCGCTTTCATCTATTTTTCCTTCAAACACCATATCGTCCATATTAGCAATAGATGCAATGCTGGTGCCATCATTAAAGGTGTTACTTTCTATTACATGCGACCCTTCTTTTACCATCACATCTGTTATCATGCCTGATATAGTGGCTTTTATAAAGGTGTTAGATGCAGCGTTAAGAGCCGAAGAAATTCCTTTTTGTACAATTTGTAATTGTTCTTTGGCGGTGTTTAATTCTAAACCCGCTGATTTAAATTTATTTTCAAATGTAATCAGTTCTGATTTTGGAATAATTTGTTTGTCAAATAATGATTTTTGTCTATCGAATTCTTGTTGGGCGGTTTCAAAATTTATTTCTGCGGCTTTTACTCTGTTTTCTGCGTTAGCTAAATTTTGAATAGAGGGGATGATTTTTACTTGTGCTATCAAATCGCCTTGTTTTACTTGCATGCCTGATGTAACAAATAGTTTTTCTACAATACCAGATACTTGAGGTTTTAATAACACTTCTTTGCGTGGGCATATAGAGCCTGTAACTACTGTTTTTTTTACAATATCATTTATAGATGGAGAAATTAACTCTTGTGTATTTAAAGTTTCGTTAGAGTTTGAAGCTAAAAATGAGAAGGTAATTACTACAGTAAAAATGATACTACTAATGATAAGGATAATTTTAAGTTTTCTTTTCATAATTTTAGTTATTGTTGTTTTTATTCGTCTCGTAAGGCATTAAGTGGAGTGATAGATACAGCACGCTTTGCAGGCATATAGCCGGCTAACATACCGCAAAAAATTAAAATACCTAATACCTGAAGTGCCATTGAAAAATTGATAGTTGGGTTTAAAAAATCACTCCCATGTTTTAAAGCTAAATATATAACTTCTAATATACATACACCAAAAAATAAGCCCATGTATCCTGCAATACTTGTTAAAAATACAGCTTCTAGTACTATTTGACTAATAATGTTAATTGGTGTGGCGCCAAGAGCTCTTTTAATACCTACTTCTTTGGTGCGCTCTTTTACCACAATAAGCATAATGTTACTTATACCTACAATGCCTGCTAGTATGGTGCCTATGCCTACCAACCAAACTAATACATACACACCATTAAACAATCCAGTAAATTTTTTAAACTCGGCGCCCATATTCCAACTACCTATTGCTTTTTTATCATCGGGATGAATGTTGTTTTTTTCTTTAAGCAAGGCTACTACTTTTTTTTCAAGTACTTCGGCAGGTACGTCATCAAAGCTTTTGATAGCAAACCAACTAATATGAGACCCAAAATTGTATGCCTGTTGCATGGTATTGAGTGGTATGTATACTGTTTCTCGCTCTTCATTTGCTCTAAAGTTGCCACCAGATTTGGAAGACATCACACCTATTACTTGATAGTAGGCGTTGTCAATTTTAATGGTTTTATTAAGAGGGTTTTCTTTTTTATCAAATAATTTTTGAGCAATGCTATGCCCAATAATACACACTTTGCGTTTTGCTGTAATGTCTAAATCATTAATAAATCTACCCTTTGCTAACTGTACGCTAAATAAAATGGTAAGATTAGGGTAGGCGCCTTTAAGGGTTGCGTTTGTTTTTTTGATGCCGTTAGATAATTTGTTTTGCTGCCATGATTGCAGCATGGGAGAAATTTGTTCTATCCATGTTATATTAGATAAGGTGGCATAATCTTGTGTGGTAAAACTAATGTATCTACCTGGTTTAAGCCCTTTATAGCCCTTAGAGGCTGATTGACCCCATATATAAAAGCTGTTAGTGGCAACTCCGCTAAATGCTTTATTTAAGCCATTAATAAACCCATTACCAAAGCCTAGCATTATAACAAACATAAAGATGCCCCAAAATACACCCAGCATGGTAAGAAAAGAGCGTAATTTGTTTTTACTGATGGTTGCAAAAATTTCTATCCAGTTATCTCTATCAAATATCATGGTTGTTTAATCTGCTCTTAATGATTCGATAACTTCTACTTTAGTGGCTTTACGTGATGGAATAATGCCAGCTATAGCGCCCGAAATTACTATTAATAACAACGCATTTATAGCAACACTTGTATTTACATTGGGGTTTACAAAATACTCACTATTAAATTTAAAATAGTTTATACAAAATATTAAAATCAAACCACATAACATACCTATCACACCAGATATAAAGGTTATAAAAACAGACTCTTGCATAATAAGCAAAATAATAGATATAGGTGTTGCCCCAATAGCTTTGCGTATGCCTATTTCTTTTGTGCGTTCTTTTACCACTACTGTCATGATATTGCTTATTCCTATAATACCAGACATTAAGGTAAACAAGCCAATAATGGTTACAAATACTTTAATACCCGATATCATTTGTATGGTAGATTGAATGTTTTCAATATTATTATTTACATATATGGCGTTTGGGTCGTTTATATTATAGTTATGTTTTTTGGCTAAATAAAATTTGATTTCATTTTCTATTTGTTTGGTATTTGTTACACATTGGGGCGTAATACTTACCCAAAGCTGATTTATATGATTTGTGTTTCCATACATTTTTTGAGTTACCGTAATTGGCGTGTACACTCTATCATTTTCTTCACGGCCTTTATCATTAAATACACCCACTACTTTATAAAATGTATTGTTTATTAAAACATCTTTTCCTAATGGATTTTCTTGATTAAATAAAGCGTTTTTTACATTGATACCTATAGTACACACTTTTCTCATTTGTTCAATATCTATTTGATTTACAAAGCGTCCTTGAAGTATTTCCATTTTTTCTAATTGTTCATGCTCAGGCATAGTAGGTATAATTCTATAACCTAGGTGTTCCGTTTTATATGATACTTCATAAGTATTGTAATCCCTATATGTGGTAGAGATGTACTCTATACCTTTAATGTGATGTTTTATATAATTGTAATCATCGTTAGTAAATTGTATATATCTATCAGTTTTTAGGCCTTTATAAGGTATGGTTGTGTTACCACCATAAAAAGTAATAGTGTTTTGCGCATCCCCTCCAAATTGTTTGATAATACCATTTTTTAAACCTTCGCCAGAGGCTAATAACACAATAAGCATAAAGATGCCCCACGCCACACTAAAGCCTGTTAAAAAAGTACGCAGTTTGTTTTTACTAATGGTATCAAATATTTCTTTCCATTTATCTAAATCAAACATGTGGAAATATAATAAAAATACGCTTTTAGCACAACGAAAATTTATTTCGATTTTCCTAACTGTTTACGTAAACATTCAATTTCATTTTTAAGCGTTTCAATATGCATTTTATCCACATTGATAATTACATCAACATATGCTTGAGGGTTTTCAATACTTTGTTGATTAATGTGTTGTGTTGTAAGCTCCCCTGAGTGATACAAATTATTTTTTTACCTTTCTTTCTTTTGAGGCTAAAAGAAACAAAGGCTTTGATACATTTCAATTTCTCAGCCTTTCAGACTGATCTCCTTACAAAGGAGAGCAGCGTTTACTGAGGTGCTTCATGTATTTTTAATATCGTAACAAAGGTAAAAAAACAAAGCTTGTTTGTGGCTATTCTAAAGAGGCACTTAGTTTTAACCTATCTTTATATTTCATGTATCTACCTTTATAATATTGTATTTGATGTATATTATCTTCAACCTTGTTAAAATGTATTTCTTTCCATTTAAAATCTAATTTAAGTTCATCAATTTTATACTCCAAATAACCATCTTTATCTCTAAATATAGCCTTTTTTACTTGACTGGTATAAGGTAAAGAAAAATACAATATATGCCTGTTTGGATTAATCAAACTATCAACTCTAAAAAGCTGCAAATGAGTTGCTATGGTGTCTTGATTAAAATAGGCTTTTATTTGTATACTTGATGATTTGATATATGAGCCACGCTCTGTAAGTTCTACATCTCCCAACCAATCATTAAATGGTGAGTTGGGTATCATAAAACTAAGAAAATAGTACAGGGTATCTTTTATAGGAAGTCATCGTGTCTCCATCCGATTATCAGCAATTACTGTTATTGTATCTTTCCCATATAGATAGTCTATCTTGTTTAAATTGACCCACTCTTTGTAGCTTTCTTTTAACACTCCTCTGCAAAGAATGTTTGCACGATCTGCAGGCCTTGGTGGATAAGGAATTGTTGTAGTATCCAATTTTCTTTGAGTAGCAATTTTAATATATGTCTTCTTTCCTAGTATATCTGTACAGTCCATGTTAGGACTCGGACCGTTTTTTTTTAAATAATTTATACATGGCATATAGTGTTTATTGAGAACACTATCTATCCCCCCTTGTTTTTTTTTAGATGGTTCAAAAATTGATACCAGCTTTCATAATAAGGTCGATAATTAATTGATATAGAAATACAAGGCATATCAGGATACTCAACTTTTTGTAAGTTTAAAACACAGGGGTTACAACATTTTTTCGATAATATATTTTGCAACGTCCAATTCCATTGCTAAATTAGCATACATACGCTTTAAGCGCGAGTTCTCTTCTTCCAATTCTTTAACCCTTTTAAGCTCACTTGCCTCCATAGCGTTAACGCCACTTATAAAAACTTGCTCGGCTTACACCATGCTCTCGCATAATGTCTTCTAACGATTTTCCGTTTTCGAACGCTTTCAAAACTTTTGAAATCTGTTAACTGTTAAATTTTCATTTTTTCATTTTTTTACGTTTTAAAGTTAAACTTTTGTCTATTTTTAAATCGTACTAATTTTTGGGGAGCTTACAAGATGATATCAATTATGAAAGAGGTCTACTATGAATTTGATAGATAAAATGAGTTTTATTTTTAAATAACATTCTGGGCTACTTTAGTGTTATGAAATTCATTCTGAATTTTTAATTGAAGCCAAATTTCTTTTTTGATAATGTTGGTGTTTAAAATCGTTTTTATACATAAATGCAAAAAATTAGTTGTGGGTTTTGCATTTTTTTGCTTTAAACATAAGTCTTTTAACAACTTCATTATATGTTATAAAAAATTACCTATTAATTACTTTTGGCACTTTAAAATAATCTGAATCTTTATCTGGTGCGTTTTTTAAAGCTTCTTGTTTTGTTATTGTTTTTTGAGCAACATCTTCTCTTGTTAAACTTTTTTCTGTGTTTAAATAGACTAAAGGTTCTACATCAGTTGTATCTACTTCGTTTATTTTTTCTATAAACTGCAACATGTTGTTCATATCCTTAAGTATTTCTTCTTTTTCAGCTTCGTTAAACTCTAAACGTGCCAAGTGCGCTACTTCGTCTACTGTTTGTTTATTAATTTTTTGCATCATAGTTTTCTAATGTTTGTTTAATTAATAGATATGTTTTTTGTTTTAAAAAATCTATGTCATCTACAGTTAATCCAATTGTTTTAATAGGTTCAAGAATTGTAGAATAAGTAAAACCTGGTCTTCCAAATGATTTAAAAAAGCCTCCATTTTGTAATATTTTCCAATTTTGATGGTTTACAATAGCTACAATTGGTAATTGTTTTTCTATGGCTAGTTTAAAAGCGCCTGATTTAAAAGGCTTTAATACGCCATCGGACGAAATGGTTCCTTCAGGAAAAATTGTTATATTAAATCCTTTATCTAAGGCTTGTGCACATAGTTCTAATGATTGATGCGCAGCTTTGATGTTTTTTCTATCTACGGGTATATCCATTCCATTAAAAAATATAGAAAATAAAGGGATTTTTTTTAGTTCAACTTTTGCTAAAAATAGTGTAGTAGATGGTATATGCAACACGTTCGTGATGATATCTAAATAAGATGAATGATTGGAAACGATGATGCAAGGGATAGGGTATTGATAGTTTTTACTTTTAATAGAGATTGGGAAAATTCCGGACAAATAACAAATTATACTACCCCATATTTTTTTAAGTTTATAGGCTAAATAAATGTTTTTTGATTTAATTAAAATAAAAAAGAAAAAATAGAATAATAAAAAGATAGTTAAAAAGCATGTAAAAAACCAAGTTTTCCAAGTAATACGACCTATCAAATGAATCACTTTCATGTGAAAATGTTTTTTTTGTGGAGAATATCGGATTCGAACCGATCACCTCTTCACTGCCAGCGAAGCGCTCTAGCCAAATGAGCTAATCCCCCAATTTATTTTTTTTAAAGTACTGCCTTTACTTCAACCATGTCGTACCCTTCAATTATATCATCTATTTTTATATCATTATAATCTGCAATGTTTAAGCCGCATTCGTAGCTTGCTGATACTTCTTTTACGTCATCTTTAAAGCGTTTTAAAGAGCCTAAACTGCCTGTATGTAATACTATACCATCTCTAATAACGCGCACTTTTGTATTTCTATTTACTTTACCATCTAACACGTAACACCCTGCAATATTACCCACTTTAGAAATATTAAACACTTCTCTAATAGCAATGTTACAAACAATTTTTTCTACAAGTTTAGGTGCTAACATTCCTTCCATAGCAGCCTTTATTTCATTAATTGCATCGTAAATGATAGAGTATAATCGAATATCAATTTCTTCTTTTTCTGCTAATTTACGAGCTTGAGAAGATGGGCGTACTTGAAACCCAACAATAATGGCATTAGAAGCACTGGCTAACATGACATCTGTTTCGCTAATGGCTCCAACTGCTTTATGTATAATATTTACTTGAATTCTTTCAGTTGATAATTTTAATAATGAATCTGATAAGGCTTCAATTGATCCATCTACATCGCCTTTTACAATTAGGTTAAGTTCTTTAAAGTCTCCTATTGCTAATCGTCTACCTACTTCATCTAATGTAATATGTTTTTGTGTTCGTATAGCTTGTTCTCTTTGTAATTGTAAGCGTTTGTTGGCAAGTTCTCTGGCACTTTGTTCATCTGGCATTACATTAAAAGTATCTCCAGCTGCCGGTGCGCCATTTAAGCCTAATATTTGTATAGGTACAGATGGACCAGCTTGTTTAACTTGTTGACCGTGTTCGTTAGTCATTGCTTTAATATTACCGCTGTAGCATCCTGCTACAATTGTATCGCCTATTTTTAAGGTTCCTTTTTGAACTATTACATCTGCTACGTGCCCTTTACCCTTATCTAATTTTGCTTCTATCACAGTACCTACAGCTTTAGTGTTAGGATTTGCTTTTAGCTCTAACATTTCGGATTCTAAAATTATTTTTTCTAACAATAGTTCAATGTTTAAGCCTGTTTTTGCTGATATCTCTTGGCATTGTACTTTTCCACCCCAATCTTCAACTAAAATATTCATTGTAGAGAGTGCTTCTTTAATTTTGTTGGAATTGGCACCTGGTTTATCAATTTTATTAATGGCAATAATCATTGGCACGTTAGCAGCTTGTGCATGCGTGATAGCTTCTTTAGTTTGAGGCATCACGCTATCATCTGCAGCAATTACAATAATAGCGATGTCTGTAACTTTGGTACCTCTGGCACGCATGGCGGTAAAGGCTTCATGGCCAGGTGTATCTAAAAATGTGATAGATTTACCACTATCCAATTTTACATTATAACTACCTATGTGCTGGGTAATTCCACCGGCTTCTCTAGCCAATACGTTAGATTTGCGGATAAAATCAAGTAAAGAGGTTTTACCATGGTCAACATGCCCCATAATAGTAACAATTGGTGGCCTTTCTTTTAAATCTTTAGGGTCTTCTTCTACTTGATCAACTATTGATTCTTGTATTTCAGCGCTTACAAATTCTACTTTGTATCCAAATTCATCTGCTACTATAGCTATTGTTTCTGCATCTATTCTTTGATTAATGGATACAAATAACCCTAACGACATGCAGGTTGAAATAATTTGAGTTACCGTAACATTCATCATTTGTGCTAATTGATTTGCAGATACAAACTCTGTTACTCGAAGGGTTTTTTTCTCAATATCAGATAATTCTTGCTCTTTAGCCATTTTATCTTTTACCTCATCACGCTTTTCTCTTCTATATTTAGATGATTGTGATTTAACGCCTTTATTACTAAGCCTTGATAAGGTTTCTTTTATTTGTGCCTGTACTTCTTCGTCGGTAAGTGCACTTTTTTGTTCACGTACGTGATGTGTTGTTTTTGAGTTTGCTTTAGAGCCATATTTTATTTGTGCTCTTTTTTTAGCTTCTTCTGCTTGATCTAAACCAACTTTTTTTATTTCGCTTTGTGTTACTGCACCTGGTTTTATTCTTACTCGTTTTCCATTAATTCGTTTTAACGCATCATTTTCATCAGTTTTTTTAGGTTCTCTAGCGATGGGTAACACAATAGTACCCATTAATTTAGGACCTTCTAATTTTTGATATACTGTTTCATGAAATATTTCTACTGGCGGTTCAGGAGCTTTAGGTATTGGTTTGGCTTCAACTATTGGTTTTTGTTCCGCTATTGGTTCTGCCTTTTGAATTGTATGCTTAACTGCTTTTTTAGGGGTGATAACCTCAGTATCCTCTTCAATATCTTTTGATTTAGCGGCTTTTTTTATTGGTTTTTTTGCTATTTCTACAGATCCTAATACTTTAGGTCCTGTTAGTTTAACTTTATCTTTAATAGATTCTGTTTCGACCACTTCTGCTTTTTCTACCTTTTTTTCAGCAATTTGTTTAGGTGCTTGAATAACGGAACTGTTTTCAACAATTATTGATGTTGGTTTTGTAGCTGGTTTTTCAGTGTCAACTAAAATCTCTCGTTTAGCTGTTAAATTATTTTGGCTAATTTTTTGTGCAGCTTCTTTGGTTGATTTATCTCCCGAAAACATAGATTGTAAAAGAGCATACTCCTTTTCAGCTATTTTGGCATTGGGATTATTGTCTACTTTACAATTTTTGGTTGCAAGAAACTCTACAATTTTGCTAATAGAAAGGTTAAATTCCTTTGCTACTTTACTTAATCTCATTTGTGTTGTATCTGCCATTTTATTTTTTTATTCGGAAACTATTTTGTTCAATGATGTGTTTGTGTGGTGCTGTTTTAAAAGATACAATTATTCAAACTCTGATTGTAATATTTGTTTTACCCTTTCTATAATGCTTTCAGACAACTCTGTGCGCTTTATTAATGTTTCGTTATCTACATCTAAAACTGATTTAGCTGTGTCGCAACCAGCATTTTTTAATGCAGTTAGTATAGATGATTCAATTTCATCGGAAAACTCTAATAAATCTACGTCATCTAAATCTAGGTTAGCATCATCTGCATCTCTGTACACATCTATTTCGTAGCCTGTTAGTTTTCCTGCCAATTTTATATTGTACCCGCCTTTACCTATTGCTAATGAAATTTGATCTGGTTTTAAAAATACTTCGGCGTGTTTTGTTTCTTCGTTTAACTTTACTGTAGATACTTTAGCAGGGCTTAAAGCACGCTGAATAAGTAATTCCATATTATTAGTATAGTTAATCACATCAATATTTTCATTTTTCAACTCTCTTACTATACCATGTATTCTAGAGCCTTTCATTCCAACACAAGCACCTACTGGATCAATTCTATCATCATAAGATTCTACAGCTACTTTTGCTCTTTCGCCTGGTTCTCGTACAATTTTTTTAATTGTTATTAATCCATCAAATACTTCAGGTACTTCCATTTCAAATAATCTTTCTAGGAAGGAAGGTGCTGTGCGTGATAAAATGATGGAGGGCGTGCTATTTCTTAGTTCTACTTTTAAAATTACAGCTCTTACTGAATCTCCTTTTTTGAAAAAATCAGATCCTATTAATTCGGAGGTAGGTAATAATAATTCATTGCCTTCGTCATCCATTAGCATAATTTCTTTTTTCCAAACTTGATATACTTCTGCAGTGATAACATCACCTACACGGTCTTTATATTTATTATAAATACCCATTTTTTCTAATTCTAAAATTTTAAGAATTAAGTTTTGACGAACGGATACTACGTTTCTTCTACCTATATCTTCTAATTTAACAAGCTCCGTAACCTCTTCGCCTAATTCAAAATCTAAATCAATTTTTTTAGCTTCAGAAAGACTGATGTGTCTGTGTTCATTAAATTCAAATGAATCTTCAGCAAATTCATCGTCAACTATTGTTCTGTTTTTATATATTTCTATATCTCCTTTATCTGGATTAACAATAATATCAAAATTTTTATCTGAATTATAATTTTTAATAAGCATGCTTCTAAATACTTCTTCAATAATGCTCATTAACGTGGCTTTGTCTATATTTTTATCATCTTTAAATACTGAAAACGATTCGATTAAATTTAAGCTTTCCATAGGTTATTTTTGTGTGTTATTAAAATGGTAATACTGATTTGGTTTCTTTTATTTGATTAAATGGGAGGTTAATGGTTGCTATTTTTTGCTGATAACCTTTACCAATTTCTTTTTTGATGCGCTCTGTTGTTTCTATTTCTAGAAATTCATTTGATACTTGTAATAATTTACCTTGTAAAATTTGCTCATTTATTTGTTTTATAATTACATTTTTACCAATATGAGACTTGTATTGATTTAATACTTTAAATGGTTCGGTAGCTCCTGGAGATGATACTTCTAATTCAAAATCTTGCCTTTCTCTATCTAAATTGCTTTCTATATGCCTGCTTAAGGCTATACAATCTTTAATGGTTATTTTATTTTCTGAGTCTATTTTTATTACTATTTTACTGCTGGCACTTATTTCTAAGTGCACCAAATATAAATTAGTTTCCAACACGTGTTGGTTTATTAAGTTTATGATATTTTGTTTACTAATCATATTTAAATAAAAAAGGGACTTTTAATGGCCCCTTTTGTTTTTTATTCAATTACAAATATATGTTTTTTTTATTTAAGTAATATATAAAGTCTCAAATAAAAATTTCAATACGAATAATTATCTAAAAGTAATATTGGTTTTGGGTTGCTTAAACTTAGATATACACTTAATGAACTTGTAAACCACAAGTTGTTATTAAAAAATGTGAACCAATTTATAGCTATGAGATACTATTAAGACGCAGATGGGAAAGTGCATAACTATTAAAGATGGGAAAGCTAAAAATAAAGGGGGAAATCCTTTTTTGAGGTAAAAGACGCTGTAAAAAAAACAAATACAAAACCTAAAACTAGGCTTACCAGCTTTAAAAAAGAGGATAATAAGCTATGGATTTTTTAAAAACATTAATCAATAAAAACAACAACAAATGAAAATAAAAAGAAAAAAAAGCCATATATATATATGTAACAATATGGAAGATTTGGAAATAGTGGCATCAATGTGTGCTAGAACAAACGCTAAACTATCGCAAATTAAGCCTCAAATGGACGTGCAAATAACAGCTATTAGAAATAAATATGCTAATGAATTGCAAGATGCGAAAGACGAGCAATTTAAAAGATGCAGCAACTTAGTAAAAAAGCGCAATTAATTTGATAAAGCTAAAGTTTATCATTAAGAAACGGTGTAGTAGGATTTAGAACGGTGTAGCAAAATCATTTTACAAGTACTTAATGAACAAAATCTTGTTTATAAAATCTGTTTAACACAAAATAATATCCATAAAGTTTAATTATTTTCATAAAATATTATTTATTTTATGAAAAAATCAACTACACTTTTACAAATTTTTATTGTTAGCATCTGTTTAAGCACACAACTGTCTGCTCAAAATGTGTCTATTAGCACTGCCCTAAGCCAAACAGCGCATCCATCAGCCTTATTAGATTTAATTGCAACAGACAAAGGGATGTCAATACCTAACGTATCCTTAGTAGCCCGCAATTTACCTAACCCCATTTTGCTACCTATTAAATCGGGTTTGTTGGTATTTAATACCGCTACAACTAATGGTATTTATAGCGTTACCCCAGGTTTTTACTTTTGGTATAACAGCCAATGGCAGCCTATGTTATCAGATATGTTTACCCTAACCGCTGATTTAACAGGCACTTTTTTAAATCCATTAATTGCACCCGGTGCTGTAACAGCTGTTAAATTAAACAATATGGGTGCTACAAGCAACCAATACTTAGCATATAACGGTTCAGTTTGGACGCCAACTACTTTACCAAATACAGCATTAGCAACAACAACAACAACCGGCGTTATACAATTAGCAGGCGATTTAAGTGGAATAGCCACTAGCCCTAGTGTAGCTAACGGTGCCATTACTGCAACCAAACTAAATAACATGGGCGCTACAAGCAACCAAGTATTAGCTTATAACGGTACAGTTTGGACACCAACTACTTTACCAAATGCCCCATTAGCAACCACAACATCAACAGGTGTGATACAATTAGCAGGAGATTTGAGAGGCACAGCCACTAACCCAACTATTGCTGCAAATGCAGTTACAACAGTTAAAATAGCAGACGCAAACGTTACCACGGAAAAGATTGCCGACGCACATGTAACAGCTTCTAAATTAAATAACATGGGGGCCACCCCCAACCAATACCTAGCATATAACGGCTTCGTTTGGACGCCAACGACTTTACCAACACCAGCCACGCCAGTATTTACAATACCCTTAGCCAGTACTACCAGCACAGGCGTTATACAATTAGCGGGAGATTTGAGTGGAACAGCAGCAAACCCAACTATTGCTGCAAATGCTATAACAACTGCAAAGATTGCTGATGCTGCAGTTACAGCTTTAAAATTAGCAGCAATGGGCGCTACAAGCAACCAATACC
>JAVKLI010000019.1:0-19280 GCA_031539425.1 Bacteroidia bacterium
AGAAGTTGAAAAAATATTTCCACAACTTGTAAAAACGGGTACAGATAGCCTAAACACCAAAAGTGTCAATTATGCTAATATGGTATCTGTGCTTACAACTGCGATGCAAGAGCAACAAGCTATTATAGAGGCACAACAAAAGCAATTACAAATGCAAGAGGCTAAAAATGAAGCACAACAAACTATTATAGAAACACAACAAAAGCAATTACAAACACAAGAAAAACGTTTAAAAGCTTTAGAAGAGAGATTTGGTAAGTAACCAGTATTCCCATCCCAATCTGTCTTCTTTGCTTGAAAATTTTCATTTTTTTTAGAAAAAAGAAAATAATTTCTTTTTCTCTTTCGTGAAAGGTGAAACTTATCGTACTTGCTCCTCGACCATAATTTGCATTTATTAGTTGAGTTTAAGAGGTATTATTCTTTAAAATATTTGTGAGTAACCTCTTTATTATACTTTTTGATTTGATCAAATAAATTAACTAAGAAGTTATTTACAACATTACTACTTGTAATACATACCGGTTTAGTTTTAAATTATTTTGAAATTTTAAATAAAACATCTTTTTCTTTATTTGTTAAATTTTCAAAACCCACAACATTTATTTTATCTAGAAATATATTTAATTGCTCTTCTGATGATATATTTTTTGATGTTTTTTTTCTATAAAAAAATCCATATTTTAAATGTAACCCGTATAGCACACCAAAAACGGATCCACCAATATGTGATATTTTACCGCCTGTATTAAATTGTAAATCAATAAAGGTATAGAGTCCAAATACAACAAAGGCAAAATATTTGTATTTTATATAAGTAAAATTGTATAATAAAAATTTTCCATTTGGATTATAACAAGTAAGTGCAAACAGCATAGCAAATATTGAGGCAGATGCTCCAAATAAATATAATTGATTGGCTTGTTTTAAAAATAATGAGCTGATAAAACAAAATATACAACCTATAATTCCACCAAATAGATATACAATTAAAAATCTGGTTTTATTAAATAAGTTTTCAAAAGTTCGTCCAATAAAATATAAAAACAACATATTGCCTAGTAAATGATCTAGCTTTATGTGTGTAATAGTAAAAGTAAATATTTTCCAAGTTGAAGGCCATGAAATAATGTCTAATAAATTTAATGATAAGTATTGTGATAGATTTATATTAAACAATGTAGTAGTTAAATAGAGTAAAATGTATACACTAAAGTTTAATATTAAAAAAAAACGTAACATTTACTTATATACATTTTTTAAAATTGTAATTGATTAAAAAAAACTTTTTTTATTTTTATTCCAAATAAATAAAATTAGTACACCCATTATAAGCCCCCCTAAGTGCGCCACATGGGCAATATTATCATTTGCAGTAATTGAGGTTATAAATTCATAAGCCCCGTAAATCAATAGTAAATGTTTAGCTTTGATTGGGATTATAAAATAGATATGTAGTGTCATGTTAGGATAAGTCATAGCAAATGCAGCTAACAAGCCATACAAGGCCCCAGATGCGCCCAATAAAACTGTTACACTTTTATCGTTTAAATAACTTATTAATAGCTGTAAAAGTGCAGCAGCTATGCCGCATAACAAATAAAAATTTAAAAATCGCTTTGAACCCCACTCTGCTTCTAAAGCAACCCCAAAAATATAGATACCTAACATGTTAAAAAATAAATGCATAAAATTAGCATGCATAAACATATAAGTGATTATTTGATGTGGCTGAAAAGCTTCTGTATACATAGGATACAAGTCTAGATAATAATGAAAATTTATAAAACTATCTAAGATTAAACTTCCAAAAAATAATAAAGTATTAATAATTAAAATATTTTTAATTACTAATGGTATATCATTAAAACCTCGAGGTTGAATATTGAACATAATTTATTTTTTAAAAAATTTATCTATTGTATTCGTAGAAAGTTCCATTATTATAGGTTTTCCAGTTGGATTAAATAATTGAGTTTGGCACATAAATAATTGATTGACTAATAAACTCATTTCTTCATGAGTTAATTTTTTACCGTAACCAATACAAGTACTTTTAGCTAAAGATTTACATATGTTTTCAAAGGGATCAAATTGGGAGTCAAATGAATTTAATTTATAATTTTCAATTAGTGTATCAATAATTGAATTAAAATTTACAGAAGATAAATTTGCTGGAGTTCCTTGGAGTGAAAAAGTGTTTTTTCCAAATGGTTCTAATTCAAAACCTAAAACTAAAAAATGATGAAGTAATGATTGTACTAGTTCATAATCAGAAACAGACAATTCGATTACAGTAGGAAATAAAGATTTTTGAGAGGCTATGGTATTTTGAGGTTGTTTTGAACTAAAATAATATTCAAATAAAATTTGCTCGTGTGCTCTTTGTTGATCTATAACATATAAGCCATTTTGGAATGGGGTTACAATATATTTTAATTGTAATTGAAATAAACTTGATACTTCAGTTTCTATATTTAATTGCGTTTGCAATGATTCATCTGTTTCAACTTCTAATGTCTGATTTGTTAAAGCAGCATTATGAATACTATCTTCATTATATTTTTCATACAGTGTTTCCCAATTTTTTAAATTGTTTTGTTTTATAGATGTTTTTTCAAAAGTAACATCAGTTTGAAATGGATTATAAGATGGATTATAGTCTAATTGAGGTTTTTTTACTGGCTTGTTGTAATGAACATTAAATGCTGTTTCAGGTTCAAAATCTATTTGAATACCCATTTCAGCTTTACCTATGGCTCTTTTAACGGTACTTAATAATAAAGCATAAATAACTTTTTCATCTTGAAATTTAATTTCAGTTTTAGATGGATGAATATTGACGTCAATAAATTTAGGGTTTACATCTAAAAACAAAAAATAATTTACATGTTTATCATCACTTATAAGCCCTTTGTAGGCTTCATGAATGGCATGATTTAAATACGGGCTTTTAATGTAACGGTTATTAACAAAAAAAAACTGATTTCGCTTTGATTTCAAAGCCACTTCTGGTTTACCTACGTAGCCATGAAAATTAACCACTTCTATATTTTCATTAATAGCTACTAATTTATCTTTGTAATGACTGCTTAGTAATCTCATCAATCTTTCTATTAATGTAGCGCTTGGAAGATTCATTAATTCATGATCATTATGAAAAACAATAAATTCTATATTATAGTGTGGTATAGCTACTCTTTCAATTTCATCTAAAATATGTTTAAGTTCGATATTATCATTTTTTAAAAAATGCCTCCTCGCTGGTGTATTATAAAACAAGTTTTTAATTGTAAAAGAGCTACCTGTACCTGTTTGACATGATTCTTGCTTTATTAATCGGTTACCCTCTATAATAATATATTGTCCTAATTCATCTTTTTCTCTTTTAGTTTTAAGCTCTACATAGGCTATAGAGCAAATACTTGCCAACGCTTCGCCTCTAAATCCTTTAGTGTGTAAGTCAAATAAATCATTTGCAATTTTAATTTTTGAAGTTGCATGGCGTTCAAAAGCCATGCGCGCATCTACAGGGCTCATTCCAATCCCATTGTCTATTACCTGAATTAACGTTTTGCCGGCATCTTTTAATATTACTTTTATTTTGGTAGCCTTTGCGTCAATAGCATTTTCAAGCAATTCTTTTATAACGGATGCTGGGCGCTGCACAACTTCGCCAGCCGCAATTTGATTCGCAACACTATCGGATAATACAGAAATAATATTTTCCATAACAAGTGGTAAATATATATTTTATAGATTTATAAAAATAGGATTACATAAACATATTTTTAATTTAAAATATATAATACTTTTGATTTTGTATGGAACATATTCTTAATATTCAAAACGTATCAAAAGTTTATCATAAACATGTAGCTCTAAATGATGTGAGTTTTAATGTAAATAGTGGCGCTATATTTGGGCTTTTAGGGCCAAATGGTGCTGGAAAAACATCTTTAATACGCATGATTAATCAAATTACTTACCCGGATACAGGCCAAATATTGTTTCAAAATCAACCACTTCAGAGTAAACATATTGAACGTATTGGATATTTACCCGAAGAACGTGGTTTGTATAAAAAAATGAAAGTAGCAGAGCAAATATTGTATTTTGCTCAGCTTAAAGGTATGGCATTGCAAAGCGCACAAAAGCAGTTAAATATATGGCTTGACAAGTTTGATATTCAAAATTGGAAACATAAAAAAATTGAAGAATTAAGTAAAGGCATGCAGCAAAAAGTGCAGTTTATTATTACCTTAATTCACCAACCAAAAATAGTGATTTTAGATGAGCCCTTTAGTGGATTTGATCCGATAAACGCGCAATTAATTAAAAACGAAATTGCAGAACTTAAAAAAAATGGATCTACCATTATTTTTTCTACTCACAACATGGATAGCGTAGAAGAGCTTTGTGATGATATTGTACTCATTAATAAATCTCAAAAAATATTAGAAGGGTCTGTAAAAAACATAAAATCGAATTATAAAAAAAATCAATTTAAAATAACATTTACAGGAAATTTACTAGGGTTTATAAATGCGTTGTGTACTAATTGTAAGCTCATAGATAAAACAACTCAACATGATGAACATGCGATTATTTTAGAACTAAACCCGCCATATACATCTAATCAACTGCTTAGTGAATTATTAAATTATGGTACTTTAATTTCGTTTCACGAAATTTTACCGTCAATGAATGAAATATTTTTAAATGAAGTAAGCGATAATACCTATTAGTCAAATTATTTTTCAAGCTCTTCTTTTTTCGAACTACTCAATGTAACTATAATTGCAATAATAATAAGCCCTATTAGAAATAATGCACCTAGAAATCCTGCCGAAAAACTTGTGGGTAGATTAAAACTAGGTAAGCCGTAAAGTAAGTACAATAAAAAGCAACTCATTCCGACAAAAATATGTTTTAAAAATTTAACACTTTTTTTATTGGTTGTTTGTATTTCGGTTGGCTGGTTTTTTATTTGAATAAGTGTGTTTTCTTTACTTAACAATGATGGCTCATCAGTTTGACCCAGATGCGCCTCTTTAACTTGATTTTTATTAGCAAATTGCTGTAATGGGAACGATGCAAAAGTAGTTTTAGAAGTGCAACAAATAATCAACCCTAAAAAAAATATATGTTTAGATATCATAAAATAATTTTAAAAAAATAAATAAATAAAAGAGCACACCATACCCACAAAAGCTTTTAAAATAGCGGTAGTTGACCCTATCCCAGACAATACCAATAAAATACCCACTAATACAAAAAATATAGAAAGTAATAAGGCTCTATTAAAAATATTAGGATCCGGTATATCATTTGCATTAACTGTATTTTGTGGCTCTTGAAGGGATTGGTTATTTTTTTTATTTGTTTGTGTTGTTACAACAGATAGTTTACTTTCTTTTGTTTACATTGGTATAGAAGCAAATATATTTATGCTTGTAAAAAAGCTAAACACAGTAAATGCAAAGATGATGCGTTCCATTATATTTTAATTGTTTGATCGAAGATAATAAAGTTAAATACAATTAGCAAATTATTTTATTTGGGTTTAAAATTTGGTTTGGATCAAACACCTTTTTAATGCTTTTAAATAAATTTATGTGATGAGGTGGAAAAATAATTGGCATATATTGTTTTTGAACCAAGCCTATACCGTGCTCGCCACTAATAGTGCCGCCTAGGCTTTTGCACAGTTTAAAAATCTCTTCGACACCTTGTGGTACTTTATAGTTCCAATCATCATCAGATAAATTACCTTTTACAATATTAATGTGTAGGTTACCATCGCCAGCATGACCATAACACACACTTTTAAAACCATATGTAATTCCTATATTTTTAACACCTTCTAGCAGCTTTGGTAATTCAGCCCTTGGCACTACGGTATCCTCTTCTTTATATATCGAATTACTTTTTACAGCTTCTCCCACCTTTCGCCTAATTTTCCAAAGGGCTGCTTTTTGTGCTTCGCTATCGGCAAATAGAATTTCTTCACATTGGTGTTGGTTCATTACTGAATAAATAGCTTCACAATCTTTTTGTAAAATATCTAAATTATTACCATCTACCTCTATTAACAATAAAGCTTGCCAATGAGGCAAAATTGTAAATGATAACTCACCAGCATATTTCATACTCCAATCTATGGCATCACGCTCCATAAATTCTATAGCGCTTGGTGTAATACCTTTTGTAAATACATCAGTTACAGCTTGGCATGAATTGGTATATGAGGTGAACGGAACTAATAATAATAAATTATGCTTTGGGAGTGGAATTAGTTTAAATACTATTTTTGTAATAATACCTAAGGTACCTTCGCTACCAATCATTAAATGCGTAAGGTTATAGCCTGTAGAGTATTTTAAGGTGTTTGCGCCAGTCCATATAATTTCTCCTGTTGGTAATACCACTTCTAGGTTTAATACATAATCTCGGGTGGTGCCATACTTTAAAGCTTTTGGCCCACCGCTGCTATGAGCCACATTACCGCCAAGGGTACAACTTTCATAACTTGCAGGATCGGGTGGGTAAAAGAGTTGATGCTTTTTTACCTCTTCCTGAAATATAAAATTGATTACACCAGGCTCTACAGTAGCTTGCAAATTGCGTGTATCTATAGATAGGATGTTGTTAAAAAATTCCATACTTATTACAATACCGCCTTTTACCGGTAAAGCACCGCCACTAAGCCCTGTACCAGCTCCTCTGGCTGTTACCGCTATTTGATATTGATTGGCAAATTTTAAAATAGTGCTAATTTCTGCTGTTGTTTTTGGTTTAATAACAAGTTCTGGCAAGTATTGTAAATTCTCTGTTTCATCTTTGCTATAATTGATGAGTACCTCTTGATCCTTGCTAATAAAGGTATTTGGAAGCAAAATTGTAAGATCTTCAATGAGCTGTTGTGTAATTTTGGTGTATGTAATAGCCATTTTTTATACTTTTTTTATTCCAATTTGATGTTTATAATTGTTGTAAACCATTTTTAATCCAGCTTCTAAATCTATTTGATGTTTCCAGCCGAGTGCATTTATTTTTGAAACATTTAATAATTTTTTTGGTGTGCCGTCAGGTTTGGAGCTATCGTAAGTAATGTTTCCTTCAAACCCAACTATTTTTTTAATTAATAAGGCTAAGTCATGTATGCTTATATCTTGTCCAGTACCTATATTAATAAATTCTACCCCATTGTAGTGTTGCATTACAAACACGCAGGCATGCCCTAAATCATCACTATGTAAAAATTCTCTATATACCTTACCGCTGCCCCAAATGCTTACTGTTGAGGCATTGTTACTTTTGGCTTCATAAAATTTTCTAATGAGGCTGGGTATTACATGGGCATTTTCTAAATGATAGGTGTCGTTAAAGCCATATAAATTGGTAGGCATAACAGAAACAAAATTGGAGTTGTATTGGCGGTTATAATTTTCACATAGTTTAATACCTGCAATTTTAGCAATGGCATAGGGCTCATTGGTTTCTTCTAAAGCACCGGTAAGGAGATATTGCTCTTTAAGGGGTTGTTGCGCGTGTTTTGGATAAATACATGATGAGCCTAAAAACAACATTTTTTTTACTTGATGAATATAGGCTTGATGAATAACATTGTTTTGTATCATTAAATTTTGATACAAAAAATCGGCTCTATAAATATTATTTGCTTGTATACCTCCTACTTTTGCGGCTGCTAAAAAAACGTATTCGGGTTTTTCTTTTTCAAAAAAAATTGCTACTGCTGCTTGATTGGTTAAATCAAGTTCTTGTTTGGTTTTTGTAATAATATTTTTGAACCCTTTTTGTGTAAGAGCTTTTATAATGGCGCTCCCCACCATGCCATTGTGCCCAGCAACATATATTTTAGAATCAATTTGCATACTTATTCTTTTGGAGATAATACTTGATGGCCACCATCTAAAAGGTATTTATGTTTTTTAAATAGTTCTAAATCTGCCTTTACCATTTCGGCACATAGTTGCTGTACAGTGTATTTTGGTTTCCAGTTTAATATCGTTTTTGCTTTTGTAGCATCACCAATGAGTTCATCAACTTCTGCAGGCCTAAAATAGCGCGTATCCACTTCTACCAAAACTTGTTTTGTATTAGTGTTAATACCCTGCTCGTAAATACCAGTGCCTATCCATGTTATATCGATACCTACCTCTACAAAAGCCATTTTTATAAATTCTCTAACAGATATTGAAACCCCTGTTGCCAAAACAAAATCATCTGCTTTATTTTGCTGCATCATTAACCACATACCCTCTACATAATCTTTTGCATGCCCCCAATCTCTTTTAGTATCTAAGTTTCCGATAAATAACTTATTAGTAAGTCCTAAACTAATTTGTGCCACAGCACGTGTTATTTTTCTAGTAACAAACGTTTCGCCACGTAAAGGGCTTTCATGATTAAATAAAATACCATTGCAGGCAAATAGATTGTAAGATTCTCGGTAATTTTTTGTAATCCAAAAAGCATAAAGTTTAGCAACGCCATAAGGGCTACGAGGGTAAAATGGTGTAGTTTCTTTTTGAGGCGTTTCTTGCACCATGCCATATAATTCAGATGTGGAGGCTTGATAAAATTTAACTTTTTTTTCTAATCCTAAAATTCGAATGGCCTCTAAAATTCGTAAACAACCTATACCATCTGCATTAGCTGTATATTCAGGTGTTTCAAAGCTTACCTTAACATGAGACATGGCAGCAAGGTTATAAATTTCATCTGGCTTTACTTCTTGAATAATGCGAATTAAGTTTGTACTATCAGTTAAATCACCATAGTGTAATTTAAAATTAATGTTTTTTTCATGTTGATCTTGATAGAGATGATCAATTCTTTCTGTATTAAATAAAGAGCTTCGACGTTTGATACCATGTACTTCATAATCTTTGTTTAATAATAGTTCGGATAAATAGGCACCATCCTGACCTGTAACTCCTGTAATAAGTGCTATTTTTTTCATATTAACGTTTTGGATAAATAATCGGTTAAATTAATTTTTATTTTTTATTTTTAAAAAATCAATCTGTTAATTTCATGAAATTAAATAAATCTGGTTTAATTATTTATGTGCTTTGTATACTAGAACTAATAGTGTTTTTTGTATTAGCAAATAACTTACATTTTATAATTAGTCCATTATTAATTTTATTAATAGGCGTTGTAATTGCATTTTATCCATTGTATAATAAGCCTAATGAAGCTGTAATATCCATTGAAAAATTAAACAAAAAACACCGCATTATAGCGTGGTTAGGAATTGTTTGTTTATTTATTTTATTTGTCCTTTGGGCAAACACATTATACCTGAAAATGCCTATTGATGTTAAGTGTTCTGACATTATTCCTTGCATACAAGTATTTTATGTAGAGCGTTTTGTGCGAGGTGAATTTGTTTATACGCCGGTTCCATTTCAAGATGGCTCTGGTATGTTTACGCCAAATTATTTACCAGCGCATTGGTTTCCGTTTGTGATAGCACGTAAATTTTATTTTGATTATAGATGGGTGGCGCTATTGGTTTACTATGTGGGAGTAATCATCTATTCATATTTTATATTAAAAGCAAAAAAAATAAAATTAAACACACTGTTTAAATTATTACTGCCATTTATATTATTGTTTTTTATTTTAAAATTTGAAGAAGCAACCTTTAGTTGCACAGTAGAAATTATGATAGTGGGTTATTATTTAATTTTAAGTACATTTTTAATGCAGCAATCTACAGTAGGAATTGGCCTAGGATTGACATTAACCATATTATCTAGATACGCTGTATTATTTTATTTACCCGTAGCCGTTGTAATTGGGTGGGTAGGTAAACGAAAACAATTATTTTTAATAACGGTAATAACTGCTGTGATTATTTTATTATGTTATGTTATACCGTTTTTAAGCAAAAACTGGAGTATGTTTTCAGATAGTCAAATTGCATACCGCAAAGCAGCAATTGGAGAGTGGAATGGTCAATCATGGCAAGCACTCGGTGACAGGCCTTGCCAATTATTTAAAGGATTTGGATTTGCCTCATGGGTTTATTTAATAAGTAGAGATACACTTATTGCTAAAATAAGCTATTTACAAAATCTATTTTTTATTGTATTAATTTGTATAATTGGCATACTCACCTTTATTAATTATAAAAAACAAAAAACGGTTAATCATTCTTTTTTACAATTAGCCTCATTAAAAATAATTTTATTAGTTTGTTTTTCGTTTGTATCCGTACCTTATTCATACTTATTTTGGAGCTCTTTTGCTATTTCAATAGTAATTGTTTCTCAATATAATGTAATTAATAAACAAGAAGATTAATCCAATACACGTGATAACTATTCCGTATAAAATCATTTTAGGCTCTAGTTCTCCTCGCAGAAAATCTTTATTAAGTGGGTTAGGAATTGAATTTACCTGTGCCGCTACAGATATTGCTGAAGATTATTCTCAAGAGTTAATTAAACAAGAGATACCTATATATTTAGCAAAAGAAAAAGCTAAAGCCTATCATCATTTATTAATAAAAAACGAACTTTATATTACAGCAGATACAATAGTTTGGTTAAATAACAAAGTATTTAATAAACCTCAAAATTATGCCGAAGGTTTTGTAATGTTAAATGAGCTAAGTGAGCAAACACATAAAGTATACACAGCTGTATGTTTAACCAGTATAGAAAAACAAATTTGTATTTGTGAAGAAAGTAAAGTAACCTTTAAAAAATTACAACCACAAGAAATAGATTACTATTTAAACAACTATAAACCTTATGATAAAGCTGGCAGCTATGGTGTGCAAGATTGGCTTGGTTATATAGGCATCGAAAAAATAGAAGGCTGTTATTATAATGTTATGGGATTTCCTATAAAACAGGTGTGGGAAGCCCTCATCAATTTTTGATTGTTATTTTTGCCCCATATTATAAAAAAACAATAAATAATTAGCATTTTGATTTAAACGTAAAAAATGTAACTTAGAGTTTTAATTTATATTAATATTTATGGCAAAAAAAGTATTTGTATTTCCTGGACAAGGCGCACAGTTTGTTGGTATGGCAAATGATTTAATATCAAAGAATTCTAATGCAAATCAATTATTAAATGAAGCCGATGACATCTTGGGGTTTAAATTATCTCAAATAATGAAAGATGGCACTATAGAAGAGCTCACACAAACCAAAGTAACTCAACCTGCTATATTTGTACATTCTGTTATAACTTCAAAATCATTATCAAATGATATAAAACCCGATTTTGTAGCAGGACATTCATTAGGTGAATTTTCAGCTTTAGTTGCAAACAACACTATTTCTTTTAAAGAAGGGCTTAGCTTAGTAAGTAAAAGAGCATTAGCCATGCAAAAAGCTTGCGACTTAACACCTTCAACTATGGCAGCTGTTTTGGGAGTAGATGATGGATTAGTAGAACAAATTTGTAATGAAGTTTCACAATCTGGGCACGTAGTTGTAGCGGCTAATTATAACTGCCCAGGTCAGCTAGTTATTTCTGGTTCAATTGAAGGCGTTAATATGGCCTGTGAAAAATTAAAAGCAGCAGGTGCAAAACGCGCCATGGTTTTACAAGTAGGTGGTGCTTTTCATTCTCCTATTATGATGCCTGCTCAAGAAGAATTAAAAATAGCCATTGAAAACACTAATTTCAATATGCCAATATGTCCAATTTATCAAAATGTAACCGCACAAGCACATACAGATCCTAATGAAATTAAGCAAAATTTAATTTTACAACTTACTGCTCCAGTAAAATGGACCCAAATGGTTTTAAATATGGTGGCCGATGGTGCCAATGAATTTACAGAACTTGGACCAGGTAAAGTATTACAAGGTTTAATTAAAAAAATAAGTCCTACAGCAATTATTTTACAATAAAAAAAGATAGTTAAAGCATATGGCTATACCTAAAGATATTTTATTTTCATTAACCAAAGGCATGTATGCCCCCCAAGAAGAGATGCTAGAAGTGAAAAAACAAAAATCAAGCTTATTTATTGGCATACCAAAAGAAACAGCATTTCAAGAATATAGAGTACCCTTAGTACCAGATGCAGTAATGCTTTTAGTTAATAATGGTCATAGAGTTTTAATTGAAACAAATGCAGGGAAGGCAGCTAACTTTGACGATATTGAATATAGTGAGGCAGGTGCAGAAATTGCTTACTCTAAAGAAGAAGTATATACAGCAGATGTCATTTTAAAAATATCTCCACCATCTTATCAAGAAATAGAGTTGATGAAACTCAAGCAAACTCTTTTTTCAGCCATCCAATTAACCGTACAGCCTGAAGATTTTTTAAAAAAATTAATTGCTAAAAAATTAAACTGCATAGCATTTGAAATGATTACAGATGAGTTAGGCGCATTTCCTGCAGTTAGAGCTATGGGAGAAATTGCTGGTGGCATGTCAGTATTAATTGCAGCAGAATTATTAAGTAATACTAACAAAGGTGTAGGCTCTATACTGGGTGGCATTAGTGGTGTTTCACCCACAGAAGTTATCATAATAGGTGCAGGCACGGTGGGAGAATTTGCAACTAGGGCAGCCTTAGGATTGGGTGCTCAAGTTCGTATATTTGATAACTCAATAACTCGATTAAGGCGATTTCAAAATCAATTTAACACCCGTTTATTTACTTCGGTAATTGTACCAAGAGTTTTAGATAAATACCTTAAAAATGCAGATGTTGCAATAGGTGCCATAAGAGCAAAAACAGGCATTTCACCCTGTGTTGTATCTGATCAAATGGTTCAAAATATGAAACCCAACTCAATAATTATTGATGTTAGTATTGATCAAGGTGGTGTATTTGAAACATCCAAAGTTACCAATCATACCAAACCAACTTTTATAAAACATGGCGTTACACACTATTGTGTACCCAACATTCCTTCGCGGGTTGCACGAACGGCTTCTTTTGCATTTAGTAATATTTTTTCAAAAATAATTTTAAATTTAGCCGAAGAAGCCAGCTTTTATGATTTAATTCGAAAAGATCCGGGTATTAGAAATGGAACTTATATTTACAATGGTATTTTAACAAATCAGTTTTTGAGTGAAACTTACAAACTACCATATAAAGATATCAATTTGTTAATGGCGTCAATATAATTGAACAGCTAAAATTACACGTAGTTAGCATTGGCATATATTTTAAATATCGAAACTACCTCTACAAACTGCTCGGTAGCTCTAGCTTTTGAAAATAATATCATAGCTTCAAAACATATAAATGAAGGTTTTACACATATAGAAAACTTACATCCGTATATTAATCATATTTTAACACAAAGCCACATTTCCATTTTTAAATTACAAGCTATTGCTATAAGCTCCGGACCAGGTTCTTATACAGGACTTAGAATAGGATACGCCACCGCTAAAGGATTATCCTTCGCTTTAAATATTCCAATTATTAGCATTTGTACATTACAAGCTATGACTCATCAAGTATTTCAACTATTTAAACCAGCCCCCCTACTCTGCCCTATGATAGATGCCAAACGTATGGAAATTTATACCGCCTTATATGACGAACAAAATCAAATGATAAATCCGGTTAAAAGCATTGTAATTAATGATAATACCATTCAACAGTTTAGTTTTAATAGCAACTGTTGTTTTTTCGGAGATGGTGTTTCTAAAATAAAAAATCAATTAAGCCAATATCCAAGTTCAATATTTATAGAAAATATAATTCCCAATGCCAATATGTTATGCGAATTAGCTTTTAAAAAATTTCAAAACAAGCAATTTGAAAATACATTTTTAACAAGCCCTAATTATTTGAAGCCCTATTTTTTAAAATAAAACTTTAAAATTAGTACTATCTAAATTAGCAAATATGGCTATAGATATTGCTTTTGTTTTTTTGCCTTTAGAGGGGGTTAAAGCGCTTTAAAAATCAACATTAGCAACCATAGGGTAGTTATGATAAAGACAAATACTATATATTTTTTAGTATTAAAAACAAAAGGTGTATTTATAACTTAATTTTGTTTGATAATTTAAATATGCTTAACTTCAATAAGTCTCCACGTTTATTACTAATTTTACAAAAAAGGTAATACAATGTCAGTTTTTACAATCTGTTTATACTTAATACTACCCATCATTACAGTGGGCTGTTTATTTTTATTTTTAAAAATAAAACCCTTACATCTTAATTTTTTATTGGCATTTAGCGCTTCCTATTTATTTACAATTACCATAGTAGAATTATTACCATCTGTATTTGCAAATAGTAATGATAACTTTATAAAAGGAATAGCCATTGTAGGTGGCTTTTTTTTTCAAACTATTATTGAAGCTTTTTCAAATGGCTTTGAACATGGGCATTTACATTCACACTCTGTAAATTGCAAAAAACACATTCCAATTAGTTTAATTATAGGTTTATATCTCCATTCCTATTTAGAAGGCTTTCCAATTTTTATTCCAGAGCTTGGGCAACCTTTAGAGTCAAGTAACGGTTTACTATCTGCCCAACAATCAATATTATTTAGTGTAATTACTCATAACATACCACTAACTGCTGCATTTGTAACTTTACTTTTAGAACATCAATTAAAAAAACAAATTGTTTTGATTTTTATTTGTTTGTTTGCCTTAATGGCGCCATTTGCTGGAGGTACTTATCTTTTATTTCAAAACACTAACATTCAAAGTTTAAGTATATTTAATGAGGTTGTTATTCCATTTATTATAGGTGTCTTTTTACACACATCTACTACCATACTATTTGAATCGGCAGATAATCATAAATACCAATTGCCTAGAGTTATAGTGATTGTAGTAGGTGTATGCTGCGGCATAATTTTTAGTTAAATGAATACAAAAATAAATTTAATTGATGTTATTGTTCCACTTGCTGTTCCAAATAAATTTACTTATAGCGTTCCAGATGATTTTGTAAGTCAAATAGAAATTGGGAAACGTGTTATTGTACCTTTTGGTAAATCTAAATATTACACTGCCATAGTATATCAAACACATCAACAACTTCCAGAGGCCTACCAACCCAAAGCTATTGAAGGCATTATGGATGAAAAACCTATTGTAAATACATTTCAATTACAGTTTTGGGATTGGGTAGCCCAATACTACATGTGCAACATTGGAGATGTAATGAATGCAGCATTATCAAGTGGCCTTAAATTAAGTAGCAGCTCTGTTATCGAATTAAATACAGAATTTAATTTAGAAGAAATGGACTTTGATTTTTTAAATAAAACAGAACATCTAATTATTGATTTGCTTCAAAAAAAAACAACCTGTTCGTTTCAAGACATTAACAAATTGTTGAATCGAAAAAACGCTATGGGTATTATTAATAAGCTTATTCAAAAACAAGTAATACAAATACAAGAAGAAATTAAAGATAAGTTTAAACCAAAAATTGTTACTTATATTTCATTGCATTCTGATTTAACAATAAACAATACTAAGTTAGAATCAACTTTAAAAAATTTAGAAAAAAGAGCATTTAAACAAGCTGAAGTTGTATTATTTATGCTTCACAATACAAAAATAAATAATAACCAAGCCATTTTAAAAAGCTTATTAGTAGAAAAATTTGACCAATCTATTATTCAAACATTACTAAAAAAACAAATTTTAATTAGTCAAGAAATTGAAACAAGCAGATTAAAATTAGAAACCAGCACACAAAAGAAAAATAATTTAAGCCTTGCACAAACACAAGCTTTAAATCAAATAAACGAAGCATTTACTAAGCACCAAACCGTTCTATTACATGGCATTACGGGCAGTGGTAAAACAGAAATTTATATTGAATTAATAAAACAGGTATTAAATAAAAAAAAACAAATTTTATTTTTAGTTCCAGAAATTGCCTTAACAACTCAATTAATTAATAGACTTAAAGCTTTTTTTGGAAACTTAATAGGCGTGTATCATTCAAAGTTTTCGGAAAACGAAAAAGTAGAAATATGGAATGCTATTTTGCAAACACCTAAACTATTAAACGATTCGTCACCTTATGAAATTATATTAGGTACACGTTCATCTTTATATTTGCCATTTCATCGTTTAGGATTAATTATTATTGATGAAGAGCATGATCAATCTTACAAACAAACAGATCCAGCGCCGCGCTATCATGCAAGAGATGCAGCCATTTATTTAGCCAATGTACATCAAGCAAAAACATTACTAGGTACTGCTACCCCTTCGTTTGAAAGCTATTATAATACTATTAATAATAAGTTTGGATTAATTGAACTAAATGAACGTTATGGCAATGCCCATTTACCTAGCGTATCAATTTGTGATTTAAAATTGGGTAATGCGTCATCTCAATACAAGTCAATCTTTACACCTAACTTACTATACGCAATAAAAAACGCTTTATCAAAAAAAGAGCAAGTTATATTATTTCAAAATAGAAGAGGCTATGCACCCATTACCCAATGTAATGATTGCAGTTGGACACCTCAATGTAAAAACTGTGATGTATCTTTAATTTATCATAAGCTTAACCATGTACTATCTTGTCATTACTGCGGTTATAGCATTACCCCCGTTACTACGTGCAATGCGTGTGGTAGTAATCAATTACGATACCAAGGATTAGGTACTGAAAAAATAGAAGAAGATTTAGAAATTATTTTTCCAGAAGCTAAAATAGCCCGAATGGATTATGACTCTACAAAAGGAAAAAACACATTTAAAAACCTAATTGATGATTTTGAATTACACAAAATAGATATTTTGATAGGTACACAAATGGTTACAAAGGGTTTGGATTTTAGTAATGTAAGCGTAGTGGGTGTTATTAATGCTGATAGTATTATTAATTTTCCTAGTTACAAATCACACGAAAGTGCTTTTCAACAATTGGTACAAGTAAGTGGGCGATCGGGTAGAAAAAATCAAAATGGCTTGGTATTTATACAAACCATACAGCCACAACATGTTTTATTTAATGATGTTATTAACCACAGTTTTAAACCATTTTATGAAAACGAAATAAAATATAGAGAAGAAAATCATTACCCTCCTTTTTCTAAATTAATAGAAGTTGTAGTATTATCAAGCCATGCGGGAGAGGCAATAGCTATTGCAGAAGCACTATCAGAAACCTTAAAACAACACTTTGGCGCCAATGTATTGGGCCCTGTTACCCCCTATATTTCGCGTATTAAAAATAAACATTATAAAAATATTCTTTTAAAATTATCAAAAACAACATCTCATACCAAAGCAAAAATATTTTTACAACAAAGCATTAATAGTGTTTATTCATATTATAAATCTCCTACATTAAGAATAAACATTAATGTTGACCCTGTATAAAATTTATATTTTTTGTTTTTTTTTAAATCAGTATGAAAAATTCTTATATCAAAAATGCGCCCTATAATAATTATAAAATTTTTAGCTCAATTGCATGATATATAATTTTTTTTTAATTTTGCAAAAACTATACCTAATAATTACAAAACATGAAATCAATATTTACATCTGCTATAACAATTCTTTGCTTAACAACTAATTTATTGTTAAATGCTCAATCTAACACCATTATACTTACTGAAATGTGGGTAAATAATAATTGGGAACAAACTGAAAAAGAAACATTAATTGTGTACGGAACAGATTTAAAAACACAAAGTCTAATACAAAACTATGATGCGCAAACTGCAAGTTGGATAAACTCTAACAAAACAGATTACACTTATAATATTAATAATAAAATTAATACTGAATTGGCTACTAATTGGTCTCAGGCATTAAATAGTTTTACAAACAATACGCGAACTTCTTATACATATAACAGTACACAAAGTGTTTCTATTATGATTAGTGAAGAGTTTAGAAATAATTCATGGAGTGTAGTTTCAAAAGAGAATTATACTTATGATGCTAATAATTATC
This sequence comes from Bacteroidia bacterium, assembly GCA_031539425.1. Taxonomy (GTDB): domain Bacteria; phylum Bacteroidota; class Bacteroidia; order B-17B0; family Aurantibacillaceae; genus UBA4416. Next base: position 17,938 of record JAVKLI010000019.1, read on the forward strand.
CAATTTCATCTTTAACGCAAACAAAAGATAGAACAACAAACTTATTAAAAGATACATTAAAAAACATGGTTACCAATAATGCTAACGGATTGCCTGTACAGGTTGTACTACAAAAATTTGAAAATGGACAATGGGTAAATACAGGTAGAGTAAATTTGACTTATACTAATACTAACTTAGAATCTACTGTAATTATTGAAACTTGGTCAAATAATGCTTGGGTTAATGAAATAAAAATTACCAATACATACATAGGCGCTAACAAAACTGAATCTTTACAAACAATTGAGGCTTGGGTTAATTCTAATTGGATGCTTGTTCAAGAGATAAACAACGCCTTTGACTTAAATAATAGACTAAGCCAAGCAATAACAAAAACCTTAAATAACCCAGCAACACCATTAGAAAATTTTTTAAGACGAACATATAGTTACGAACAAAATCTAAATGTTTATGAAGAAAACGCATCAAACTATAAACTATACCCAAATCCTACAACAGATGCCTTTAATATTGTACAGAATGCTAAACAATTTAATAAAGTTAATATTTATAGTATTTCGGGTGCTTTAATGATGCAGCAAGACGTTAACACTGTTAATGAAAAAATTGATATTAGTAACTTATCAAAAGGCATTTATTTTATAAACTTAATAGGAGGAAAAAGTAAGGTTCAACAAAAAATTATTAAAGAGTAATTTATAAGTTATAATTTTTAAAAAACTTGTTGAGTTTAAAAATACTCAATAAGTCATTTTCAATATTTATACCTTGGTATAAAGTGTTTGAGATTATTACCAATTGCAAATTATTCAATAGAATTATTAGGTTTGGATTTTTTTTAAGATAGACTTTAGGTGGGTTCTAAAAATTAGTTTTTAGAGGTTTGAATAAAAATCGTAGAACCCATTAAAACGATTTTTATAATCTGTACCATCAAAAGTACAATATTTTTCCTTTACAACATCATAATCTATATATCTATCTATCTATCAGTGTATTTAATATCTAATCTTATGGTTTGTTCGTACCTAAATAAGTTGTAAGTTAGGTTGATAAGTCCTATTATTCTAGTGGCTCTTACTATCCCTATTGATTTTATGAATAAGCCATTCATGCTTTGTTCCATATACCCAAATACGTGTTCTACTCTTGATCGTGTTTTTTATTTTTCTTTATTCGTAGCTTTTTGTTCTTCTGTTAATGGTGCATTGCGGTATCCTTTTTCATTAACTTTGTTTTTCATTTTATAATTTTCAATTGTCTTCTCTTGATCTTCGCCCGTATAAGCGCTGTCAGCATGTAGTATTTTTCCTTTGTCTTTTTTATCCAATAAAATATCT
>JAVKLI010000020.1:0-47211 GCA_031539425.1 Bacteroidia bacterium
AATAAAGCTGAAGAGTGAGGTGTAAACGGATTAGTACTCGTACTAATACCAACATTTTGTGAAAAAATGCAAGTTTGAGTTAGTAAAAAAATAAATAAAAAAAGTTTGGTAGTTATTTTTTGCATGGTAAAAGAAATAAAAGGTTGAATCTGATGGTTTAAAATAGCTTTTGTACAGCACAAATATAAAATTAAATTGATTAAATGTAATACTTAGTGAGGAAATTAATTCTCATCTAGAGTAAAATTAAAAGCATTTGAGGGTTATAAGAATCAAAAAAAAAGAGTATTCTTACAGCTATATTTTTTCTAAATTAGTTACTTTATTCGTTTTAAAAATACCATATGGCAGAAATAGTAAAAATGCCCAAATTGAGTGATACCATGACAGATGGGGTTATTGCAAAGTGGCACAAAAAAGTGGGAGATATTGTAAAATCTGGTGAATTATTGGCTGATATTGAAACAGACAAAGCTACCATGGAATTTGAATCATTCCAAGATGGGGTACTTTTACACATTGGAGTGCCTGAAAAAGGAAATATTGCTGTAGATGGACTGATAGCCATATTAGGAAAAAAAGGGGAAGATATTACCCCGTTAATTAATCAATCAACAAGCTCTTCAAAGAATACAACTACAATAGCTGATGTTAAAGAATCTGTAAAAATAAATAGTTCTGTTTCCGAAATCAAACCCTTACCAAAAGGTGTAGAAGTGATAAGAATGCCAAAACTAAGTGATACCATGACAGATGGTGTGGTGGCTCAATGGCATAAAAAAGTAGGCGATAAAATTAAAAGCGGCGATTTATTAGCAGATATAGAAACTGATAAAGCTACCATGGAATTTGAATCTTTTCAAGATGGGGTGCTTATATATATTGGCGTAGAATCCACTAAAAGCGCACCTGTAGATAGTGTATTAGCCATACTTGGCCAAGGTAAAGAAAACGTGCAAGATATTTTAAGCAGTTTACCTACTACTTCAAAAGCGTTAACCGAAGCAAATGTAAGTACCGTGCAGCAAGCTACTGCCCCTATTGTACAATCAACCCAAACAGTAACAGCTCCCAAAAAAAATAACTCATCACCCGAGAGAATTAAAATAAGCCCTTTAGCTAAAACTTTAGCAAAAGAAAAAAACATTAACCTGTCTAATATACAAGGTAGCGGCGATGGCGGACGAATCATAAAAAAAGACATAGAGCAATTAAGTGCAGGTGGCGTTTCTATTTTTTCAGCAATAGAAGGCTTTACAGATATGCCAGTTTCGCAAATGCGTAAAACTATTGCTAAACGTTTATTAGAAAGCAAAAATGGCGCACCTCATTATTATTTGATGACATCTATAGATATGGACAATGCTATTGCTGCGCGCCAAGCTATAAATTTACAAAGCGATACAAAAATTTCTTTTAATGATATTGTGATAAAAGCGAGCGCCGCAGCATTACGCAAGCACCCTAAAGTAAATAGCGCTTGGTTGGGAACCGACATTAGACAATATAAACACATACACATTGGTGTGGCTGTGGCTGTAGAAGATGGCTTGTTGGTACCCGTTATTCGATTTGCTGATCAACTTTCATTATCACAGATATCAAGCTCTGTAAAAGATTTAGGGAAACGTGCTAAAGAAAAAAAATTACAACCTGCAGATTGGGAAGGTAACACTTTTACCATTTCTAACTTAGGTATGTTTGGTATTTCTGAATTTACATCAATTATCAATTCGCCAGAATCGTGCATCCTATCAGTTGGAGCCATACAACAAGTACCTGTTATAAAAAATAATTTAGTGGTTCCTGGTAATATCATGAAATTAACTTTAGCTTGTGATCACAGGAGTGTGGATGGTGCAGTAGGAGCCGCATTTTTACAAACACTAAAACATTTTTTAGAAAACCCAATAACCATGTTTGTTTAATATCAATTGAATTTGCAATAAAAGCAATTACATCATGCTTCCTAATTCAATTATATCAAAACGCACCAAAATTATTTTTTATCTACTTGTTACCTACATTATTTGCCAATTTTTATGGTGGGAAATTTTGTTGGTAAAACAATCAAATGAGTTGATATATGCAACTCAAAATTTTAATGCCCTTACATCACCTGATAATACTAATATAATAGAGGAGTTAAATAATAAAAAAAACTACCAATTATTTATGGTAGTGGGTGAAGGAACTATTTTTTTAATTTTATTATTAATAGGTATTCGATATGTGTATTTATCTATTAAAAAACGCATAGAACTTACCTTGCAACAAAATAATTTTTTATTAAGCATATCACACGAACTTAAAACACCCATTGCCTCTGCCAAACTACAAGTGCAAACCTTACAAAAACATGCGGTGACCAACGAACAAAAAATAGAACTATTAAGCAACACCTTATTAGAATTGGATAGGCTTAATACGCTAGTAAATAATGTGTTATTGGTAACAGTAATTGAAAATAAAAAAAGTGATATTTTTTTTGAAAATATCAATTTATCTGCTCTTGTAAATGACACCTGTAATAGATACTATAGCACATATATTGATAATAGTTGGTTAAAATTAGATATTCAAAATCAAGTGTATATTAAAGGAGAATCAGAACTATTAATTTCGGTAATAACTAATTTAGTTGAAAATGCGATCAAATATTCATTTGATAAACTAGATGTTGTAATTACGTTAGTTAAAAAAAATAATCTAGTTTTTTTAATAGTAAAAGATAGTGGAATAGGTATTATTAAAGAAGATAAACCATATATTTTTGATAAGTTTTTTAGAAACGGACATGAAATGATTCGCAAAACAAAAGGCACAGGCATAGGTTTATACATTGTGCAACAAATTTGTAATAAACATTATGCAAATATTGATGTTACCTCTATCCACCAAAAAGGTAGCACCTTTACAGTTACATTTAATGTTGAATCAAGTGCATAAAAAATATAACATTGTTTTGTTATTAATAATGACAATTGCAATAGGTGGCTGTATTGTATCAACAGAGCCTACTAAAAGCTCAAAAAAACATACTATTTTTTACGCTAAAAAGTTTAATAAAATAATAGTATCGGATAGTATTACCAAACTAGAAATTTATGGCAATAAAACTTCTGATAAAGTTACAGCTACATTTGTTTTGTATTCTAAATCGAAACCAAAACCATTACCAAATCAATATTTAATACAAGTTCCAGTTAAAAGTATTATTTCATTAAGCTCTATTTATACGGAAATGTTATTGCAACTTCAAGTAAACATTAATCAAATTAAAGCGATAGATAATGTAACTTATTATAATAACAAACAAATTATCGAAGCTGTTAATACACATAAAATGTTAGAGGTAGCAAAATCAACAAAATTAGATATTGAAAAAATTTTACTGCTAAACCCTAATGTGCTGTTTACATTTGGAATGGGTAACCCTAAAGAAGATGTGGATAAACGCCTTGCAGTTACTGCAATTCCAATAGCTATAAGTTTAGATCATTTAGAAGAAACACCTTTGGCACGATACGAATGGCTCAAATTTTTTGCGGCCTTTGTTTGTAAAGATGCTTTAGCTGATTCTTTATTTGGATTAACCGAGCATAGCTACAAGGCTTTACAAAAATTAACACCACAAGTTGTAAATAAAAAAAGTGTGCTTACAGAAATTAAATACGGAAGTGTGTGGTATGTGCCAGCTGGCAATAGCTATATAGCGAATTTAATTAATGATGCTGGCGGAAAATATTTTTGGAATGCTAAAAAACAAACTGGAAGTATTCCCTTATCGTTTGAAAATGTTTTTAATAAAGCTAAAGATGCGGATGTATGGATAAATTTATATTCTGTTAATAACAAACAAGAACTATTAAGTTATGATAGTCGTTATGCTTTTTTTAAAGCATTTAAAACAAATCAATTATATAACAATAATAAAATTCAAAATGCTCAAGGTTTTAGTAATTACTGGGAAAAGGGAATTAATAAACCTGACAGCGTGTTAGCTGATTTGATTTATATACTTTATCCTGAGTTATTACCCAATCATCAATTGATGTTTTATAAAAAAATAAATTGATTTACTTTTTCTTGTCTTGGAACACTTTTATAACATTATCTTTTTTTTGAAGCAACCGTCCGTATAACTTTGTTATATGCTCTATTTCAGTTGCATTGTAAGCTTTAAAGTGTCCATCCTTTTGCGGTTGATTATAATTGTTTAAAACAAACATCTCTTCCAGACTTAGCTTGATTGCAAGGATATATAACTATCAATTATGAAAGAGGTCTATTAAGTAAAGCAAGCTTATGCAAAATTCAGTATACTCATATAGATAATTCAATAATTAGAAAAAAATTGGGGATTTTGCAAATATTGTAGTTATAATATCTAGTAAAGAATTTATAGAACTTAAAACATCAGAAAAAATTGAAAAAGGACTACATTATTAAATAATATTTAGAAGCAGTTGATAACAATGGTAAATGTTAGATTTATAGTCTGAATTTGCTATTAAATTAGATGTTATGAAATTACACTTTTACTCACCTTTTTACTACCTGCATACAATTCAAATTTGAGGAGTTTACATTCTAAGGCGCCATTATGTAAATTTATTTTTTTGCTAGGGTGTAAGCCAATATGTTTGATTGCTTCTGTATTAGAGGTAATTAACCAACACGTCCAACCCGAAAAATCTTTTTTAAGTTTGTCACCAATTTTTTTATAAAACGCATTTACATCTTCTAGCTTCATACGTTCGTTGTATGGCGGGTTTAAAACAAGATGCCCCATTTCTTTATGAGGCATTAAATCAAAAAATGATATGTGTTTAAACTGAATTACATCATCTAATTTTGCAACAGCTGCATTTTTTTTAGCAATTTCTAAAGTGTTAGGGTTAAGATCATTTGAAAATATTTGTGATTCGATAGCGTTGATTTTAGCAAGAGCTGCGCTATGAATTGTGTCCCACAAAGCAGCATCAAAATTTTTCCATTTCATAAATCCAAATTCTTTTCGTAAAATGTTAGCTGGAATATTATTTGCAATCATGGCAGCCTCTATACCAATAGTACCGCTGCCACACATGGCATCGTACAACACTTGGTGTTGTTGCCAATTAGATAATAATAATATACCTGCCACTAAAGATTCTTTCATGGGTGCATCATCAACATCTACTCTGTAGCCTCTTTTAAATAAGGCATCACCACTGCTATCCATATTAATGGTTACTTGATTTTGAAACACATGAATGTATAATCTTAAGGTTGGTTTAATAGTATCTACATTTGGGCGTTTGCCAAGCAAATCAACAAATCTATCACATATTGCATCTTTAGATTTTTGTGATACATATAAGCTATGGTTAAAATTATCTGAATTTACATTGGCATTTATGGCTAACGTATCGGTTATATCTAAATGTTTTTCCCACTCATATTGTTTCATTTTATTGTATAATTCGTGCTCATCATTGGCATAAAATGAATAAATGGGTACTAGTACTTTAATAGCTGTACGCAAACATAAATTGGCTTTGTACATAAATCCAGCATCGCCAGTAAATGAAACGCCACGCTTAAAGGGTTCAATATTTTTGGCACCTAATTTTAAAAGTTCTTTTGTTAATACGTCTTCTAAGCCAAAAAATGTAGTGGCTTTCATTGTAAATTCTTTTGGCGCTGCTTGATTCATACTCATTTTCAAATTTACAGTTTATACTGTGAGATGGGGAATAAAAAAACATATAAATTCTAAGTCTAAAATCTTTGTATTTTTGAAACACTGAGGCTAATGTACTTGAATAAAAAACTTTTTATATTAATAATTTGTTTGTTTTATAGAAATATAACAGCTCAATTTTATTATGGAATGCATCAAGAATTTGGAAAAAATCGCATTCAACATCAAACCTTTGCTTGGATGCATTATAATTTTGAGACTTTTAGAATTCATTATTACGAAGGGGGAAAAGAATTGGCTGAGCAGCTATCTCATGCTATAAATAAAACTTTACCTATTCTTCTTAAAAAGTTCAATTATCAATTTGATGATAAGGTAGACGTATTAATTTATAATAACTATGGTGATTTTATACAAACTAATTTTGGCGTTTCAAAAGAAGAAACAGAACATATAGCTGCTGTAACACAAATTATATCAGATAAAATATTACTTTACTTTAAAGGCTCACATATAGATTTGGAAAGGCAACTTAGGGCCGGATTAACCGAATTAATAATAGATAAAGTATTAAATAATTCTGGACTTAAAGAACTAGCTACAAAAAATGCCAGCGCTAAATTACCACAATGGCTACAAGATGGTTTAAAAATGTATGTATCAGAAGGTTGGCACCATGAAAACGATAATTGTTTAATGGACCTGATTTATTATAATAAAATTGAAGAAGTAGGTAAATTAAGCGCTTCTAATGCTGCTGTTTTAGGTTGCGCTTATTGGTTTTACTTATCAGAATTATATGGAGACAATTTTGTTTCAGACTTTATTCATCTATATAAGTACTTTAAAGATGTTGATGGGGTGTTGTTAACATTAATTGATTTAACCTGCGAAGATATTGGGGTTAGGTTATTAAATAAATTTCAAACCAGATATTGGGAAAACCAAGATGCTACAAGGCAAACGCCAAAAGGCCTAGGTTTATTGCATCATACAAATAACCAATACACCCATTATCAAGTAAAAGTGAAGCCTGATGGCACTCATATTGCTTATGCAACTAGAGAGTTAGGTCAAATTAAAGTTTTTATAAAAAATTTAGAAACGAATAACACGCATAAAATTTTAAAAATAAACCCTAAGCTTGAGCGGCTAGATGACCCAACCTATCCATTAATACAGTGGCATCCCGAAAATAAAATTATTGCTATGATATATGAAAATCAAAATGTTATTTACTTTGATACATATCATGTAGATACAAAAAAAAACACTAAACAATCTATTTCTGGTTTTGAAAAAATTACAGGCTTTAGCTTCTCAAACGATGGCTTAAACATTGTATTGAGTGGCGTTAAAAAAGGGAAGGGACAATCAGATATTTTTATTTACACTTTAAGTTCGCGAGGTTTAGAACAAATTACAAATGATATATGGGATGATAAAAACCCTATTTATTTTAAAAATGGACATTTTATTTTATTCGAATCTAACAGGCCACATGCTTTTATAAAAGCAAGTGATAATGCCTTAAAAAATGCATTTCAAACTAAATATAATGATATATATTGTTATAATAATCAAACAAAATCAAACGAACTTATAAAAGTAACTAACTCTAAACGCGTTAATGATTTGATGCCAAAAGAATATAGTCAAAATGTGATATCTTTTTTAAGCGATTCAAACGGAATTTATAATAGATGGGTTGGCTATATGGATAGTTTGATATCCAACATAGATACAGTAATTCAATATCAATATTTTTTTAAAAACAAAGTTATTACCAATTATTCTCGACATATTATTGAACATGACATTAATTTATATCATTCTACCTTAGCAGAAATTATTATAAATAATGGCAAAGAAGCCATTTTTGTTTCAACACTTACGCCTTATGATTCTTTAAAAAAGATTAACACCAAAGCGACTTGGTTAAATAACTTTACTAGAAAAAAATTTTATGATGATAATTTTTTCTATACTAATAACAAGGATACACTGCGTACTAACTCAATATCAAAGGAAACATTTACCAATGAACTAGCTATTAAAAAGCAAACGGCTCTAGATGGTAAAGAAATTAATGGTACTTTATATTTTCCGATGCCCAGTAATTATTTTACATTTTTTAAATTAGATAATTTAAATACACAACTTGATAATGCCACATTTAATAAGGCCTATCAGCCTTTTTCGGGTGCTCAAATTCCGGTTATATTAAATAATAGTGCCAATGTATTATTTAAAATATCTGCAAGCGATTTATTTGAAAATTATCAAATAGTAAGCGGGTTTCGTCCTTCTTTTAATGCTTCGTTTGATATGGAATTTTTATTAAGTTTTGAAGACAGACGTAAACGTATTGACAAAAAACTCACCCTACATAGGCAAACTACTACCATATTAAATACTTGTAACATTATACATGATGTATCATATACTTTCAAATACCCATTTTCGGAGGTATCTGCTTTAAAACTTTCTTCCCTTTACCGATTTGACTTAACAAATTATTTATCAAACTCTGATTTAAATCTTAGAAAAGCCTCTACCTATAAAAATTATACTGGATTAAAATTAGATTATGTATATGATGATACACGCCCAAGAGGTTTAAATTTACTATTAGGTACACGGTTAAAAACATGGGTGGAATATTGGATACAAACTGAAATACCAAAAAAAGATTTAATAACAGTAGGGTTTGATATTCGTAATTACACCAAAATACATCGTTTATTAATATGGTGCAATAGGTTGGCAGGCTCATCATCCTTGGGTAGCGAAGGTGTTTTGTTTTATTTAGGTAGTTCTGATAACTGGCTTTTACCTTCTATGCATACAGATATTAATATTTATAATCCGTCAAGTTATCAGTTTCAAACATTGGCTACACAATTAAGGGGTTACAAACAGAATATTAGAAGTGGTAATAATTTTGTAGCTTTTAATTCTGAGTTGCGTTTTCCGATATACAAATACTTTGCTTCTCAAGCTTCAACTAGTCAAGTTATAGAGAACTTTCAAATACTAGCATTTACTGATATTGGCATGGCTTGGTATGGTTATAATCCATACAGTGATGAAAATATTTATAACAAACAAACGATAGCTGGAAATCCCATTACATCTGTTATAAATACATTAAAAGAGCCCTTTGTGGGAGGATTAGGCTTAGGAGCCAGAACTTCACTATTTGGCTATTTTATAAAAGTAGATTATGCATGGGCTATAGAAAAAACGAAAGTAAAAACAGAAATATTTTATTTATCACTTGGGTTAGATTTTTAGTGTTAATTAGAGCTTATTGATTTTGATTTACAATCAATTGCTTTATTTCATTCAGTTTTAATAAGGCTTCTACAGGTGTAAGTGTATTAATTTCAGTTTGAGAAAGAATGTCTTTTATTTTTTTTGAGGTTGGGTCGGTTTCTTCGTATAAAGTTAGTTGTATATTATTTGTTTGAGAAAGATCTTCGTTAGGTAATTTCTTAATTGGTTTTATATTTTCTAATTTTTGTAAAATTTCACGAGCTCGCTGTACCACATTTTTTGGCATACCGGCCATGCGAGCCACATTAATACCAAAGCTGTGTTCACTGCCGCCATCTATTAATTTACGCAAAAAGATAATTTTATTATCAACTTCTTTTACCGCTACATGTTTATTTTTTATTCTGTTAAATAAATTAGCCATATCATTTAACTCATGATAATGAGTGGCAAATAAAGTTTTGGTTTTATACGTTTGATGGTTATGAATAAACTCTGTAATGGCCCAAGCAATAGAAATGCCATCATAAGTAGAGGTGCCGCGCCCTATTTCATCTAATAATACTAAACTTCTATCGCTTAAATTATTTAAAATACTAGCCGTTTCATTCATCTCCATCATAAAGGTTGATTCGCCACTCGAAATATTATCTGTAGCGCCAACACGGGTAAATATTTTATCTGTTAGGGCTATAGTAGCTTTTGATGCTGGCACGTAACTACCAATATGCGACAATAAGGTGATAAGAGCCACTTGCCTTAATAGGGCAGATTTACCACTCATATTGGGCCCTGTTATCATTAATATTTGTTGCGTGCTATTATCTAAATACACCGAATTGGAGACATATTCTGTGTCAATAGGTAACTTTTTTTCTATAATAGGATGTCTTCCATTTTCAATATGTATAGTAAAATCGTTGGTAATGTTAGGTTTGCTGTATTTATTTTGTTTAGATAAAATAGAAAATCCTAACAAACAATCTACTTGGGCTATGATATTGGCATTTTTTTGTAAGGCATTAATATAAGTTACGATATACTGCATCAGTTGTTCATAAAGTTTAAATTCTATGGATATAATTTTTTCTTCGGCACCTAAAATTTTTTCTTCATACTCTTTTAATTCTGGAGTAATATATCGCTCTGCATTAGTTAATGTTTGCTTGCGTATCCAAGTGTTTGGTACTTTATCTTTATGCACATTAGTTACTTCTAAAAAATAGCCAAACACGGCGTTGTACGAAACTTTTAAAGAAGAGATACCTGTTTTTTCACTTTCTGTTTGTTGAATTTTTAACAAAAAATCTTTTCCTGCAAAGGCTATCTGCCGCAATTCATCTAATTCTGCATGTACACCTTGTTTTATTACCTGACCTTTATTTAACGCCAGCGGTGCATCTTCGTTTATTTCATTTTCAATTTTATTAATTAACTCTGAACAATATGTTATGTCATTTATAATGTGTTTTAAATAGCTGCTATCACAATCTTTTAATATTGCATTAATTTGATTGATTTTAATAAGTGCATTTTTTAAGTAAATAATTTCTCGAGGATTAATGCGATTTGACGCCACTTTGGATGCTAATCTTTCTAAATCACCAATTTCAAATAAAAGTTTTGATACCGCTTGTGATACTTCTACGTTATCATTAAAAAAGCCAACTGACTCTAATCTTTCGTCTATTAATTCTTTTTTTATTAACGGAAAAGCTACCCAACGCTTCAAAAGTCTTGCCCCCATTGGGGTATGGGTTTGATTTATAATGTCTATTAAACTTGTGCCCTGTTGATGATTAGATGCGAATATTTCTAAATTTCTAACAGTAAATTGATCTAACCACATATATTGGCTTGATTCTACACGCGAAATGGCGTTGAGGTGTTGCAACTGATCATGCTTTGTATCTTGCAAGTATTGTAATATGGCGCCACATGAAGCGATGGCTAATTTTAAATGTTCTATCCCAAATCCTTTTAATGAGGTAGCGCCAAAGTGTGTTAGTAATGAGTTATAGCCTACATCTTGTGCATACACCCAGTTGTCAATAGCAAATAAATTTAAGTCTTTAGAAAAAGTATTTTCTATAAATAGGCGTGTGCTTTTATCATACAATAATTCTTTAACGCCAAAGTTTAAAATCAATTGTTTGATATATTCTACAGTGCCTTCAGCTACCAAAAATTCGCCTGTTGAAATATCTAAAAATGAAACACCTGCCTGCTGATCGTTTATTACCACCGAAGCTAAAAAATTATTACTGTTATTGTTTAGTAAATTATCATTATAGCATAAGCCAGGAGTTACAAGCTCTGTTACACCTCGTTTTACAATTGTTTTGGTTAACTTTGGGTCTTCAAGTTGGTCGCATATAGCTACTCTATAACCAGCTTTAACTAATTTGGGTAAATAATTTTCTACCGAGTGATGCGGAAACCCTGCCAATTCTATATGTGAAGCCTGACCATTGGCTCTTTTAGTTAAGGTAATGGATAGTATTTTGGAAGCTATAATAGCATCATTTCCAAAGGTTTCGTAAAAATCTCCCACTCTAAATAACAATATCGCATCTGGGTATTTATTTTTAATAGCATTGTATTGCTTCATTAAAGGTGTTTGCTTGGTATCTGTGGTAGCTGTCATTTTGAAGTATTACAAAAATTAATTAATTTTTTTTGTTTTTTTGCAAGTAAATATACATTGTACGTATAGTTTTTTTCTTTCTAATGAAAATCTAAAACAAGCTATTTACAAAAGTAGTTGGGTTAAATACTTCTAATTGACTGGCTTGTTCGCCTACGCCAATATATTTTACAGGTATTTTAAATTCGTTACAAATACCAATAATAACGCCTCCTTTAGCCGATCCATCTAGTTTTGTAACAATAATACCATTAATTTTTAATGCCTTCGAAAATTGCCTGCATTGCTCAATGGCGTTTTGTCCGGTACTGCCATCTAAAACTAATAACGCTTGATGTTGTTTATTATAATTGGCTTTTTTAACTACCGCATCAATTTTTGTGAGCTCCTGCATTAAATTTACTTTGTTATGTAATCTACCAGCTGTATCAATAATGGCCACATCAATTTTTTTAGCATGAGCGCTTTGCACGGTATCAAAGGCTACGCTGGCAGGGTCGGCACCTAAATGCTGGCTAACAATTTGCACCCCAATTTTAGTACTCCAATGGGCTAATTGCTCTGGAGCTGCTGCCCTAAAGGTATCTGCAGCACCCAATATAACTGATAAATTTTGATTTTTATAATAGGTAGCCAGTTTTGCTATTGAGGTAGTTTTACCAACACCGTTAACGCCTACAACCATAATAACTTGAGGGCTTTCTATTGAAATATCTTGACTTGTAACGGTTACAATTTTTTTAATTTCAGTTTTTAATAAATTGATTAAATCATCTGCCTGATAGATTTTAGATTTAGCCGCCTCTTTTTCTAATACTGAAAGTAAAAAAGTGGTGGTTTCAAAACCTATATCAGCTAGTAATAGAGCTTCTTCCAACTCTTCTAAAAAAGAGTCATCAATTTTAGATTTACCTAAAATAATCGATTTAATTTTATCAAAAAAGCCCATAAGTATATTTTGTTGCAATTTATTTTTTTATAACATCTAACTAGTACATTCAAGTAGATTTGCAATGTATCTGTACACTAATTCAAATCTTTATATGGATTTACAAAAGAATAACACATTCTTTTTTTAGTTTATCTTTTTAAAGTAAATACTCTCGAAATATTGAAACCAAGCCTTACTTCATATTTACTCCAAGTTTTGGTTGTATACATTAAAAATTCATTTTCTGTAAGTCCAAAAGAATTAGTAAAATGTAATTGAAACACATGCCCTCCTGTTTCCAAATCGTAACCTATACCAAAGCTATCGTAATATGCAGTTTGGCTATAGTTATTAAATCTAAATCCATATTCTAACGTTACGGCTTGGCGTGGTGTAAACTTGTATCTAGTTACTACACCTGCAAAATAGCAATCGTTAAAATCAGTAATTCTGTCAACTAAATTAAAGTGCACCATGCCTACAGAGAGTTGCATAGAAAAATCAGGATTAAATTTACGTGCTACCATTACTTGATGGCAAAAAGACATTCGGTCTGTGTCGTATTTATATTTATTAATATTAGCTCCATTAACATTTATCAAAAAATCTTCAAATGTATAGTACATACTCGAAAAAAAGGTAATGCTTATTGGCATTTTATCGTCTGTGGTTTGGCGCAACAAACGGTATTTTACAAAACCATCTATTATTTTTTTTTGAGATGTACGCCCAATTCCCATCATTAATTTACCATCTGGGCTATATTCTAAGCCTAAGCGTATGTTGGCTGTTTGATCTAACCCAAACATATTGTACGCACCACTATTTACATCGCCAAAGCGGTGCGCAATTCTAAAATCTAAACTATTTTTCCCGAGCACTTCAGTAGTATGAAAATTAATGAGTCGCGTGGTTTTAAATGTAGCTGTAGTGAGTTCAGAAGTTGGCTCTTCCTTAACCATATTTAATAAGTCGTCGGGGTTAGTTTGCGCATTAGCTATAAGGGTTAAGGTTATAAGTAATACTGTAAAAATAAATTGTTTCATAGGTTTAATTATTAGGTGCTCCGGCTTTTACCCAGTTTCTAATTTTAGTAATGTCGCATTGTGCTATTTTTTGTGTTGAGCCTTGAGGCATTTTTTGCACATTGGGGTTATCCCAAACAATACAGCTAACAAGTCTACCAGATGTAGCTTCTGTATTTACTTTTTGCCAAGTGCTTAAATCTCGCCCACTTGTAGTTGGCGTGTGACAATTACTAGTGCAACTCGCTTTTAAAACAGGAACAATATGATTAGCATAACTCATTGTTGAGCTTGTGTCGCAAGAGGCTTTGGTAACATCAGGATTTAATACAGTAAAATTATCGTAATAACAACTAGTGATAATAGTACTTGTTATAACTGTTAGTATGACTCCTGTTTTTTTCATTATCTATTTTTTAATTGTTTTTATAACCTTGCCCTATCCACACCGTTATAAGCTGTATTTGAGCATCAGATAATCTACTATATTTTGCTGGTGGCATCATTTCATCTCCCGATGTTTTAGTTATAACATTAAACAAATCAGTAGATGATGGGGTAGTAGAATTTACCTTACATTCTTTTATTAAACTTTCATAATCCGAAATGGTAAACTCCTTTTTATTGACTGTTCCATGGCAACCACTTGCTGTGCAGTTAGCCATTATAATAGGTTCTATTTCTGTTTTGTATGAAATGGTTCGTAAACTATTATAATCCGTTTTATTCTTACAAGAAGCGAAGAGTATCACATTTACTATTATTAAATAAAAAAGATATTTCATAAAATATTTTTTTAATTTAAAGCAGCATTCATGCTTCTTACGGCGCCAGCACTTTTATTAAATTCTGCTTGTTCGGTAGCGTTAAGTTTAAAATCAATTATTTTTTCCCAACCATTTTTACCAATTAATACTGGCACACCTAAGCATATATCTTTTTGTTCATATTCACCTTCTAAAGATACGCAGCATGGAATAATTTTTTTCTGGTCGTTTAAAATACTGTCAACTAAAGTTGATACCGCTGCACCTGGTGCATACCAAGCTGAAGTGCCTAACATACCTGTTAATGTTGCGCCACCTACCATAGTATCTTTTAATACTTTAGTAAGTACATCTTCGGATAAAAATTGTGAAGCTGGTACGCCGTTGTATGTTGCTAACCTAGTTAGTGGTATCATGGTTGTATCTCCATGTCCGCCAATTACAAAACCTTGAACATCAGTTGCTGGTACATTTAATGCTTGTGATAAATAACATTTAAAACGAGCACTATCTAAGGCGCCACCCATGCCAATGATTCTATTTTTTGGTAATTTACTTTTCTTTAACGCCAAGTAAGTCATGGTATCCATAGGGTTTGAAACGATAATGAATATAGCATTTGGTGAGTGAGTTAAAGCACTTTCAATTACAGTTGAAACAATGCCTGCATTAATTCCAATTAACTCCTCACGTGTCATACCTGGTTTTCTTGGTATTCCAGATGTAATAACAACAACATCGCTATTAGCTGTTTTGCTATAATCGTTTGTAACACCAATAATACGGGTGTTAAAATTGTTAAGCGTGGCGGTTTGTATTAAATCTAAGGCTTTACCTTCGGCAAAATTTTCTTTAATGTCTAAAATAATTACTTCGCTAGCTATTTTTTTAAGCGCAATGTATTCTGCACATGTAGCGCCTACGTTTCCTGCTCCTACTACTGATACTTTTGTCATATTTTATTTTTTATAAATTGATTGATTTTTTATTTATTGTATGATATTTTCTTATTTTTTTCAATGATAGCAATTAATTACAATGTGTTTGTATTTTTTACAATTAATAAATTTAGGTTTAATTTTTAAAAACTATAATTTTCTTGGACTAAAATATAAAATTTAGCTTTAAGATGTTGAATTTTAATTTTGCCGAACTCTATTATTCATTTTATATTGTACCTCTTTATTATTTTATAATTTTTAATTAAATAGAATAAATAACCACTACAGCCATGCAAACATTAAAATTAATTTCAGAATTAGAACAAGCACTTAAAGAGTGTGGGTTTGAACACCCTATTTATAAGCAAAAAGAAGCTATAATGAACTTTAAAGCGGGTAAAGATATTTATATACTTGGAGATGCACAAACCGGAAAAACCACTTCTAGCATCATAGCTATAATACAAAAATTAAAGAGTGAATTTGAAGATGCCCCTAGAGCACTTATCATTACAGAATCTTCAGAAATAGCTTTGCAATATGAAGCTTTATTTAAAAAGTTAAGTATGCATACAAACTTAAGATGTTCATTAGCCATAGAAAATAAACAAAAAATAACGCAACAGTTTGAAGCAATTTATTATGGTACAGATGTAATAATTGGAACAACTAAACGAATTATGGATTTGTATTTTAAATACAGTATTAACTTAAATAAAATAAATGTGTTTATTATAGACAACGCCGAACAACAAATAAAACAAGAGTTGCAAGGACTAATTGATAGATTAACCCAAAGCTTATCACAAAAATGTCAACTAATTGTGTGCGCCACCACATTAACAGATAGATTACAAAAATTAATTTCAAAATTGGAAAGGCAGCCTATAGCCATATTCTATAACCATTCTAACTAAAATAATATCTGAAAAATTACAATCATAAATATTTATGATTGTAAAAACAGAAATTTAATAACCTGTTAGTTTATTTTTAAATTATTTAACCAAATACGCACACAAAATCTTATATATTTGTTGGATAAACACATTTTTGTAAATTTTTATGGTAAAACCAAGTGCTACAACAACTGCAGCTCAAACAAAGCTGGTAAATTTAATGCCCATCGAAAATACATTTCGATTTTTCCCATTTAAAAAAAGCATCACACCATTTATTGTTATAATTTTATTAGGGCTTATATTTAACCTTACCTCCTTACATAATGAATATGCGTTAGATGACGGCATCATCATTCATCAAAATGACCATGTTATAAAAGGTCTTTCAGGTATTAAAGGTATTTTAACTAAAGATGCTTATGAAAGCTTTTACAGACGAATGAATGCTTCAGATCAATTAGCTGGAGGTCGTTACAGGCCATTATCTGTTGTAACTTTTGCTATAGAACAGGAAATTATTGGAGCCTATCCAGAAAATGGCTTATACCCTGGTGGATGCTGGGATCAAAATAAAGACGGTGTTAATCAACCAGAAGAAGATGTTAATAATGATGGGGTATTTAACGAAGTAGATTGTCAAGTAAAAGGAGCTCATTTTAGACACTTCATTAATATAATAACCTATATCATAGGCATTTTGGTATTCTTTTTATTTATGCGTAATTACATATTTAGAAGTAACCATGATTTGGCATTTTTAGCCGCTATTTTATTTTTAATGCACCCTATTCATACCGAAGCTGTAGCTAACGTAAAAAGTAGAGATGAACTAGTTTCACTAATTTTTATTTCATTAACCTTTTTCTATTCATTTAGATATATCGATTATCAACGCTATTTAAAAGAAGAGTCTTTTATTTCTAAACTAGCAGATTCTACCCGCCAAATTATATTTTTATTAATTGCAGCGTTAGTAGCATTTTTAGCCTTTTATATAGTTGTTATCAATAAATTTGCACTAGGTGTATACATTGGCGTACCTACACTTGGTATATTAGGCTTGTTGCTATACACTGCGTTTATTACATTTTATAAACAACATAAGCTATCAAAAACATTGGTATTAGCTTGGGCAGCTGTAAATATGTTATTAGCATTGTTATCAAAAGAATATGCTGTAGTTTTAATAGCTTTAATTCCAGTAGCATTATACGTGTTTCACTACGTAGATTTTGATTATAAAACATTTGTAAAAAGCCCAGATTTTATATTGTTTTTAAAAATATTTGGATCATTTATGTTATGTGCCTTTTTAATGCTTTACTTAAAAAGAGATTACGATATTCACTTTAGACCAGGACAAAAAGCAATGACCTCATTTTGGCTCTTTCCTTTTATATACTTGTTTTTAGGTATTTTTGCTTTTGCTGATAAAAAGAAACGTTCTTTTTCTATACTAATGAGTTGGCACTTTTTTATAGTGCTATTTTGTTTAGGGATGCGCTTAGTAGCTGTAAAATTAAAGCCAGGTGTGCCAGATACAGAATTGCTTAACAACCCTTATTTATTAGCTAATGGCGAAGAACGCTTTATGACCAAAGCCTTAGTCTTGTTAAAATACTTCTGCTTATGCTGGTTTCCGCACCCACTCACTTCTGATTATTCTTTCAATACCATTATTTACAGACATTTTACAAGTTGGGATTCCATTTTATCAATAGTACTTCATTTAACATTGGCTTACATGGGCTTTAAATTGGTACTTAAAAAACATATTTTAGGCTTTGCTATTGCAACTTACTTTGGCTTTTTATTAATGGTAGGTAATATATTAATGGATATTGGCGCCACCATGGGCGAACGTTTATTGTTTCACTCAACAATAGGCTTTGTAATAGGCTTTGCGTGGCTTATTTTAAAAGGTTTTGACAATTTACCCAAACTTACATTTGCAGCAAAAAGAGCTGTGTTTTTAATATTTATTTTTATACTATCATTTTTATATTGCATCAAGTGTTGGGAAAGAAATTGGGATTGGAAAAATGATATTTCATTGTTTTTAAAAGACGTAGAAATTATACCAAACTCTGTATTAGTGCTTGGTAACGCTGGCGCTCGATATATTGATTTATCAAGCACCACAACGTATATGGATAACCCTTACGATAGTACTTTGGTACAATTAAAGGAATTAAAGAAAAACCCAAGAATAATAGATTATGGCTTAATAGAAAAAGCAGGTTTTGCCTTAAAATCACATATAGGCTCTATTGAGGTATACCATGTTGACTCTGCAAACCAAGAGTTATTTAACAAAAAACGTGTGGCCTTTTTAGAAAAAGGAATTAAATATTTAAAGCATGCCGTAAGCTTACACCCACGCTATGTTAACGGATACTTAAACTTAGGTTTAGGTAGCTTTCAATTGGGTAAAGATAGAGATGCAATTTATTTTTGGAAAATGGCAGAAAATTTATATCCTAATAACCCTTATCTAACTAGCTACTACAATGTATTTACAAACGAAACGACACAAAGAGGCATCCGATTAGCAAATGCAGGTCAAATAGACCAAGCCTTATTTGAATTAAACAAAGCGGTTGCCCTTAAGCGTGATAATGCTGAAATTTATTATAACATGGGTGCTATAAGTTTTAGAGCGCAGCGTTACGGCTTTGCTAAATACTATTGGGATGAGTGTTTAAAATACAATCCCAACCATCCAAATGCTAAGGAAGCTATCAAAAGTATTATTCCTGTAGCAAATGTAAAACCCATAAAAGGATAGATAGAAAATATTTTAATAAATACTTAAAGTTTACAAAAAAAAAAACGACATTAAAAAACTTATTTTCTAACCCTTTAAAAGTGTGTTTTTTTAAAAAAAATTAACAATTGCTTTTTTTAAATTAACTACATTTGAAACCATTATATCAATAATAACACTTAAAAACCCAACAATGAAAAAATCTATACTACTAGCTGCTTTTTTAATTAGCACAACATCTTTTTTAAACGCACAAAAAATTGGGCATATTAACTCTGATTCTTTAGTTAGAGTATTGCCTGAAACAAAATTAATTCAAGAAGAAGCTCAAAAATATGCTAAAGCATTGGAAGAGCAAATTACATCTATGGATACAGAATTAAAAACAAAGTATGAAGCATACATGAAAGATGCTCAAACTATGTCTGATGTTTTAAAACAAACTAAAGAGAAAGAGTTACAAGAATTAAACAAAAGAATTGAAGAGTTTAAAAGTGCGGCACAACAAGATTATCAAAAAAAATATTCAGAAATGACTAAACCAGTATTTGATAAAGTGCGTAAAGCAATTGAAGCGGTAGCAAAAGAAGGTGGATACAAATATGTATTAGAAGCAGCAGCCGGTGGTGTTTTATACGCTGATCCTTTAGATAATTTATATTTAGCAGTAAAGAAAAAATTAGATTCTATGCCAGTAGTTTCTCCTACAAGCAAAGCAAACACATCCCCTGTTATGCCAAACCCTAAAAAATAAACTTATTTAAATTTAAATACCACAATATGACATTAGTATCCAAAAAAGCACCCGAATTTAAAGCCCCAGCAGTAGTAAATGGTAAAGAGATTGTGAATGATTTTTCTTTAACCCAATATTTAGGCAAAAAACATGTTGTATTTTTCTTTTATCCAAAAGATTTCACATTTGTTTGTCCTACTGAATTGCATGCCTTTCAAGATCAATTATCTGAATTTGAAAAAAGAAATTGTGCCGTTGTAGGTTGCTCTACAGATACTGCAGAAAGTCATTGGGCTTGGTTAAATTTAGATAAAAATAAAGGTGGTATAAATGGTGTTACCTATCCAATAGTTGCTGATGCAACAAAAGTTATTTCTTTAAAATATGATACCTTATTTGGTGATTATGAAGTAAATGATAATAATGACATAGAAGCTACAGGACCAATGATAGCATTTAGAAGTCTTTATTTAATAGATAAAAATGGCATTGTGAGACATCAATTAACAAATGACTTACCATTAGGTAGAAGCGTTGATGAAGCATTACGTATGTTAGATGCTTTACAATATTTTGAAGAAAATGGCGAGGTTTGCCCTGCCAATTGGACAAAAGGAAAAGAAGCTATGAAAGCTACAAATGAAGGTGTAGCAAGTTATTTAGCTAAAAATTAATATTTTTTTAGGTTTTAAAAGTTTTAATTAATTTTTAAAACGTGAGTAGCATTTATATTCATATTCCTTTTTGTAAGAAGGCTTGTAATTATTGTGATTTTTATTTTTCTACAACTTTAACTAACAAGACAGAGTTAGTTAATGCTATTGTAGAAGAAATTAAACTACGAAAAGACTATTTAACCAATTCAAATATTGAAACCATATACTTTGGAGGAGGAACCCCCAGTTTATTAAAAGAATCTGAATTTGAAATTATTTTCAATCAAATTTCAAAACAATTTAATATCGTTGATGGTGCTGAAATTACTATAGAATGTAACCCAGACGATATTAGTACAATTTTTTTAACCTATATAAAGTACTTTAACATTAATAGATTAAGTATTGGATTACAAAGTTTTGATGATCATGAACTTAAATGGATGAATCGTTTACATGTATCAAAAAATAACGATACTTGCGTTAAATTAGCACAAGACAAGGGCTTTGAAAATATTAGTGTTGATTTAATTTATGGTTCTAAATTTTCAAATAATATTAGCTGGCAAAATAATTTAAAGAAAGTTATAGCGCTGCAAATTCAACACATCTCTGCCTATAATTTAACTATTGAAGGTAAAACAAAATTGAACTATGAAGTAAAATCACATCGTGAACAAGACATTGACCCTAACAAAAGTGCTGAATTATATGAACTATTAGTAATGTATTTAAGTCAAAATGGTTTTACACAATATGAAATATCTAATTTTTGTAAAGAACCTTTTTATAGTAAACACAATACAAACTATTGGAAACAGCAAGCTTATTTAGGATTAGGACCGGCTGCACATTCTTATAATTTAGAATCAAGGCAATGGAATATTTCTAATTTACATCAATATATTAAAAATATTAAAGAAAATAAAAATGATTACTACACAATGGAAGTTTTATCTGAAAAGAACAAGTTTAACGAAATGCTACTTACATCATTACGTACAATTTGGGGATTAAACCTAAATCAATTTAAAAAAAAATATTCAAATCAATTTATACTACATTTTGAAAAAAAAGCCCAAACTTTTATTCAGCAAAAACTAATGACAGAAAAAGATGGAATTTATTCACTAACTAATAAAGGATTTTTATTGGCTGATAAAATTTCTTCGGATATGTTTGTGTTATAAAAAAACAACTTCAAAACGCATTAATACGGCATATAAAATCTTTTTACGTTTACTCTCAAATAAAGTATATTTAAAGTGATTTTATACAATGTGTAAAGTTGCTGTTATACGTTAAAATAAACATTATTACAAATGAAAATTGATTTAGAGGCAGAAAACAAATACATACTATCGCAGTACAAAGAACTTATTTTAAGTTGTAAGGGTCGTTTAAAAAATAACGATCAAGATATGATACGCACAGCATTTGAATTTGCAGTAAAGGCACATAAAGATATTAGACGCAAATCTGGTGAACCTTATATATATCACCCTATAGCGGTTGCAAAAATTTGTTCACAAGAGATAGGCTTAGGAACAACTGCCATTATTAGCGCACTATTGCATGATACAGTTGAAGATACAGATGTTACCATAGAAGATATTCATGGATTATTTGGGGAAAAAGTAGCCACTATTGTAAATGGTCTTACCAAAATACAAGAGTTTACGGAGTATACCAACTCGGAGCAAGCCGAAAATTTTAAAAAAATGTTGCTTACCTTATCTGATGATGTAAGAGTAATATTAGTTAAGCTAGCAGATAGACTTCATAACATGCGCACTTTAGAGCATATGAGTAGAAAAAGTCAATTAAAAACGGCTAGTGAAACAAAATTTATGTACGCCCCATTAGCACATAGGCTTGGGTTAAATAATATTAAAACAGAGTTGGAAGATTTATCTTTAAAACATACAGATTCGGAAGGGTATTACAACGTAATAGATAAATTAAAAGAAACCGAAAACTCTCGCAAAACATTTATTCAAAACTTTATAGAGCCCATTGAGGCTATATTAAAAGAGCAAGGGTTTAAAGTAAAAATGTTTGGCAGGCCTAAATCTATTTATTCTATATACAACAAAATAAAAAATAAAGGCGTAGCCTTTGAAGAAATATATGATTTATTTGCAATTAGGATTATTATTGATTCGAACTTAGAACAAGAAAAGGCAGATTGTTGGCGAATTTATTCTATCATTAATGAATTTTATTATTCAAACCCAGATAGGTTACGAGATTGGATATCAAATCCCAAAAGCAACGGCTATGAAAGCTTACATACCACAGTAATGGGCCCAGAAGGAAAGTGGGTAGAAGTACAAATACGATCAATACGGATGGATGAGCTTGCAGAACAAGGCTTTGCAGCGCATTGGAAATACAAAGATTCTATTATAGAAAAACAAAATAATTTTGAAATATGGTTAAACAATGTGCGCGATATTTTAAATAATAAAGAAACATCGGCGCTTGAATTGATAGATGATTTTAAACTCAATTTTTTTGCCGAAGATATTTACGTATTTACACCTAAGGGAGAAATGAAATCTATGCCAAGCAATGCTACAGTACTTGATTTTGCTTACGATATTCATTCTAAAATTGGAGACCAGTGCATTGGCGCAAAAATAAATTACAAACTAGTACCTATAAATCATAAACTATCAAGTGGCGATCAAATTGAAATTTTAACTTCATCCAAACAAACACCAAAAGATGAGTGGCTGAGTTTTGTAAATACAGCAAGGGCGAAGGCAAAAATTAAAAATTCTTTAAAAGAATTGTTTAAGCAAGCAACCGAGTTAGGAAAAATAACTCTTGAAAAAAAGTTTCAAAAATTAAAATTTAAATACACTAAAAAATCAATTGATTTATTTGCAGAATTTCAAAATCTCCCATCTAATAACGAATTATATTATAGAATACACCTAGGTAACATTGACGATTCTAATATTGAAAGCTTTGTAGAAGCTTACAATCAAGGATTAACAAGTAAACCAAAAACTAAAAAAGAAAATAAAGTAGAAGAATTTTTAACAAGCTTTAAACGTAATGCTGAAAACTTGGTTTTAGGCGATGCGGTTCAAACTATTAAATATAATTTTTCGCCGTGTTGCAAACCTATACCAGGTGATGACGTGATAGGATTTATTGAAGAGAATACCGATATTAAAATTCATCGCATTAGTTGTAAAAAAGCAACAGAATTATTATCCAACTTTTCATCTAGAGTTGTAAAAGCAAAATGGAATAACGAACATTTAATTTCGTTTTTAGCTGGTTTAAAATTAGTGGGTACCGATGAGATTGGTTTGGTAAATAACATAACAAAAGTTATTTCAAGTCAATTAAATATTAATATGCGCTCTATAAAATTTGATACTGAAAATAGCATTTTTGAAGGAACTATAATGGTATACGTGCATGATACCAAGCATCTCAATCATCTTATTCAAAAATTACAAAAAGTAAAAGGTGTAACCCATGTTACACGCCTAGAAAACGAATAAACCTATTATTTATGCCCATTAATAATGATATCGAAGCTACCCATTTAACTGTAAAAAAAATATTTACAGATTACTTAATAAAAAAACAACTACGTAAAACAAAAGAACGCTTTAACATTTTACACGAAATATATTCTAACCACCATCATTTTGATATATCAGAATTATATCAATTAATGAAAAATAAAAAATATAGAATTAGCCGAGCCACCTTGTATAATAACTTAAACATGCTTATAGACGCTGGTTTAATTATCAAACATCAGTTTGGAAAAAATTTATCTCAATACGAAAGAGCCTATAAAAACAAACAACACGATCACATCATTTGCTCTGACTGCAACAAAGTGTTTGAGTTTTGTGACCCCCGTATTATGGAAATTCAAAACTCTACCGAAAAAGGTTTTCATTTAAAAGTTACCCACCATTCATTAATATTTTACGCCAAATGCCAGTTATTAAACAATAATACACCTTGTAAGTATAAAATTTAAATTTTTTAAATGGTATATGAAATTATTAAATAAAATAATTACTTCATTTTTAAACCAAAGAATTAAATCTATTTCACGTGTACAACAGCATCCACATCAATATCAAGAACAACTTTTAAATAAAATAATAAATCAAAATGCCTCTACTGAATTTGGAATCGAGCACCAATTTAAAAACATAAAACGGTATCATCAATTTATTCAACATGTGCCAATACATACGTATAATGATTTAAATAACTATATTATAAAAACATTAAATGGGCAACAACATGTTTTATGTAACCATGCCATACAATGGTTTGCTAAAAGCAGCGCCAGTACAAGTAGTGCAAAATTAATACCTGTTACAAAACAATTTTTACAACAGTGTCATATTAATGGTGGAACAGATTTAATGGCCATGTATTGTTATAACAATCCACACACCCAATTATTTAATGGCTATAATATGGCGCTAAGTGGCACTATTGCCTCTGTAACTACGCAACAAAATAAATATTATGAAGGTGATATTAGTGCCATTATTCAACATCATTTACCCTATTGGTCAATTTTTTTTACAAATACCTACAAAAATAAAATTACCAGCATAGAAAAAAGAATTCAACACTTAATTAACCATGTACAGCTTAAAGACACTGTGAGTTTAACTGGCTTGCCTAATTGGGTATTAGCCTTTTTAGAGGGGTTAAAGCAAAAAGAACAGCCTTATTTAAATAAACAATTGTTGCCTAAGTTAGAAGTATATTTTCATGGTGGTGTAAATATTATGCCCTATAAAAATGCCATTGTCAATTTGGTTCAAAACCCTAATTTAAAATGGCTAGAAATTTATAATGCCACCGAAGGTTTTTTTGCCATTGCAGATGACCCGTTAAAAAATGATTTGTTACTTTTACTAAATAATGAAGTGTATTACGAATTTGAAGAAGTTGAATTTCCAAATAAAATAATACACCTCTCTGAAGTAAACTTGTATATTTTTTATAATATCATTATTACAAATAGCTCTGGCTTATGGCGTTATAAAATCAATGATACCATTCAGTTTACAAATTTATGGCCTTATAGAATTGAAATAATTGCTAGAACAAACCAATACTTAACTATTAAAAATGTAAAAATATCAACTCAGCAAATCGATAATGCCTTAGGTATAGCAGCTATTGAAACAAATACACAATTAAGAGATTATGCGATAGCGCCATTAAATACTAATGATACTAACAATGGGTTGAAATGTGTTGTAGAATGTATAGATGATTTGATAAACCAAACTCAATTTATTAATTGTATTGATACTAACCTAAAATATAGTAATAAGCAGTACGCTAATTTAAGAAATAACAATACCATTAAATTACCAGTATTAACGGTAGTTAAAAATGGCACCTTTCAAAAATGGAATACCTCATTAAATCAAACAAGTATTCAGCCAAAAACAAGTAGATTTAGTTCATTAGAAACTATAGATCAAATTATAAATATTGCTTATAATATTAGAACTTAAACAGTTTAAATAAGCTTATTATTTTGTTTTTTTTTTACCAATTTATAGTTATGAAGTTGCTAAAAAAAAACACTATAAATTACACATGATGATACTTTTCATTTCGTAAAATTGTAAAGGCTCTGTATAATTGTTCAACAAAAAATAATCTAATCATTTGATGAGAAAATGTTAAATCAGACAATGATATTTTTAAATATTTTATAGTAGTAAATGTCGAATAATCAATACCAAAAGGACCACCAATAATAAAGATAAGTCGCTTTGCATTTGAAACCTGTTGTTTGTTTATAAACTGAGCAAAGGCAACAGAAGTAAATTTATCACCTACTTCATCTAAAAAAACAAGACTATCAGAGGGTTTAATATGTTTTAATAGTTCTAAGGCTTCTGCTTTTTTTTGTTCTGTAGTAGTTTTTAATCGTATATTTTTAGCAATTTCAATCGTTTTAGTTTGAAAGGTCGTATAAGATTTTAAGCGTTTTTCATAAATAAAAACACCTTCTTTTAAGTATGCTTCACTTGTATTTTCTATTTGTATTAATAAAATTTCCACTAAGTATAAATTAAAAAATATAATTTAGAACTATTATATGAAACAAAAGTGCAATATATTTTTAGTTAAATTTATTATAAGTTTAAGTATTTTTTTGAGTCATAATTTTTTCATGTATGCTCAATTTTCTGGTCCGCCAGGAACACCTGGTTGTACTGCTATTTTTAAGGATACTATTATTATAACAGATTGGGCTACAAAGTGTATCATAAAAAGAGGGTTTATGGATATAGCTACCCCAAGTTTAGGACTAGCGAATGTAGGCGATAGCACTTCTGCATTAGGATTAGCTGGAACCAACGGCATCGTAAGTTTAGGTGATGGTGGTGTTGCTATTATACAATTTCAAAATTCTATAAAAAATGTGGTTGGTTTTGATTTTGCTATATTTGAAAATGGGTTTAGTGATAATTATTTAGAGCTAGCACTAGTAGAAATAAGTAGCGATGGATTTAATTATTTTAAATTTCCGAGTACCTGCTTATTTGATACAAGCACTCAAATTGGCCCCTTTGGGTTACATGATCCTACAAAATTAAACAATTTAGCGGGTAAGTATAGGGTTAATTATGGTACCCCTTTTGATATTTCAGAAGTAGAAGATCATATTTTACTAAACAAACAAGCTATTACTCATATTAAAATTACAGATGTGGTAGGTTCTATTTTAAATACGTATTGTAACCGCGATCAGGGCGGTAGAAAAATTAACGATCCCTGGCCTACTCCCTTTGGCAGTAGCGGTTTTGACCTAGATGCTGTAGGTGCAATAAATCAAAAACCTATTAGTAATGTATCTAAAAGTTTTGATTCAGAGTTTAATATATATCCAAATCCTATTGTAAATGCGTTATATTTAAAAAATATTAAAGTGCCTTCAGTATTTGAATTTATTGATATTTCAGGTCAAACAGTAAAAAAAATTAAAGTTGAAACTGAACATATCATTATAGATTGTAACGATTTAAATGAAGGTGTATACACCATCAAATGCACAACATATCACAAAAAGCAAGTAATGAAATTTATAAAACAATAGTTTGTTAATTTTGTTATTACAAAATTAACATGGCATCGCCATACGAATAAAACTTATATTTTTCTTTAATAGCAGTTTTGTACGCTTCCATAATTAAATCATAACCTCCAAATGCTACTACTTGCATTAGTAATGTAGATTCGGGTGTATGAAAATTAGTAACCATTGTATTTGCTATAGAAAAATCATAAGGAGGAAAAATAAATTTGTTTGTCCAACCATCAAAGGGGTTTATTTCGCCTTTAGTTGATACAGATGATTCAATAGCGCGCATTACTGTTGTACCTACAGCACATACTTTTTTGTTTTTTCTAATTCCTTCGTTTATAATATTACAAGTATCTAAAGGAATATGCACTTCTTCGTTATCCATTTTATGTTTAGTTAAATCTTCAACTTCCACTGTTCTAAATGTACCTAGGCCAATGTGTAATGTTAATTTGGTTAAATTAACGCCTTTAATTTCTAGCTGCTTTAATAACTCTCTGCTAAAATGTAAGCCAGCAGTTGGTGCAGCAACTGCGCCTTCTACTTCGCTAAACACGGTTTGATATCTTTCGGCATCGCTTTCTTCTACTTTTCTTTTTATATATTTTGGTAAAGGAGTTTCTCCTAAGTCGTATAAAATTTTTCTAAACGATTTATAATCTCCATCGTGTAAAAAACGAAGAGTTCTACCTCTTGAAGTTGTGTTATCAATTACTTCGGCAACAATTTCATCGTTTTTACCAAAATATAATTTGTTGCCTATTCTTATTTTTCTTGCAGGGTCAACTAATACGTCCCATAAACGGCTAACTGGGTCAAGCTCACGTAATAAAAATACTTCAATTTTTGCGCCTGTTTTTTCTTTATTACCATACATGCGTGCTGGAAACACCTTGGTGTTATTTAAAATCATCACATCGCCATCGTCAAAATAATTTAATAGGTCTTTAAATTTTTTATGTTGTATTTTACCAGATTTTCTGTCTACTACCATTAAGCGGCTTTCGTCACGGTTTTTAGATGGGTATTCAGAAATAAGTTCTTGAGGGAGGTTAAATTTGAATGTTGAAAGTTTCATTGTTTGTCTTTAGTTTAGTTCAGACAAATGATATAATTTTTCTAAAACTACATCATTAATCTTACGGGATTAATAATTTTTTTGAGGCACAAAACTATAAAAATATTTTACCTAATGAATAACTATAAAAAATATAGTATTTTTTATAGAATTTCTCACAATGTGTACAATTGTAAAAAAAAACTATTGTACGGAGGCAATTATCAACAAATTAACATCTCATTTTACATGGGCACTTAATTTTGTATATGCTTAAAATTTGGGGATTGCAGAAATAGGAAGGTTGGCTATATTAATTGCTTTTTAAAGCTATTTAGGCGGATGCAATTTGAGATTTAGAATTATAAAATTAGAGATACAACATAAAATCTAACAAACAAAATACTGCAAACACCACGCTGGCAATACCATTGGTGGTAAAAAAGGAGAGTTGAATTTTTGATAAATTGTTTGGTTTTACTAGCGTATGCTGATACGCCAAACAGGCACAAAAGAGTAAGGCGCCTATCCAATAAAATAAATGAAAAACTGAGATAACACCAATTGATAAA
This sequence comes from Bacteroidia bacterium, assembly GCA_031539425.1. Lineage (GTDB taxonomy): Bacteria > Bacteroidota > Bacteroidia > B-17B0 > Aurantibacillaceae > UBA4416. The sequence continues at coordinate 29,084 of JAVKLI010000020.1, forward strand.
ACGAGCATGCAAGTGATAAAATGCAATACCCTGGCAATGCTTATAGAACCTTTAATGCCAAAGTAAGCTGGTATTGATTTTAATTTTTGAGATTGATCAAAATCTACATCTTGTAAGGCATAAATAATGTCAAAACCAGAAACCCAGGTTAATACAACAAGTGAAAATAAGCAAGACGCCAAGTTAAACTCATTGGTAATGGCTACAAATGAGCCTATGGGAGCTAAACTTAAACCTAGCCCTAATACTAAATGGCACAGCATGGTAAAGCGTTTGGTATAACTATACAGCAACACCACAAATAATGCAATAGGCGCTAAACAAAAGCATAAAAAATTTATAAAGTAAGTACAAATTAAAAACGCCAAACAGTTTACAATTACAAATATTAAAGTAAACGTGGGTGATATAATTCCAGCCGGGATTTCCCGCTGTTGGGTACGTGGGTTTAAGGCGTCTATATGTCTGTCTAAATACCTATTAAAGGCCATAGCGGCACTGCGTGCAAATACCATACATGCTATTACTAATATTAAAAGTTTAAAACTAATTTGATACCCAAATTTGTAAGCTAAGCCAACACCAATAATGGCAAATGGTAATGCAAAAATAGTGTGGCTAAACTTAATGAGTTTTAACACATTTAAAAGTAACTTCATGGGATTTAAATTTTAGTCTACTTGTAACTCTAACCACCGGTTGGTTTTCTGCTCTATATCCTCAATAATTTTATTTAACTCAATTGACTTAGGAGCGATATCACTACTGGCAATCAAATTATTTGCAAATTCATTTTCTAACTGTTGTTTTTGATTTTCTAAAATTGACAACTCTTTTTCGAGTAAAATAATTTCTTGCTCTTCTTTATAGGTTTTTTTTCTTGTATCTTTTTCAATTGAAGGCTGTATATCATTTGAATTAATTGGCGTTGTAGTAGCTATCTGATTTTTTTGTTGAGCAGCCTCTACTACCTCTTTGTCATCTAAATATTGGCGATATTCTGTGTAATTACCCGGAAAATCTTTAACTACACCGTTACCTTCAAAAGCAAATATGTGGCTCACCAATCTATCTAAAAAGTATCTATCGTGTGATACTATTAAAACGCAACCTTGAAATTCAACTAAAAATTCTTCTAATGTTTGTAAGGTTACAATATCTAAATCATTTGTTGGTTCATCTAATATTAAAAAGTTAGGGTTTTTTACAAGTACCGTTAACAAGTACAATCGGCGTCTTTCGCCACCGCTTAATTTACTTACGTGCCCGTACTGCACTTCGGGTGGAAAATTAAATCTGGTTAATAAGGCTGATGCTGATAATTGGGTGCCATTAGCGAGTGGTATAAATTCGGCAATATCTTTTACAACTTCTATCACCCGTTTATCATCTGCTACTTTAATACCTTGTTGAGAATAGTAGCCAATTACAATGGTATCACCAATGACTACTTTGCCCGTGGTAGGCTGTTCTAGTTGTTGAATTAAATTGATAAATGTAGTTTTACCAACACCATTAGGGCCCACAATGCCAATCTTTTCGCCTTTTATAAAGGTGTACGAAAACGGATTTAAAATATTAAGCGTGTCGTATTTTTTTGATAACTGATGTAACTCAATAATTTTACTGCCTATGCGTTCTACCTTAACGGAGAGTTCTGTTTTTTTTTCCGTTTTAATGCTTCGCGCTTTGGCTTCTGTATCATAAAATGCATCCACACGAGATTTTGATTTGGTGGTTCGTGCCTTTGGTTGTTTACGTACCCACTCTAATTCTCGGCGATACAAGTTTTTTGTTTTTTCGTGTTCGGATGCTTGGTTAAATAAGCGTTCGGCTTTTTTTTCTAAGTAATAATCAAAATGACCATTGTATTCAAACAAGTTATAAGCATCAATTTCTATTATTTTATTACACACAGCGTCTAAAAAATATCTATCGTGTGTTACTAATAAAATACTTTTTTTATAGGTTGTTAAATAATCTTCTAACCATTCAATTGCTTTAACATCTAAGTGGTTGGTCGGCTCATCCATTACCAATAAATCGGGTTCATTTAAAATTACTTTTGCAAGTGCTAAACGTTTTTGTTGGCCCCCGCTTAGTGTATTTGTATGTTGATTAAAATCTGTTAACCCCAAATTAGCACACACTAATTGTATCTGCCCCATGGTGTCCCAGGCGTTGTAGTCTGTCATGTGGTTTGTTAACTCTTCTATTTTATTTTCTGTTTTTGAAGATGGATTTTGTGCATGCAGTTCAAATATCTGTTCGTATGCTATAGCAGTTTTAATAGCTAGGTTATCTGTATCTGCAATAAAATCAATGATAGTTTGATTGGTGTCAAATTTTTGATCTTGGTTTAAAAATTCAACTTTTATTCCTTTTCTAAATACAGCTTCTCCTTCATCTGGTATTTCAATGCCTTTTAATATTTTAAATAAGGTGGATTTACCAGAACCATTTTTTGCAATGAGGGCTAGTTTATCGCCTTGGTTTATACCAAAACTAATTTGTTCAAATAATTTTTTGTCGCCAAAGCTTTTACTCAACTTTGATACTGAAAGTAAATTCATGTTTTTTTATTATAAAAATTTTAGATGATTTATTTTAATAATCAAATCTATTAATCGGTTGCTATACCCAATTTCATTATCATACCAACCAATTACTTTTACCAAGGTATCTACCACGCTGGTAAATTCAGAATCAAACACCACAGAGTGTTTGTTACCAATTACATCGGATGATACTATAGGGTCTGTTGTATATTCTAATATATTTTTTAGTGAGCCTTGAGCAGCTTCTTTAAAGGCTTCGTTTATTTGTTGCACTGTTATTTTATTTTGAATAACACAGGTAATATCCGTTAATGAGCCATTAGGCACGGGTACTCTCATGCCGCAACCGCCTATTTTTCCTTTTAATTCTGGAAACACTTTACCTAAAGCTTTTGCTGCACCAGTGCTGGTAGGTATAATGTTTAATGCTGCAGCACGGGCTCTTCGCATATCTTTATGTGGGGCATCTTGTAGGCGTTGGTCACTGGTATAGGAATGAATAGTGGATACATACACATCTGAAATTTTAAACTGCTGTAATACTTTAAGCATAGGGGCTGCGCAGTTAGTAGTACAAGAGGCGTTAGAAATAATGTTGTCTAATGAATTTAATATATGGTCATTAACACCCAATACAATTGTTTTAATATCATCACTAATAGAGGGTGCCGTTAAAATAACTTTTTTAGCGCCTGCGGTAATGTGTTTTTGTAATGATTCTTTATCTGTAAAAACGCCCGTAGATTCTATCACTACATCTATGTTTAATTTTTTCCATGGTAACGCTTCGATGTTTGAAATTTGAAAAGTTTTAATTTTATGTTCATTTACTAAAATTTCAGTGTCATTTTTAACTATTTCTGCCTTTAATTTACCATGCACAGAATCGTATTGCAATAAATGCGCAAAATTATGAAATGGCGCAGCGTCATTAATGGCAACAATATTGATGTTTGGATGATGTAACACTTCTCTCAAAAAAGCTCTACCAATGCGTCCAAAACCATTAATTGCAACGTTAATTTTTTTCATTTATTTTAATTTTTGCAGAAAATTGTGTAATAAAAATACGATGTAAATCAGAAAGATATATAAATAACAAAAATAAAATTATTTTATCAAGTAATGTAAAACTACTGATTGTTTTGCAATCCAGTTTTTAATTGTTTAATCAACTCATCTTTGGCTTTTATAATTTCGTCTTTAGAGGCTAGTAGCTGCAGATACATTTTGCGTTCCTCATCTGATAAACCGTATTGGTTCATAATATTGGTGGCTTTTTAATCCTAATTTAGTGGCTTCGCAAATGGAGTATTCTATCCTTACCAGAACCAATCCTGCTTTTTTAAGTGCAGTTACAACACAAAATAAAAATGAATATAATAATTTACAATATATCCTAACCCTAGTAATGAAGTAAATTCAATTTCATTAAATATAGAAAGTTCAGGAAATATTCTCATTAACCTATACAACATCAAAGACGCATTTATCAAACAAATGCACAAAGGCGAAACAGTAGTAGGGCAAAACAATATTAATTAAATATTGAAAACTTTAAATAGCGGTATGCACTTTTATGAAGTAAAATTGGGTAAAGCTAATAAATACATTAAATTCGTTAATTAAAATAGCACTTTAGCCTTTCAGAAATTATTTTTTTGCATATCGATAAAGCATAAGAAATAAAGATTGATTTCAATATTTAGAGCGTGTTTATTTTTAAAAAAATAACTTTGTTCTTATTTTTAAAACATGATATTTTTTTCTTCTATCAATCAAACCAAACTTTGGGTTTGTTTACTATTTAGTTTAACAGCTGTAGCCTACATGTTTGGTTTTTTTATTCCATTAATGGAAATTGACGCAGCCCAGTATGCCATCATTTCTAAAGAAATGTATTTAACAAAATCATACTTACAAGTTTTTTTAAGAGGTAATGATTATTTAGACAAACCGCCCATGCTATTTTGGTTATCATCACTATCGTTTTCTATTTTCGGAATAAATGATGTAGCTTTTCGTTTGCCATCATTTATCGTTTCGTTAGGTGGATTATATGCAGTGTATCAAATTTGCAAATTACATTATACCAAAACTATTGGTTTATATGCAGTGTTAATAGCTGCTAATTGTCAGGCTTTTTATTTAATGCATCACGATGTGCGTACAGACACCATGCTTACAGGCTTTGTAATGCTGGCTTTTTGGCAGTTTTCTGTTTTTATATATTTAAAATCGTGGCGCGCACTCATGTTGTTTTCAGTATTTATGGCTTGTGCTTTAATGATCAAAGGCCCCATAGCATTAATAGTGATTGCTGTAGCCTTTGGAACAAAGTTTTTATTAAATAAAGAATGGCAACATATTTTTAATTGGAAGTATTTAGTGTCAATCATCATTATTGGCGTTTTACTATTTCCAATGAGTTGGGGCTTATACCAACAATTTGATTTACATCCCGAAAAAACAGTATATGAAATTAAATCACCCTCGGGGTTAGAATTTTTTTATTGGACACAAAGCTTTGGACGCATTACAGGCAGTAGCACATGGACAAACAATCCCGACCCTATATTTTTAGTGCATAGTTTTTTGTGGAGTTTTTTACCTTGGTCTATTATATTTTTTGCCGCCATTGTGTGGTATCTTAAATCAAATTTTATTAAATGGAAAAATAAAATATTGGATTTTGATTTAGTTATTCTTTCGGGTTTTTTATTGATATTTATTTTTTTATCCTTATCAAAGTTTCAATTACCACATTATACATTTGTTATTCATCCCTTAGCAGCTATTATTTTAGCAAAGTATCTAACTCACTTTGAAAGCAACGATAAACCCATATCTAAATCAATTCCTTTTATTTTGCAATTTATAAATATGTTACTTTTAATATTAAGTATCATTGTTTCGTTTTATGTATTTAAAATTTCAACCACTGCATTTATATTATATTTAAGCATTCAAGTTGCTTGTTATGTTGTATTGTATCAATTTAAAAAGATAAATAAAACACTAAAATTGATTTCAATAGGTGTTATTGGAATTGCTTGCACTAATATTATATTAAATGCAGCTATTTATCCTAAATTACTCGAATATCAAGCATTTCATCAAATAGCAAAAGATATTAATGAAGTTGATAAAAATGAGAAGCAGGGTCAGTTATTATTATACGCAAATGTAACCTGCTTTAGTACCGATTTTTATTTAAATTATAAAATGAAATGTATTACTTCTGAAGCGAACATAGATTCGTTATGTAAACAACCCAATAGCTGGATTATGTTAGATATGGCGCATTTTAATAAGTTAAAAACGAAGTATCGTTTTTCTAAAACAATTGAATATCAAAACTTTTCTGTAACCACTATTCACGCTCAGTTTTTAAATCCAAACACGCGTTACCAAACATTAACTCCTATTGTAATTGCTAAATTTTTTCATTAACTTAGTATTTAAATAAATTGCAATGAAAAACATTTTAATTTTAATAATTATACTTGGAGTAAAATACTCAATGTTGAGTTCTATAGCATTTAAATCTGTTACAAGTATTAATAATAGTCAAATAGAGTCTCAGGGTTTTATTCCATCAAACGCCTTCTATTCAAATAATTTAACACCCAACCAAGTAAATACTAATCATACTGAAAACTCCTCCATTAAAGCAATTGAAAAAGGTCCCATAACTTATAATGCAAGCGGTAAAAAGAAGAATAAAGAAGAAGTAGTAGTAGAAAAAGAAGAAGGCTTTTTTTTCTAGTTTTTTTAAACTTCTATTTATTACATTATTGTTTGGTATTGTTGAACTAGTTTTTAAAATTATTTTTTATCTTATAGTTTATGGTATTTTGTATTTGCTGACTGGTGGGCGCATTCTAAATAACCCTCCAATTAATAAAACATGCGATCATTGCAACCAAACATATTTTAGCTCGGATAACCATTGTTGCAGTCGCCATTAAAATTAAAGTTTTCTTTTAAAAAAATATAATCTAAATTATTATAGCCTATTTATTAATTGGGCATTTTGCATTTTAGTTGACAGTGTTTGAATTGCTTGCTGACCAATTGACCCTAACTGTAAACTATATTTGTTTACATATAATTTAATATGTTGATTGATTATTTGATCATCCATTTCTTGACAATGTTTTTTTATAAAATTGATAGAACTACTAGGGTATTTAAAAGCAAATTCAATGCTTTTAAAAATTAATTGATTAATTAATTCTATCTCATCTTTTTCAAATGTTTGTTTCATCACTATCCCCCCTAATGGTATTGGTTGTTGGGTTTGATAGATCCACGCCTCACCTAAATCTATTATTTTATATAACCCTTTTTGCTCGTAATTAAATCGGCTTTCATGAATTATCAATCCAGCATCAACAGTGTTATTTAAAACCGCTTGTTCAATGTTACTATAAATCATTACTGTTTTATTTTTGATTTGCGGAAATAAAATTGAAAGTAATAAATTAGCAGTTGTATACTGGCCTGGTATTGCTATGTTTAAATTAGGTAATTCATTAATAGTTATTACTTTTTTTGAAACTAATAAGGGGCCACAATTAAACCCAAGTGCAGCTCCTGAATTGAGTAGCTTATATTTATTACTTAGTAGCAGAATTGCATAAAAACTTAGTTTTGTTATGTCAAGCTGAAATGATTGAATAGCAAGAAGGTTTAATTTTTCTACATCATAAATATGCGGTGTAAAATTAATCCCATGCGTATCAATTTTTTTATGAATGAGCGCATCAAAAATAAAACAATCATTGGGGCAAGGTGAAAGACCTAAGGCGTATGTCATATTGAACATTTTTTTAAAAGCATAAAATTATAATATATTTTAATGGGTTACCTAATAGGTAATGCTCATTAACTTTAAAATGCTAAATTTTATTTATACAAATGATTAATTTTAACAAATTATTTAACCTCTCTATAATATGCTACAAATAAATCCTTACATCAATTTTAATGGTAATGCAGAAGAAGCATTTAATTTTTATAAATCTGTTTTTGGCGGCGAATTTTCAAAACTTACACGCTTTAAAGACTTAACAAGCGACGAGTTTCCAATACCAGAAAATGAACTAAATAAAATCATGTTTATAGAACTGCCTATTGGCAACAATAAATTAATGGCAAATGATGTGCCTTCAAGTATGGGTACCGTCAATGAAAACGAAAATAGAAGTAAAATAGCTATTAGTATCGACAATAAAGTGGAAGCAGATAAATTATTTAATGGCCTATCTCAAGGTGGGCAAATTGAAATGCCTATCATGGATAGCCCATGGGGCTCATACTTTGGTATGTTAAGAGATAGGTATGGCATTGAGTGGACTGTAGAGTTTGATTCAAAAAAAACAACAAGTAACCATGTACAAAACTAAAGAATTCCTAAAACAAAATAAAAAACTTATAATCATTTTAACTGGCGTCACTCTTTTGAATGCTTACTATGGCTTTGATGCCAAGTTCACGATTATCAATTTATTGTGGGTATTAATTAATGTAATTAAAATATGAAAAACGTTTTAGTGCTTTGTACCGGTAATAGTTGTAGGAGTCAAATGGCGCATGGTTATTTAAATTATTACTCTAAGTTAAAAAATGTAGCAGTATATAGTGCTGGGGTAGAAACACATGGTGTTAATCCTAAAACTATTACTATTATGAAAGAAGATGGAATTGATATTTCTCAGCATACTTCAAATAATATAGATGAGTACATGCATATCAATTTTGATTTTATAATTACAGTGTGTGACAATGCCAAAGAACGTTGTCCCTATTTTCCATCAAATGCAGTTAAATTACATTATAACTTTCCAGACCCATCAAAACTTGTTGCTACAGATATTGAGATACAACTTGAATTTAAGAGAGTACGAAATCTTATTAAAAATTATTGCAACAAATTTGTGGAAGAGAATTTGTAAGATTAATATGTAAAATATATAAATGAATATTAAAGCAATCAACTATTCTCAGCAAGAGATAGAATATTTCACACAACATGTGCTTCATCATAAGCAAGCCTTTAACTGGCTTTTAGAGCATAATAAACATGAACTGCTTGCTACATTAGAGGCGATAAGAGATGATAAGAAAGCATTTCAGTTTTTAATAAATGGTCAGTTTTTTGTTTTAGCTGCATTTGTAAATGCTATTTGGGATGATGCTAATGCTTTTCAATTTTTAATAAAAACTAAAGCTTATGATTGGGCGGCTTGTGCTAATATAGTTAATGGCGATGATAAGGCAGAAGTAGCTCTAAAGACTGCTCATAAAAATCATTTTGTACAATTAGCTAAAGCCATTCAATCTCGAATACACGAAGATGGTGATAGATTAACCACACCTGTAGGTATTTTTAAAAGCATGTTTAATTTTAAAAAGAAGTTTGATTAATAGCCTTTCATTAAAGAGTTATTGATTGAATTCTATAACTATAAATTATTTAAAAAGTAATCTAATACTTTAGTCATAAGGTGTACTCTATCCTTACCCATTATATTATGCTCATGCCCAGGATATAAAAAGTAATCTAACTGAACTTTTGATTCAATAGCTTTTTTCTGAAACAACATGCTATGCTGCATCACAACAACTGGATCTTGAGCACCGTGTATCATTAATAATTTCCCTTTAAGTTTATCTGCATAATTTAATAAACTATTATTTTTATAGCCATCTGGGTTATCTTGTGGGCTATCCATGTATCTTTCTGTATACATTATTTCATAATAGTTCCAATCAATTACAGGGCCGCCAGCAACTCCAACTTTAAATACATTTGGATACCTTGTCATTAGTGATGTAGTCATAAAACCACCATAACTCCAACCAAATACACCTAGTCGAGTAGTATCAACATATTTTAAAGTTTTTAAATACTTAACGCCACTTAACTGATCTTCCATTTCCTTTGTACCTAACTGTCTGTGTGTAGCTTGTGAAAAATCTTTACCTCTATTATCGGTTCCCCTTCCGTCTAATGTAAATACAATATAGCCTTTTTGTGCCATAAATTGGTACCATAACTCACCGCCAGCAAGCCATGTATTAGTAACTAGTTGAGAATGTGGCCCATTATAAACATAAACAATTACTGGGTATTTTTTGGTTGAATCAAAATTAGTAGGTTTAAAAATGCGGCAAAATAGTTCTGTTTTTTCAGAATTTTTAATTGTAAAAAGTTTCCAATCACCTAATTCGTAATGTTCTAAAGGGTTTGGTGATTTATATATTTCCTCTTCCTTATTTGTTTCTAAATTGATAAGGTTATATTTTTTAGGAGTTGATGTGTTTGAAAAAACATCAAATATAAAATTACCTGTAGAATCTGTTTTACATGTATGAAACCCAGATCCAGAAGTTATTCTTTTTGTTTTGAATGTGATTAAATTAATACTATAAAAATCTTGACTTACAGGATTTTCTTGGTTTGAATGATAAAATAAAACTGTTCCATTTGCATTAAAACCTACTGTATTTTTAACTTCCCATTTCCCTTTGGAAATTTGTTTGATGAGTTTGCCAGATATATCATGTAAATATAAATGGTTAAACCCATTTTTTCTACTTTGCCAAATAAATTGTTTAGGGTTATTTTTCAAAAATATCATAGGATTAAGCGGTTCAACATATTTATTATCATGTTCAGTAAAAAGTGTTTTAACAAAATCACCAGTTATTGCATCATATTCATTTAATTTTAAATCCTTTTGATTTCTTGTTAATTCTGCAACGTAAATTTTCTTTTCATCGGGGCTCCAAGCAATGTTGGTTAAATAAGTTTCTGCGTTATCTGTTTTTAAAAAGATAGTTTGTTTAGTTTTAATGTTAAAAACACCTATAGTTACTGTATGGCTTTGGCTTCCAGCCATTGGATATTTTATATTGTTGTTTTTTGCAGGGCGAACAGTCCAATCTATAATAGGATAAGAAAAAACATTGCTTTGATCCATTCTATAAAAAGCCACAAAATTTTCGTTCGGACTCCAAAAAATACTTTTAGTAATACCAAACTCATTTTGATGAATATTTTCACCTGTGTATACAATATTCTCTGATCCATCCTTTGTAATTTGAATATCTTCTTTATTTATATTGATAAATAAATTAAAATTTTTACAATAAGTATAATAGTTGTTTTTTTCAGATATATCAAGTGATTTTAAAGAGTTATCTATTTTTGTTTTTGTTGCAAGGGTATCCATCCACAGCTTTTTAGAACTGTCAAATAATAGTGTTGATTTACCTAGTTCAAAAGAAAATTGATTACAATGAATTGTATTACCGCATTGAGTTCTTAACCACATGAGTTGTGGAATAGCTGATAAAGTATCTTTTTTATGAATTTTTAAATTAACATTAAGTTCTTGTAAGTGTATTGAGTCTACAAAACGATTGTTATTGCTTGATTTTATATAAATACAATTATTTTGAACATAACTAAAATGAGGACTATTTTTAATAAATTGTAATTGATCTATTCTTTTTGGAGCTAAAGTTGTTGTTGATTTAAGTACTACGTCTTCTATTGTAAATGGAAGTAAAGTAGAGGTTGGTATGGTAATTGAACTCAACTGATCTGGAGTCAATTCAAGTTGTACCGAATCTATTGCTATTAAATCTGATGGACTTACTTGTATAGTTTGAGCAAAATTTGCGTAATTTATTAAAAAAATAAATATGATTAGAGTGAAAAAATGTTTCATGGAATTGATATTAATTTAAAGTTTTAGATTGTGAAGTGGCTGTATTAAAATGGGTGTTTGGGTATATCTCAGATATTAAAAGCGGCAAAATTAGCAACTAATTTAATAGTTTGTAAGTTAAATGGCACAATTTATAAGGTTTTTATTAACGTTTAAATTGCAATTAATAACTTTCTATTATCAAACTAAAGTTTTATTAATAATAACAATTTTGAATTTAATTCATATTTGTCAATTAAAATATTCTTAACATTAAGTGTTTTTTTATTTATTTTTTGTAAAATTGTTTAAAATCTAATTAACTAATAAAAGCGTTACACATATTTTTATTACTATTTATTATAATTTTTTATGATAGTAAAGCTACCCATATTGTAGGTAGTGAAATTTATTATACCAAACTAACAGGAGATAATTATAGAATTACGCTTAAGCTTTACAGAGATTGTTCTCCAGGTACAACCCCATTTGATCAAACTGCGTTTCTAACAATTTATAAAAAAAATGCTAATACTGTTAAATCTACACACGACGCACCGTTAACATCATCTATTACATTACCACCAACATATAATAGCAGTTGTTTTCCGGTGGTATCTAATGCAGCCTGTGTGCAAGAAGCTATTTATGAATTTACAACTAACCTTGTTCCGTTATTTGGTGGGTATTATATTATTTTTCAAAGGTGCTGTAGAAATTACTCTATTATCAATATTAATAACCCTGGTTGTTTTGGTGTGAGTGTTTTTGAAACCATACCTGGTCCCGAAGTAGTTGCTACCAATAGTAGTCCAAGGTTTTTAAACTATCCACCCATTTATTTATGTAAAGGTGCCAATATTGGAGCTAATTTTATAGCTACTGACCCTGATGGTGATGCGTTATTATATTCTTTTGAAAGACCATTTGATGGAGGAAATCAAAAATGCCCTACAGTTTCTGGCATCTCTTATTTACCTTTGAATCCAGCAATAAATGGCTGTCTAAATTTAACACCTGGCAATAGTTGTCCTGCGGTAAATACACCATCACCATTTGTTCAAATACCTTTAATAGCACCCTATACAAGCGCTTATCCAATGGCTTCAAGTCCGCCTATTAACGTTAATACAACTACGGGTTTAATAGGAGGTAAACCTTCTATGCTTGGCCAGTGGGCTTTAGCTGTAAAAGTAAGTGAATATAGAGGTGGTGTGAATATAGGAACTCATTATAGAGATTTTCAGTTTAACGTTATTCAATGCAATAATAGTGTTTCTGCATTAATTCAACCACAAATTAGTATCCCCCCAGATATTAATAATTTTTGTTATGGTTATAATATCACGTTTACTAACTCTAGCGGCCCTAACTCACAATCTTTACTATACTATTGGAATTTTGGTAATCTAACCACTTTAGCAGATACATCAAATTTATTTCAACCAAATTATACATACCCTGGCCCAGGCTTTTATACTGTAACTTTAAAGGCTTTTACGCCAGACAGGGGTTGTGTAGATAGTGTAATGTACCCTATAAGGATAGCTCCTGAGTTAAATCCAAAAATTATAGGACCAGAAGGTTTCTGTTTTAAAAATAATCGTTCTGTTTATTTTGCTGGAGGTTCTTTTATAGGAAATGCTTTAACTACCTATTCATGGAATTTTGCAACATCAATTTCACCTAGTGTTGCTAGCATTAAAACTGTAAGTAATGTTGTATTTTCTCAACCAGGTACTTATTCTATTATGTTATCAGTTAACGAAAATAGCTGTACAGCTACGCGCACATTGTTAGTTCAGTCTATTAATTCACCATCTGCAAGTATTTTAACCCCTTCATCTATTTGCATTGGTCAATCCGTAACGCTTACTGCTAGTATTATATCACAAATACCTGTATTATATAGTTGGTCTGTAAGTAATAATTTTACATCCACGCTCTCAACTGTACCTTTGCAATATGCTACAGCTAGTGTTTATACTATAAATTTAAAGGTTAATACTTATAGCTTATGTATCGACTCTGCTAAAACTTCTAAAAGCTTAATAATATCAAATTTACCTATTTCAAATTTTACTTTTAGCCCTAATCAAAATGTAAAATATTTTGATGCTACTATCTTTTTTACAGATGTAACCATTGGTAATCCTGTAAGTTGGAAGTATGATTTTGGTGATGGGAATACAAGTGCTAATCAAAATCCGGTTCACACGTATGATTTTTGGGGTCTAGCGTTAATTAGTCAAACAGTTACAAATCAATATGGTTGTATTCATACTAGTACTTCACAAATAAATGTGATGCCAGAATTTCGATTATGGGTACCTAATTGTTTTACACCTAATTTAAAAGATAGCATTAATCCTGTGTTTGTTCCAGTAGTTGTTGGAGCTTCAAATTATGTATTAAAAATTTATAATAAGTGGGGCGTTTGTGTGTTTGAAACTACTGATTATAAAAAAAAATGGGATGGTAAATATAATGATGAGCTAATGCCAGAAGATGTTTACATAGTATATATAACAGGAATTAATTTGGAAACAAAAAAAGATTTTTTTAGTGTGAGCTCATTGCTTTTAATTCGTTAAAATCTTTTTTTAATATTCAAGCATTCCGTAACTAGATTGGATGGTGAGTTTTTTGCCTTGATGCTTTTCAACACGCCCAATAATTTTGGCATCAATATTAAATGATTTAGCTATATCTATTACAGTCTGCGCATTTGATGGGTCTATATAAAGCTCCATTCTATGCCCCATATTAAATACTTTGTACATTTCTTTATAATCTGTTTTACTTTCTTCGTGTATCAATTGAAACAAAGGTGGTACTTCAAATAGTTTGTCTTTAATGATATGCAGGTTATTTATAAAATGTAATATTTTAGTTTGCCCGCCACCACTGCAATGTACTAAGCCATTAAGGTTGTTGCCTACTTTTTCAATTATTTTTTTTATTACTGGCGCATAGGTGCGGGTAGGGGAGAGGACTAGTTTTCCTATAGTCGTTTCCTCGGTTATGTTTTTTTGATTGATAAAATCTGTATACGAAATTTGTATAGTGTCTGTTAAATTTTTACTTCCACAGTACACTACAGTATCACTTAATTTGTTATCAAAGGTTTCGGGGTATTTTTTTGCTAACTCTTTACAAAACACATCATGTCGTGCGCTAGTTAAGCCATTACTGCCCATACCACTATTATATTCTGTTTCGTAGCTAGCTTTGCCATAAGATGCTAAACCTACAATTACATTACCAGCTTGTATGTTTTGGTTATTAATAACATCTTTTTTTTGCATTCTGCATATAACAGTACTATCAACAATAAGTGTTTTTACCAAATCACCCACATCGGCTGTTTCGCCACCTGTTGATTGGATGTCTATACCATGTTTCCTTAAATTTTCTAATACAACTTCTGTGCCTTGAATAATAGCTTTTATAACTTCCCCAGATATTAATTGTTTGTTACGCCCTATGGTTGATGATAATAATATGTTAGAAGTAGCACCCACACAAATTAAATCATCAATGTTCATAATGATAGCATCTTGAGCAATGTTTTGCCAAACGCTCATATCACCGGTTTCTTTCCAATAGGCGTAGGCTAAAGATGATTTTGTTCCTGCCCCATCGGCATGCATTACAATGCAATGTTCGTTGCTATTGGTTAAATAATCTGGGACAATTTTACAAAAAGCTTGCGGAAATAGTCCTTTGTTTATATTGCTAATAGCAGCATGTACGTCTTCTTTATCAGATGATACGCCACGTAAATTATATTTATTTTGAGAGTTCATAATGTTTTGTGATCCTATTCTACAGTGACGCTTTTAGCTAAATTTCGGGGTTGGTCTACATTACAATTACGCATTACCGCAATGTGATAAGCCATCAACTGCCAAGGTACTACAGATACTAGTGGCACCAAAGATTCGTCTGTTTGAGGAATTTCTATGCTATAATCTGCCATTGCTTTTACATCTTTATCCCCTGTGGTTACAATGGCTATTACTTTACCCTTACGGGCTTTTACTTCTTGTATATTGCTTAATACTTTTTCATAATTTAATCCTTTGGTGGCAATTACAAATACAGGCATTTCTTCATCTATTAAAGCAATTGGGCCGTGTTTCATTTCGGCTGCAGGATATCCTTCAGCATGTATGTATGATATTTCTTTCAGTTTTAATGCCCCTTCTAAAGCAACTGGTAATGAATAACCTCGACCTAAAAATAAGGCATTAGATGCTTTGTAAAATTTGTTGGCTATAAGTTTAATTTTGTCGTTTAAGTCTAATATAGATTGTACTTTATTGGAAATCGATTCAATTTCGAATAACAATTGTCTGTATCGACTTTCAGCTATGCTCCCTTTTATTTTGGCTACATGTAAAGCCATTAAGGTTAGTACAGTAACTTGAGCTGTAAATGCTTTGGTAGATGCTACACCAATTTCGGGACCGGCATGTGTGTAAGAACCAGCATGGGTAGCTCGGGCTATAGAAGAACCCACCACATTACATACACCAAATATAAAGGCCCCTTTTGATTTGGCTAATTCTAATGCTGCTAGTGTATCTGCGGTTTCGCCACTTTGAGATATAGCAATTACCAAGTCATCTGGCTGTAGTATGGGGTTGCGGTATCTAAACTCTGAGGCGTATTCTACTTCTGTTGGAATACGGGCATATTCTTCAAACAAATATTCTGCCACAATTCCAGCATGCCATGATGTGCCACAGGCAATAATAATAATACGTTTGGCGTTTTTAAACTTTCCTTCGTATTCTTCTATGCCGCCCATTTTTAACTCTCCTGTTTTAGAGTTTAACCGCCCACGCATACTGTCAAAAATAGAGCGTGGTTGCTCATAAATTTCTTTTAGCATAAAATGGTCGTAACCTCCCTTTTCAATAGCTGCTAGCTCTAGTTCTAATGTTTGAATGTACGGTGTTATAATTTTATCTTTTATGGTTCTAATTTTTAAGCCATCTTTTCTACTAATAATGGCAATGTTCTCATCTTCTAAATAAACTACATTTTTAGTGTATTCTATAATTGGCGAGCTATCCGAACCAATAAAAAACTCATCATCACCAACTCCAATAACCATGGGGCTTCCCTTTTTTGCACCTATTAGTGTGTTAGGGTCATTTTTATCTAATACAACAATAGCATAGGCACCATTAACTTGTTTTAAAGCTGCCATAACCGATTGTGCTAGGGTATTTTCAGGTTCGTTAGTTTGTATATCTTCTATTAAAAAGGCTAGAACTTCTGTATCCGTTTGAGTAATAAATTTGTATTTACGTTTTTCTAATCTCTGTTTTAGGGCTACATAATTTTCTATAATTCCATTGTGTACTATCACTAAATTTTGTGAAGCCGAAAAGTGTGGATGAGAGTTTATATCATTTGGTTCGCCATGCGTAGCCCATCTGGTATGGGCAATACCAATGGTGCCGCTTACATCTTTATCTTCACAATAGTTTACTAGTTCCGACACCTTTCCTTTCTTTTTATAAACATTAAGTTTTTTATTTGAAATGATAGCAACACCGGCACTATCATATCCTCTATATTCTAGTCTTTGTAAGCCTTTAGTTAAAATTGGATAAGCTAAATTATCACCTATATATCCTACTATTCCACACATAAATATTTAATAAATTACAAGGTTAGTTCTAAATTATCTATAAGCCTTATGTTACCTATTTTAAAAGCAATTAAAACAACAGCTGGATATGACATGTTATTTAATGTTTGTAAGGTTTTTGGATTACAAATTTCA
This sequence comes from Bacteroidia bacterium, assembly GCA_031539425.1. Taxonomy (GTDB): domain Bacteria; phylum Bacteroidota; class Bacteroidia; order B-17B0; family Aurantibacillaceae; genus UBA4416. The sequence continues at coordinate 46,168 of JAVKLI010000020.1, forward strand.
ATATACTCTAATGATATTTCAGAAATTAAAGACAACTCTTTTTTTAAAAGTTGCAATGTAGTATTTACATCTTTATTTAAAATGTATTGTTTGGTTTTTTGTAAAATTTTAGGAATTTTGGCAGCAATTGTACGCTCTGTTACTGATAATCTTACATTTCGGGAGCTCATAGCTAGTCCGTCTGCACCTCTTACAATAGAACATTTTACAATATCAATATTAAAGTTTTGTTGCACGCACAATGCCTCTACTATTAATACTTGCTGATAATCTTTTAAGCCAAAAAAAGCCTTATGAGGTTGGATTTTAGAAAATAAAATATCTAATACTTGAGCTACACCGTTAAAATGATTGGGACGATGCGCACCTTCTAACACCTTATCTAAAGCTCCAAAATCATATATTTTATTCGAAGCTTTAGGATACACTTCATTTTCTGTAGGAACAAATAACACATTGCATTGATGTTTTTTTAATAATTCAATATCAGCATCAAGTGTTTTAGGGTAGTTTGTAAAATCAGCAGCTTCGTTAAATTGCGTAGGGTTTACAAATATGCTACATATAACCACTTGACATTGTTTTTTCGCTTCTGTTATTAAAGATATATGACCATCATGTAATGCCCCCATAGTGGGTACAAATCCTATTAATTTACTTTCATTTTTAGCATTATTTATGAAAGCTTGAATTTGCGTAAAAGTGTTAATTATCAGCATTGTTAATCTTTAAAAGATAGACTATGATTGTTTAAAATTGAATATAAGCAACAAAAGTTTATTGTAAATATAATTTATTATAAAATAAGTTGACTTTTATTTCAAATAAATTTCAGAAAAAAATGTCATAATTCAGCTTATCAGCCTTATTTTAAAAGGGGTTCATAACTATGAATATAAACTCCCCCCCCTTATTAACAATTTATTTTTCAAAAAAAGATTAAAATAAATTTTTTAGTAATAAAAAAGTTTCTACATTTGCAGCCCGCAAAAAAAAGAATTTAAGAAGTTGGTAAAGAGAGTAGGGTGATTGAAGCGGGATTGA
>JAVKLI010000021.1:0-11404 GCA_031539425.1 Bacteroidia bacterium
GAAATTTTAAACAACATCAATCAAACTAAATTAGACTTATTTGATACATAGGGGGGCTTCGCTTTCAGAAATTTAAATACTATTCAATAAAATCAACTTTCTTAAAGAGATAAAGTGCTAATTCGTATTTTTATCGGACACTAATATTTTTTAATAATTTATTTAGAATTACATTAAGCTATATATATAAAAAGTTGTACATTCACGCTTCATTTTTTTTAAAAATACCCTTTAAATGTCTTTTAAAAAATATCCAACGTTTCAAAATTTGAATTTACCTCAAATTGGTAAAGATATTTTACAATATTGGAAAGAAAGAAACATTTTTCAACAATCGCTCGAATTAAGAAAAAATTCAAAACTATGGGTTTTTTACGAAGGCCCACCTAGTGCTAATGGTCAGCCAGGCATACACCATGTCATGGGTCGCACTATTAAAGATGTGTTTTGTAGATACAAAACTTTGCAAGGCTTTTTGGTTAATCGTAAAGCTGGCTGGGATACACACGGATTACCTATAGAATTAGGTGTAGAAAAATCACTTGGTATCACCAAAGAAGATATAGGTAACCAATCTAGCCCCAAGTATATATCTGTAGAAAATTACAACTTAGCCTGCAAAGCCGAAGTAATGAAATACACCAATAAATGGGAAGAGATAACTGAAAAAATAGGCTATTGGGTAGATATGAAAAACCCATACGTAACCTATAATAATAAATATATTGAAAGCGTTTGGTGGCTGCTTAAGCAATTAGACAATCAAAAATTACTTTACAAAAGTTATACCATACAACCCTTTTCTCCTGCTGCGGGCACAGGGCTTTCATCCCATGAGCTTAATCAACCAGGCTGCTATAAAGATGTTAAAGATAAAACAGCCACAGTTCAATTTGAGCTGAAAAACATTAATCAATTAAATATTAAAATAAATACCACACAATGTTTTGTATTAGCCTGGACAACAACACCATGGACGTTGCCTTCAAACACAGCTTTGGTTGTAGGAAAAAATATAGAATATGTTTTTGTAGAAAGTTACAATCCATTCTCTTTTGATAGGCATACATTTATTATTGCAAAAGAACTCATAACCAAATATTTTAACCCTAAACATGAGCATTTACAACTAGATGAATTTGATAGTGCCACCAAAGAAATACCCTATAAAATAATTGGCAGCTGCTTAGGTTCTGATTTATTAGGTTTAGAGTATCATCAGTTATTGCCCTTTGTAACGGTAAACGAACCAGCCTTTAAAATAATTGGAGGTGATTTTGTTACAACAAAAGATGGTACAGGTGTTGTACACATTGCCCCTAGTTTTGGCGCAGATGATTATCAAGTAGCAAAACAAAATAACATACCCGCATTAACTTTAGTAGATAAACAAGGGCGTTTTTTACCACAAATAACAGACAACATCTTTTTATATGGCAGTGAGTATGTGAAAGAAGCCTATTACAATGATTCAGAAAAAGTAGTAGAATTTCAAAAACAAAAAAGTGTATTAGAAAATAGAAATAAAATAAAAAACCTTACATCTTATTTAAGTGTAGATGAGCGTATAATTTTAAAATTACAAGACGAAAATAAACTATTTAAAAAAGAAACATACGAACACAGCTACCCACATTGCTGGCGTACAGATAAACCTATTTTGTATTACCCACTTGAATCCTGGTTTATCAAAACATCTGCCGTAAAAGAAGAGATGATGCAGTTAAACAAAACCATCAATTGGAACCCTGAATCTACGGGAACTGGAAGGTTTGGTAATTGGCTTGAAAATTTAAACGATTGGAATTTATCTCGATCGAGGTTTTGGGGTATTCCATTGCCTATATGGCGTAGTAAAGATGGTACAGAGCAAATAGTAATTGATAGCATTGAAAATTTAAAAACTGAAGTTGAAAATAGTATTTTGAAAGGCACCATGTACAATAACCCTTTGTCAAATTTTGTACCCAATTTATTTAACGAAGAAAATTACAGCTCAATAGAATTACATAAACCTATTATTGATTTGATTATATTAGAAAAAAATGGTAAAGCCTTATATAGAGAACCCGATTTAATAGACGTGTGGTTTGATAGCGGCGCTATGCCTTATGCTCAGTGGCATTACCCATTTGAAAATAAAGAAGAAATAGATAATAACACGTTGTTTCCTGCCGATTTTATCGCCGAAGGTGTAGATCAAACCAGAGGCTGGTTTTTTACCCTACACGCTATAGCTACCATGAATTTTAAATCTGTTGCATTTAAAAATGTAATATCAAATGGGTTAGTATTAGATAAAAACGGTGTTAAAATGAGCAAACGCTTAGGCAACGTAGTTAACCCGTTTGAAACAATAGATACCTTTGGCGCCGATGCCACACGTTGGTATTTAATATCAAATGCGGCGCCATGGGATAATTTTAAATTTGACATAGAAGGTGTAAAAGAAATACAACGAAAATTTTTTGGAACGCTTTACAACACTTATAGCTTTTTTTCTTTGTATGCCAATGTAGATGAGTTTACCCCTAAAGGTATTGAAAGCCTTAATAAAGCTAATTTAAAAAACAATTTATTAGATGAGTGGATATTATCCAAACTAAATACGCTTATCAAAAATGTATCCCTCCATTTTGACCAATACGAACCACACAAAGCAGCACGATTAATAGAAGAATTTGTAGATATTGATTTAAGCAATTGGTATGTACGCTTAGGTAGACGTAGATTTTGGAAAAGTGAGCATTCTGAAGACAAAAACACGGCTTACGAAATTTTATTTCAATGCCTTAATCAGCTTTCAATTTTAATGAGCCCAATAGCGCCTTTTTTTAGCGATTGGATGCACCAAAACTTAAACCCACAGTATGTAAAAAATAATTCAGTTCATTTAAAAAACTATCCTACCCCACAACTTCAGTTTATAAATACAAGAGTGGAATCTGAAATGGAATTGGCAAAAAAAATCACCTCTATGGTATTGTCTATTCGTAAAAAAGAAAATATTAAAGTGCGCCAGCCGCTTCAAAAAATTCAAATACCAATTCTAAGCAATAAACCATTACAAATTTCAGATAGTTTGCAACAAATTATTTTAAATGAAGTAAATGTTAAAACGCTTGATTTTGTTGATGACCAGAGCAGTAATATTATTAAAGATTTAAAACTTAATTTTAAAACATTAGGAAAAAAATACAGTCAACAAATGAAAGCGATACAAGCTTTTGTATTAACCAACAAACAAACTGTGATTAAAAGCATTGAATTTACTGGTAAGTTTACAACTCAAGTAGAAAATGAAACTATAGAATTAATTGCAGAAGATGTTGAAATTATTCCAATAGACGTGCCAGGATGGAAAATTACTAACGACATATCGTTAACTGTTGCTTTAGATATTACCATTACAGATATTTTAAAAATAGAAGGTATTACTAGAGAGATTGTAAATAAGATTCAGAATGTAAGAAAAGACATTGGATTAGAAATTACAGATAAAATAAATGTTATTTTAGAAAATCACGAAATATTAAAAACTTTACAAAAAACAAATTTTGATTATATAGCACAAGAAGTTTTAGCTATAAACATAGAATCAGTAGAATTGATTCAGAATAATAAATTTCAAGTAGAAATTGACGATAAAACAATAATTCATTTTACAATACATAAATAATTTCATCAACATGCCTAGTAATAAGTTAAAAAAAGCAGTTAAAAAAAACATTAAATCAGCAGCAAAAAAAACAGCTAAAGCTGCGCCTAAAAAACATAGCAAAGCGGCAGCAAAGAAACCAATTAAAGTTGTTGAAAAATCTACAACAAAAGAAAAAGTAAAATCATCAAAAAAAGATAAATCTTTAGATATAAAAGAAACAAAAGGAAAGCCAATTGACGCTATTTTAAAAGTAGGTAAAAAAAATAAAAAATCTAAAGAGTCTAAAAAAGGTAAAAAATCAAAATCAAAAGATAGTGAAGATGGAGAGATAGAATTTGAAGGGGATATAGAAGATATAGAGATTGATGGCGATGAATTAATAGATTTAGAAGACGCAGAGGGAGTTTCTTCAATTGATGATGATTTAGATGAAGATGAAATTCCAGAAAAAAGAGGAAGAGGCAGAAGAAAAAAAGTAGAACCTAAACCATCTAATAGTAATTATAATATTAGAACCAAACCTTTGAATTTACTAATAAGTAATATTCAAATTAAAAAGAAACAAAAAATGGATCCGAAGCCTTTTGTAAATACAAAAGACAATAGGAAACAGTATTCTGAAAAAGAACTTAAAGAGTTTAAAAAAATTATATTAAATAAACTCAAAGAAGCCGAAGACGATTATAATTTATTAAAATTAACCTTGTCTAACTCTGATAATCATGGTATTGATGACACCTCTCCGTCATTTAAATTATTAGAAGATGGGTCGGACATATTATCAAAAGAAGAAAGTGCGATGATGGCAGTAAGACAATCAAAATACATCTTAAATTTAAAAAACGCTTTATTACGCATTGAAAATAAAACCTATGGTATTTGCAGAATAACTGGCAAATTAATTCCTACAGAAAGGCTTCGTTCGGTGCCTCATGCCACATTAAGTATTGACGCAAAATTGTCTCAATAACATTTATCAATTTGGTAATGCTAATAATTTGATAATATGATTGACACCTATTATGCACATCCATCTGCAGTAATTGATAGGCCATGCATTATTGGCAGCGGCTGTAAAATATGGCATTTTAGCCATATTATGGAACATAGCATAATTGGAACAAATTGTAATATTGGTCAAAATGTGGTAATATCACCACAAGTTACATTAGGAAATAAAGTAAAGGTTCAAAATAACGTATCTATATACACTGGAGTTATTTGTGAAGATGACGTGTTTTTGGGCCCATCTATGGTATTTACAAATGTAATAAATCCGCGCAGCGCCGTAAATAGACAAGGAAATTATCAACCTACCTTAGTAAAACAAGGCGCTACCATAGGCGCTAATGCAACTATTATATGCGGTAATACAATTGGTAAATTTGCTTTTATTGGTGCGGGTGCTGTAGTAACTAAATGTGTACCAGATTACGCTTTAGTAGTAGGCAACCCAGCCAGACAAATAGGCTGGATGAGCGAATTTGGACACCGGTTAGAATTTAATAAAGAAGGTGTTGCGGTGTGTGAAGAAAGTAAAAACACATATAAACTTGAAAATAATAGTGTTTACAAACGGTAGTATTTATGAAACAACTCCACTTTGCAGTTATTGGTCAAGGACACATAGGTAAGCGCCACTCCGAAATGATTAGAAGACATGAGCAATGTAATCTTGTTGCGGTGTGTGATGTAGTTTCAAAAGCTGAACTTAATTTGTTGGATATAAAAGAACGTTTTTATAATTCAATTAACGCGTTGCTACAACATGAATCAGCTGTAGATATTGTAAATATTTGTACCCCCAACGGGTTACATTTTGAACAGGCTTTAAAAGCCTTACAAGCTAATAAACACGTGGTAATAGAAAAACCAATAGCACTCAATACTTCAGATTGTTATACACTTTTAGCATTGGCTAAAGAAAAAAATAAACAAATATTTTGTGTTATGCAAAATCGTTACTCGCCGCCAAGCCAGTGGTTAAAGGATATTGTAAGCAACAAAATATTAGGTGATATTTATATGGTTCAATTAAATTGTTATTGGAATAGAGACGATAGATACTATAAACCCAACAATTGGAAGGGCACACAAACGCTTGATGGAGGTACGTTATTTACGCAGTTTTCACATTGGGTAGATATTTTGTATTGGCTATTTGGAAATATCAAAAATATACAAGCGCAGTTTGCAGATTTTAATCATCAACAACTTACCGATTTTGAAGATAGTGGTATGATTCAGTTTCAATTTGAAACAGGAGGTATGGGTACTATCAATTATTCTACTGCACTTAAAGATAAAAACTTAGAATCGTCATTAACAATCATTGGGAGTAACGGACAGGTAAAGGTTGGTGGGCAATATATGGACCAGGTAGAAATTTGCGACATTGTTAACTATACCATGCCTACATTAGCTCAAACCAACCCGGCTAATGATTACGGGTTTTACAAAGGATCAGCCAATAATCATTTTAATGTAATAGAAAATATAGTAGATGTTTTAACTCATAACAAATCTATTACAACTCCTGCTGAAGACGGCTTAGCGGTTGTTAATATAATAGAACGTATTTATAAGCTACGTCCAGCAAGCGTTTTAAAGCACAAAAATTAAAATGAAAATTGCTAAAAACATACAACAAAAACAAGCAACCATTGCCGTGATAGGCTTAGGTTATGTGGGTCTTCCGCTTGCATTGGCTTTTGCAAAAAAAACAAAAGTTATTGGTTTTGACATTAACTCCAGCAGAATAAAACAAATGCAAAAAGGCATAGATCCTTGTAAAGAGCTTAATAAAATAGAATTTAAAAACTGTGATATTTTATTTACTGATCAAATTAAGGATTTAAAAAAAGCTTCATTTTTTATTATTGCCGTTCCAACCCCAATAACCAAGCATAATTTGCCCGATTTAAAACCACTTTTATCAGCTACAAAAACAGTTGGGTCTGTTTTAAAAAGAGGAGATTATGTTGTATATGAATCTACCGTGTACCCAGGTTGTACTGAAGAAGACTGTGTGCCAGTTTTGGAACAACAATCTAATTTAAAATTTATTAAAGATTTTAAAGTTGGGTATTCACCTGAAAGAATTAACCCCGGAGATAAGGAACATACTATTACTAAAATTTTAAAAATAGTTTCGGGCTGCGACGCGTTGAGTTTAAAGGAAATTTCGGATACCTATAAAATAATTGTAGAGCCAGGAACCCACTTAGCCCCAAGCATAAAGGTGGCAGAGGCGGCTAAAATTATTGAGAATACACAGCGCGATGTAAACATTGCTTTAATGAATGAATTGTCAATAATATTTTCTCGAATGCACATAAACACATTTGAAGTGTTAGCGGCAGCAGCTACAAAATGGAATTTTTTAAAATTTAACCCTGGCTTAGTAGGTGGGCATTGTATAGGGGTAGATCCTTATTATTTAACACACAAAGCCGAATCGTTAGGTTATCATGCCAAAATTATTAATAGTGGCCGATTTGTAAATGATAGTATGGGATTTTATATCGCCAAAAATTGTGTTAAACAAATGATTGCAGCAGGGCATAAAATATCAAGCCCTCGTGTATTGGTTATGGGTATTACATTTAAAGAAAATGTAAGTGATATTAGAAATTCTAAAGTAGTTGATATTGTTAAAGAACTAAAAACCTTTGGTGTACAAGTAGATGTTGCAGATCCCTTTGCAGATAATGACGAAGTAAAACATGAATATGGATTTGAATTATCTAAAATAAAAAACAACTACCATGCTGTTATTGTAGCTGTAAGCCATACACAGTATAAAAAATTAACCGAAAAATATTTCACTTCATTATTGGTTAAAAATGGCGTTTTGCTTGATATTAAAGGTATTTATCGTTCTAAGATTAAAAATAGTAATTATTGGAGTTTATAGTTGATGCAAGAAAAAAACAAACTGTATAAACTACATGGCCTAAACGACCAGCAAAATCAATTGGTTGAACAAGGATTGTTGTTACCCTTAATGGAATCTTTTTACACCCTACAAGGAGAGGGTTATAATACTGGCCAAGCAGCTTATTTTATTAGGTTAGGTGGTTGTGATATTGGCTGCCATTGGTGCGATGTAAAAGAAAGCTGGAATGCCAATGTGCACGCGCTTACAAATACTGTTGATATTATAAAACTTACAGATCAATATCAAGCAAAAGCAGTTGTTGTAACGGGAGGTGAGCCATTAATTTATAATTTAAATACACTTACAGACCTGTGTAAAAAAAAACAGATAAAAACATTTATTGAAACATCAGGTAGTTACCCACTAACAGGCAATTGGGATTGGATTTGTTTATCACCAAAAAAACTACAAGAGCCTTTACAGGATGCTTATGATAAAGCAAATGAATTAAAAGTGATAGTACACAATAAAAATGATTTTGAATTTGCTGAATATCAAGCAAAAAAAACCAATGCGTCTGCGCATCTATATATACAACCAGAGTGGAGCAAACATGATGAAATTTTGCCAAGCATTATTAACTACATCAAGCAATACCCTAAATGGAAAATATCTTTACAAACGCATAAGTATATGAAAATACCGTGATGAATTATGATATTAATTCACAAGTAATATATAGCCATAAAATCTTAATATTTTATTTTTTTGAGTTTTAATAGTTAAACTATATATATAGTTTCCTGTCATTACTTTGTTGCCTAAATATTTTCCATCCCAAGAATTTACAATAGAATTAGAGCTAAAGATAAGTTGACCCCAATTATTATATATAAATAATTGGTAAGTCATAATAGATTCAGTAGTTATAATTTTAAATGTTTCATTTAAATGATCTTCATTTGGCGAAAAAGACGTGGGGATGTATACATGTGGGGTATAAATATCAACTGTAATACATTCTAAATTTTGACAACCAAAAACATCTTTGCCTGTAACGCATACGTCTGTTGTTGTTGTATTTGAATAGGTAATTGAAGAACCTATTTGATTGGTTGACCAAGTGTAACTTTGTGAAGGACCATATGCAATTAAAGTAGTGAGTTCGTTACTTAATAAAGTAGTTTGGGTATTTGTAATATTAATTTTTGGTTTTGGTTTAACTACTACATTACTATAAGCATAACTTTTACAGCCATTGGTTTCATAAGCTGTTGTATAAGTAGTGGTGCTAAGTGGTGCTACTTCTTTAGTAGTTTGAGTTATTATAGTAGTATCCCATTCTAAAGTGCCACCTATTGGTGATACTGAAATTGAAACAACTGCTTTATCATTTACGCAAATAGTTGGTGAATTAACAGTAATTATTGGAAATAACTGAACATTGACATAACCATTAAATTCTTTAATACAACCTAAATAATTATAAGTTAAAGTATACGTTACATTAGTTGGTGGAGAAACAGCAAGTGTAGGGGTAAAAACATTAAATGGTTGCCAAGAATAGGTGCCACCAGCATTTGAAACGGTTGGAGTTAAAATATAATCACCAAAACCTACACAAATTGACCCAGAATTGGCAGCTAAAGTGGGGTTTATAACTATAACATTAAATGTAGAAGTTTTTGAACAACCAGAAAAGGTGTAATTTAATGTATAAGTTGTTTCGTTAATTGGATATAGAGTTATAGTAGGCGTATTTGGTTGTGAGGGAATCCATTGATAAACGCCGCCAGTTGAATTAGTAACAGCTGTTAAAATCAAAGGTTTATTAATACATACTGATGGAGACGATCCAGCAATATTTAATCTTACTTGATTAACATTTACTGTAACTGTTGAACTTTGTTTGCATCCTAAATATTCATAATTTAAAGTGTAAGTAGTGTTTTCTAAAGGTGTTAATATAATACTAGAGGTAGTATTAATAACATTTGATGGATGTTTTACCCATGCGTATAATCCACCAGGCTTATTTGTAATACTTGTAATGTTTGCACTTTCTCCTAAACAAATTTGTTGATGAGTAGGATTGGCTTTTAGAGTCATATCGTTAACACTGATAAGTATTGTTTCAGATTTAATACAACCTAAATACTTATAATTTAATGAATAAGTGGACGATGTGCTAGGTGTAACTAAAATATTATTAGTTATTTCATTTGATGGCATCCAAGTATAACTACCGCCTATAGAATTTGTTATAGCAGTTAAATTAGATGAGTTATTTAAACATACTGAATTTGTAGAAGGTATAATGCCTAAAGTCATTTGATTTACACCTATTGTAATTGATGCAGATTGAGTACAACCTAAATAGCTGTAATTTAAACTAAAAGTTGTAAGTACTTTTGGACTAACCGCAATACTTGAAGTTGCATTAATACTTGGACTTATAGGCGGATTGGAGGTCCATTGATAAATTCCACCTAATTGATTAGTTATGCTTTCAATAGTAGCTGATGTGGCAATACAAATATTTTGCGTGTTAGTTAAGGCAGCAATTGTCATTTGATTTACACTTAAAGTATAAGTTGACAATGTTGTGCAGCCTAAATATTCATAATTTACTGTATAAGTTGTTTGTGTAGTTGGACTAACGGCAATACTGCTAACCGTTTCAGTAGACGATACCCATAGATAATTTCCTCCTACTGAGTTAGTAGCAACTGATAAAGTTGCTGTTTGAGTATTTATACAAATGGTAGGTGTTAATGATGTAATATTGACAGTAGATTGATTTACAGAAACTAAACTTGTAGCAGTTTTTATACAATTATTAAAGGCGTAGTTTAATGTATATACTGTGAGAGCAATAGGACTAACAACAATATTTGCTAATGTTCCTATGCTCGAAGATTGAGTTGGCGAAGCGCTCCAAGAATAAACACCACCTGTATAATTAGTAATACTAGTTAAATTTGTGCTACTGTTAATACAAATGAAGGAGGTAAAAGGGGTTATGTTTACAGTCATTTGATTGACCTCAATATTGTAGGTTGCTGTTTTTTTGCACCCTAAATATTCATAATTTACTGTATAAGTTGTTTGTGTAGTTGGGCTTACAGCTATGTAACTTAACGATTGAACTGGAGATACCATCCAACTATAGTTACCTCCAGTAGAGTTTGTGTTAGCAGCTAAGATAGCTGTTTGTGTATGAATACAAATAGTAGGATTTAATGCTGTTATATTTAATGTTGTTTGATTTACAAAAACCATACTTGTTGAGGTTTTAATACAACCTAAATATTCATAATTTAAGGTATAGGTGGCTTGCGAGGTGGGAGTAACTGCTATAGAGTTTGAATTTAATCCACTTGGTGCCCACGTGTATATACCTCCTAAAGAGTTTGTGATAGAACTTAAACTAGCTGTATTAGATATACAAATTGATTGTGTAATGGGTAAAATATTACTAGTCATTTGATTGACCGTAACAGTACTTGTTGCTGCCTTAACACAACCTAAATAATTATACTGAATTGTATATGAAGTTTGTGTTGTTGGACTTACAATCGCATTATTAGTAACAGTACCTATAGGTAGTATGGTATAGGTTCCTCCTGGATAATTACTACTAATTCCTAAAGTTGAAGCATTTCCTATACAAATGGAATTATTAGCTACTGAAAGTGTCATTTGATTAACCGTAATGGTATTAAACGCCGTTTTTTTACAGCCATTAAATTCGTAATCTAAAGTATAACTGGTTGTAGTAGTAGGATTAACAACGGCTACAGATGCAGACCCTAAACTGCTTGCAGGTGTAGGCGAAGCGCTCCAAGAATAAATACCATTAA
>JAVKLI010000022.1:0-2920 GCA_031539425.1 Bacteroidia bacterium
GAAATTTCCTAACCCTAACGAAATTGTTAAAGAGAAAGATAAAAAAGAATTTGCAAAACTATTCGGAGAATATTTGAGAGTAGAAAACATACTCCAGAATTACGATGAATTTAACCACCTAAAAATATTTCAATCAATAGACAAGAACGACCCTGAAGCTATTGAAGAATTTAAACAAACTCATTTTGTAACAGATGAGGATATTGCCGTAATGCAAAAAATTGAGTTGCTCAAAGAGAGGACAGTTCAGGATTACCGTTCAACTTATAATGACATTCGAGATTGGTTAAGACGTGAAAAAAGTGGTAAGGAAACAGAAGAATCAACAATTGATTGGGATGATGTAGTGTTTGAAGTTGACTTGCTAAAATCGCAAGAAATAAACCTTGATTATATTCTTGAATTGATTTTTGAGCACAACAAAAAGACCAAAGACAAGGAAACTTTAATTACTGAAATACGCAGGGTTATTCGAGCAAGTATTGGAAACAGAGCAAAGGAGAGTTTAGTCGTTGATTTCATCAATGATACTGAACTTGACACGCTTCAAGACAAAGCTAATGTTATAGATTTATTTTTTGCATATGCTCAAAGAAAACAAAAAGCAGAAGCAACAGAATTAATTGCAGATGAGAATTTAAATGAAGAAGAAGCAAGGCGATATATAACAGCTTCTTTAAAGCGAGAATATGCAAGTGAAAACGGAACAGAATTGAATGCTCTATTACCCCAAATGAGTCCTTTAAATCCTCAGTATTTAACAAAGAAGCAAAGCGTTTTTCAAAAGCTAGTTTCGTTTGTAGAGAAGTTTAAAGGCGTAGGCGGACAACTTTAAATAAGGAGAAGATAGAGTTTTGAGTAAAATCTTAGGGTTTGTAGAGACATTTATTAACGGAATGACAGGGAAGTAAAAACAGATTTAAAATATAGTTGCTATGGGTAAAATGTTAGCCGAAACCAGGCGAATAGTAAACGAAAATATTAGTATTCTCGTTTCGCAATATGATGTTTTGTTTGAGGCTATTACCAATGCAATTTACCCTAAAGCAACGAAAATAACGTGTAAAATTGTTTAACAACAAACTTTTGGCAGGGAGTTTAAGTATGATATCATTAAAAAATTTCATAATTTCACATTTTAACATTTTGCTATGAATAAATCGCTTATTACCATTATTTTACTTGTGTTATCAAATGCTTTTATGACGTTTGCGTGGTATGGCCATTTAAAATTTAAAAACATTGCTTGGCTTAGCAATATGGGCTTATTTGGCATTATACTTATTAGTTGGGGAATTGCATTTATTGAATACTGTTTATTGGTACCAGCCAACAAAATTGGGTTTACTGAAAACGGGGGTCCATTTAATATGTGGCAATTAAAAATTATTCAAGAAGCGATTACACTTACCATTTTTATTGCTTTTACACTTTTATTTTTTAAAAATGAAACTTTAAAAATGAATCATTTAATTGGTTTTGGATTTTTAATTTTAGCAGTATATTTTATTTTTAAAAAATGAGCTTAAAAACAGTAGAGCATATCATAAACCCGCCACCAACTCAATTTGTAGGAGATGGCTTTAGGGTTCATAATTTTATTCCGGGCGAAGTTATGATGCAACGTTTAAACCCGTTCGTCATGTTTGATTATAATTCTAAACATTATTTTTCACCATCACCTATACCGCGTGGAGTTGGTGTGCACCCACACAGAGGTTTTGAAACTGTAACCATTGCTTATAAAGGCAAAGTACAACATAATGATAGCAGTGGTGGTGGCGGCATTATAAGTGAAGGTGATGTGCAATGGATGACGGCAGCTAGTGGTGTGTTACATAAAGAGTTTCATGAAACAGAATGGAGCAAAAAAGGTGGCGATTTTCAAATGGTGCAGCTGTGGGTAAACTTACCTGCTAAGTATAAAATGAGTGCACCTAAATATCAAGCCATCGAAAATAAAAGTATACCAAAAGTATTTTTAGATGATGGCAAAAGCACCATAGAGGTAATAGCAGGAAATTATAATAAGATAACAGGTGCCGCAAATACTTTTACACCAATACATTTATACAATTGTAAACTAGCAGTCCAAACTGATTGTACATTTAGCTTTCCGGAACATTACAATACAGCAGTTTTAATATTAGAAGGGAAAATTTTGATTAATCATAAAGAAATAGCCATTGAAAATCAATTAATGCTTATGAATAATGATGGCACAGATTTTAAATTAACCGCCACTCAAAATGCTACAGTATTGTTACTAAGCGCAGAACCAATAAATGAACCGATTGCCGCTCATGGCCCATTTGTAATGAATACGAGAGAAGAAATAACACAAGCCTTTGAAGATTTTAGACAGGGGAAATTTGGAGTGTTATAAGATTAATATTGATAGACTAGATGAGATCAAAAAAATGTACATTAAAATATTTTTTATGAATAGTTTGACTCACATTTATTTTTAAATTAAAATTTACACACACTTCAAATACGTAATTAAACAACAAATTAATATAAACTCAATATACCTTTATGCTAAATACAAATTCTATACAATCGTTTAAAGCCCCAGAACCAGTAGGGTTATACCCGCATGCCAAAAAAGTTGGCAACCTTCTATTTTTATCAGGGGTAGGTCCGAGAGAAAAAGGAACAAAAGTGATACCAGGTGTTACGCTTGATGAAAAAGGAAATATAATTAGTTATGATATTGAAGCCCAATGCCATTCTGTTTTTAAAAATGTAAAATATATATTAGAAGATGCTGGAAGTGATTGGTCTAAAATTGTAGACGTTCAGGTTTTTTTAACCAATATGAAAGATGATTTTAAAAAGTACAATGAGCTTTGGGCTCAATATTTCATAGAAAACCCGCCATGTCGCACAACTATTGAAATTAATTGTTTGCCAACCC
>JAVKLI010000023.1:0-29688 GCA_031539425.1 Bacteroidia bacterium
GAATGGCTTATTCATAAAATCAATAGGGATAGTAAGAGCCACTGGAATAATAGGACTTATCAACCTAACTTACAACTTATTTAGGTACGAACAAACCATAAGATTAGATATTAAATACACTGATAGATAGATAGATAGATTATGATGTTGTAAAGGAAAAATATTGTACTTTTGATGGTACAGATTATAAAAATCGTTTTAATGGATTCTACGATTTTTATTCAAATCTCTAAAAACTAATTTTTAGAACCACCTTAATTCTAAATGGTAATATTATTGCAATTGAAGGTGATATTTCACACAGTTTAACAGAAAAAAACTCAACAATTAGATTAACCCTTTCAAAATACGACAAAGCAGAAGGTTTTAATGATGTCATAAATAGTTAAAAAAACAAACAAATGAAAGATATTGAAAATAGACAAGACATAAGTGTGTTAGTAAATGCTTTTTACGCTAAAATAAGACAAGATGAACTTTTAGGTGCAATTTTTAATAGCCATATTTCAGAAGATAATTGGTCGGAACACCTTGTTAAACTTGCTGATTTTTGGGAGACTAATTTATTTGGAGTAGCAAAATTTAAAGGGAGCCCAACTCAAAAACACATCAATGTAGATAAGGACTTAGGTTACAGCATAGAGCAGAAACATTTTGGGAAATGGTTAAATATATGGTTTGAAACAATTGATGAATTATTTTACGGAGAATACGCTGACAAAGCGAAAAATTCAGCACGAAAAATGTCCACAGGACAATATATTGCAATATGGCAAAGCCGACCGCAAAACAAGATTACAACAAATTAAAACTGCCAGCCACTAACGGTATATTTTCAAAATGGATTGGATATAGTGTAAATAAAAATGAGTTTATTGTAACACTTATTTACAATATATTCACTTCCCTTTCTAACATTACACCAAATGTATTTTCTACTTTTTGAATTAGAAAATGTGAAAACTCAAATAGTTCTTTGCCATTGGCATTACCTAAATTAACAAGCACTAATGGTTGGTTTTGATGTACGCCACAATGCCCATTTTTAAAGCCCTTTAAGCCACAAGTTTCTATTAACCAAGCTGCTGCTAATTTTACATCGGTAGTATTTGGTAAAGAGTAAAATACAATATTAGGATATTGATATTGGAGCTTTTTAAATTGTGCTTCAGTAACAATTGGGTTTTTAAAAAAACTACCAGCATTTCCTAACTGCTTCCAATGTGGTAGTTTGTTGTTTCTAACGGTAATAACAGCTTGAGATACCTTCTGAATGGTTAGGTTTTGTGTATCTTCACCTTGTAGTTCATGCAACAAATCTTTGTAAGCAATATTTACTTTAGGATTTTTATGGAGCTTAAAAGTAACATACGTAATAAGATATTGATTTTTTAATTCGGTTTTAAAAACACTATTTCTATAATCAAATTGGCATTGCGCATTGTTAAACAATTGTTTTTCGCCCGTTTCAATGTGTATAGCTTCTACTTCATAAATGGTGTTTTTTACTTCTGAGCCATAAGCACCAATGTTTTGAATAGGGCACGCGCCAATAGTACCTGGAATAAGAGATAAATTTTCTACACCTCCATAATTATGAGTTACAGCCCACATTACAAAGTCGTGCCAAAGTTCGCCAGCAGCGCATTTTACGGTTATAGTGTCATTAGTTTCATCAATAATATTAATTCCTTTAATATTTATTTTTAGTACCAATTGATTGACATTTTGAGTAAACAATATGTTAGAACCTTGGCCTAAAATTAATTTTGGTGTGGACTTAAAAACGGAATTGTTTTTAATGTAATAAAAATCTTGTATTGTATTTATTTCTGCATAATACAATGCAAAAGCCTCAACAGCAAAAGTATTTATGTTTTTTAATGATACGTTTTGTTGAACTTCCACAAAAGTAAGTTTATAGCTTTTATATTTTAACTAAATAATCGCCTTTAAGTATAGGTATTACGGGGCAAATATTTAACGTCATGCAATATTTTACATCTCTTTCTAAATTTAATTTTTCTAATCGAATGCGATGTGAAGATAAATTTAAAAATTCGTATAAGTCTGGTTGAGCTTGTAAATACAAGTTTTTTGAGGCAATAGCCGAATCACATTGTAAATCAAAGGTATTGTTTTCTGTTAGTTTATTTACTATAGCGCCAGCAAATAAGGTATCTTCTAAATTAAATTTGTTTTTCCAGCCAGAGCAAAGTAACAATACATCTCTATTTTGAGCTATTATATAATCGCAAATAACATTTAAGTTTAAAAAGCTCCCTATTAGTACTTGGTGCGCATCTTTACAAGTTAATATAGCTTGTGTGCCATTGGTAGTAGATATAACAATGGTTTTACCTTTTATGGTAGGCGACATGTAGCTAAACGGGCTATTTCCCATTTCTACGCCATCTACTATTTGTCCGTTTTGTTCGGCAGCTACAATTGTGTCTTTTTGTTTCATGCTTATAGCAATGCCTTTATTGGCAACAGGCATTATTTTTTCTACACCATTGTAAAAGGCTGTTACAATAGCCGATGTAGCACGAAGTACGTCAATTACAACAACTATTGCTTCTTTGTTTTCAAATAAAGGATAAGATTGTGGCGAATAACAAACTTCAACCTTCATAACTATTTAAAAGGTAAGGTGGTTACTTTTGCTTTAATACTTTTCTCTCTAATAGAGATATAAATTTCGGTGTTAGGGCTACTAAAAATGGTATTTACATAACCCATGCCTATGGCTTTGTTGAGAGATGGAGATTGTGTGCCTGAAGTAACTTCTCCTATTTCATTATTATCTTGATCAACTATTTTATAGTGCTGGCGTGGAATACCCTTGTCTATCATTTCAAAGGGCACTAATTTTTTAGTTGTACCGTTTTTCTTTTGATTTTCAAGAAAGTTTTTGTTTGTAAATTCTTTGTTAAATTTAGTTATCCAACCTAACCCTGCTTCTATTGGTGATGTTTCATCATTAATGTCATTTCCGTATAAACAAAAACCCATTTCTAAGCGTAACGTATCTCTGGCACCAAGCCCAATAGGTTTGATGTTAAATTCTTTACCTGCTTCAAATATAGCACTCCATATAGCTGTAGCGTATTGGTTTTCAAAGTAAATTTCAAAACCACCAGCACCTGTATACCCTGTGTTTGAAATAATAATGTTTTCAAAATTTGCAAATATTCCTTTTTGAAATGAATAGTATGGTATTTCTGATAAATTAATTGCAGTAAGTTTTTGTAAAGCATGAATAGCATTAGGCCCTTGAACTGCTAATAAAGAAGTTTTATCTGAAATATTGTGCATTTCCACTTGTTGGGAATTATGTTTTTGTATCCAGTTCCAATCTTTTTCTATATTGGAAGCGTTTACAACAAGCATATAGGTTTGCTCATCAATGCAATACACTAACAAATCATCTACAATTCCGTTTGTATGATTAGGCAAACAAGAATATTGTGCTTTGTTAGGTTTTAAAGCTGCAGCATCATTACTGGTTATTTGTTGTATTAATGCTAAGGCGTTTGGTCCTTTAACAATAAATTCGCCCATGTGGCTCACATCAAATACGCCCAAACTGCTGCGAACAGCCAAGTGCTCGTCATTTAAACCTGTGTAAGATACAGGCATTAAATAACCAGCAAAAGGTATCATTTTAGCCCCTAAGGCTTTATGGATAGAAGTGAGTGCAGTTTCTTTCATTTTAATAAAATACTACAGTGTAGCTTTATTATGAATTTACTTGCTTTATGATAGCATTAAAAGCTTCTGGGTGATTCATAGCTAAATCAGCTAAAACTTTTCTATTTAAGTTAATTTTTTTTACAGCTGCTTTATGAATAAACTCGCTGTAGCTTAAACCGTTTTGTCTAACAGCTGCGTTTATACGTTGTATCCATAAGCTACGCATAGTACGTTTTTTATTTTTTCTATCTCTATAAGCGTATGTTAAACCTTTTTCTAAGGTGTTTTTTGCAATGGTCCATACATTACCTCTTGCACCCCAATAACCTTTGGTTAAATTAAGGATTTTTTTTCTGCGTGCCCTGCTGGCAACATGATTTACTGAACGTGGCATATTTTTTGGTTTTTAATTTTAAGTGATTACAGTTTGTAATTCTTTTTTAACTTAAAATTAGGCTAGTTTTTAAGCTAACCTATGTGATTATAATTTTTTATATTGCTAATAAAAATTTAACATTATTCATATCTCTTTCGTGTACTAAGCCAGTCTTAGTTAAATCACGCTTACGAGTGGTAGCTTTTTTAGTTAAAATATGACTTTTATAAGCATGTTTTCTTTTTATTTTTCCTGTTCCGGTGATAGAAAATCTTTTTTTAGCACTGGAGTTGGTTTTCATTTTTGGCATAATCTATGGTATTTAATTTATTTATTTTTCTTTTTTGGTGCAAGTAACATTTGCATTTTTTTACCTTCCATTAGTGGTAATTGCTCTGCTTTAGAATAATCTTCTAGCTCTGTGGCAAATTTTAATAAAAGTATTTCGCCTTGTTCTTTAAATACAATTTCTCTTCCTTTAAAAAACACATAAGCTTTTACCTTAGCGCCATCTTGTAAAAATTTAATGGCATGATTTTTTTTAAATTGAAAATCGTGTTCATCAGTATGTGGGCCAAAACGTATATCTTTTACTACTGCCTTAGATGCTTTTGCTTTTATTTCTTTTGCCTTTTTCTTTAATTCATACAAAAATTTACTGTAATCTATGATTTTACAAACAGGTGGCTGAATTGTAGGGGCTACCTCTACTAAATCTACGCCCATATCTTCTGCCAATTTTAATGCCTCAGCTATTTTCATTACTCCAGATTCTATGTCATCACCTACAACACGCACCATGGGTGTGTTTCTAATGTTGTGGTTTATCCGATGCTGCTCTTCCTTAACGCCTGGCCTTTTAAATCCTTCTTTTAAGCCGCGCATTCTTTTAGGTGCAGGTGGTTCGGTAGATTGCTTTGGCGCTGATGAATTAGTTGCCGAACTTGGCTTTGGAATAAATTTTTTGTTATTGTTGATACTGACCTCCTATTTAATTATTTATATTATTTGTTTTAATTTAAAATCTTGTTCTATTGTTTCAATTATCAGTGAAATAAAACTTTCTACAGCTACTTCTCCTTTATCGCCTATGATATGTTCTCTTATTGATACAGTGTTATTTTCTTGTTCTTTTTCGCCTACAATAAGCATGTAAGGAATTTTGTTTATTTCTTGATCTCTTATTTTTTTTCCAATTTTTTCATTTCTATCATCAATGAAGCCACGAATATCTGATTTTTTCAGTAAATCCAAAACTTTTTTCGCATAATTGTTAAATTTTTCACTAACTGGTAATATGGCAAATTGATTTGGGGTAAGCCAAAGTGGAAAGTTACCTTTGCAATGCTCTATTAAAACAGCAACAAAACGCTCCATAGAGCCAAATGGCGCTCGGTGTATCATTACTGGGCGGTGTTTTTGATTATCGAATCCAACATATTCTAATTCAAACCGTTCGGGTAAGTTGTAATCTACTTGTATGGTGCCTAGTTGCCATTTGCGACCTATAGCATCTTTTACCATAAAATCGAGCTTAGGGCCATAAAAGGCTGCTTCACCGTATTCTATAACAGTTTTTAAGTTTTTTTCTTTAGTCGCTTCCATAATAGATTGCTCAGCGGTTATCCAATTTTCATCTGTACCAATGTATTTGGTTTTATTATTAGGATCTCTTAAGGATATTTGGGCTGTATACTCTTTAAAATCAAGCGCATTAAACACATACAGTACTAAATCTATTACTTTTAAAAATTCTTCTTTCACTTGGTCTGGTCTCACAAACAAGTGTGCATCGTCTTGTGTAAAGCCTCGTACCCTGGTTAATCCGTGCAACTCTCCTTTCTGTTCGTATCTATACACTGTACCAAACTCGGCATAACGTATAGGTAAATCTTTATAAGATTTTGGCGATGATTTATAAATTTCGCAATGGTGCGGACAGTTCATGGGTTTTAAAAAAAATTCTTCGCCCTCGTGTGGTGTTTTTATAGATTGAAATGAATCAGCACCGTATTTTTCATAATGCCCCGAGCATATGTATAAATCTTTATGGGCTATATGTGGCGTAGATACTGGCAAATAGCCAGATTCTAATTGTGCTTTTTGTAAAAACTGCATTAATTTTTCTTTAAGCATAGTACCCTTAGGAAGCCAAAGGGGTAAACCAGAGCCTACTTTTTCGGAAAAGGTAAATAGCTCAAGTTCTTTGCCTATTTTACGATGATCTCGTTTTTTAGCTTCTTCTAAAAGTTCTAAATATTCTTTAAGCTCTTTATCTTTAGGAAATGTGATGCCATAAATGCGGGTAAGCATTTTGTTTTTTTCATCTCCTTTCCAATAAGCTCCTGCAACGTTTAAAACTTTTACTGCTTTAATAAAGCTTGTGTTTGGAATATGCGGTCCACGGCACAAATCTGTAAAATTACCTTGTGTGTATAATGAAATAGTTCCATCATCTAAACGTTCTAGTAAATCTAGCTTATAAATATCTTGCTTATCGGTAAAGTAATTGATGGCATCTTGTTTAGAAATGTTTTTTCTTTCAAAAATGTTTTGTTTGCGAGCTAACTCAAGCATTTTTTGTTCTATTTTTTCAAAATCAGAAGTGCTTAGTGTACCGCCATTTAAATCTACATCGTAATAAAAACCATTTTCGAGTGCAGGGCCTACCCAAAATTTAACATTTGGATATAAAGCCTCAAGTGCTTCTGCCATTAAATGTGCAGATGAGTGCCACAACGTATTTTTCCCTTCCTCTTGTTCCCAAGTATACAATTTTAATGCTGAATCTGTTAAAATGGGTGTATTTAAATCAACCAATTCGTTATTTAGCTTTGCAACCAAAGCGTTTTGTGCCAAGCCTCGGCTTATGCCTTCGGCTATTTGCATTGGTGTGGTGCCTTTCTCTACTTGCTTTGTAGAACTATCGGGTAAGGTAATTGTTATCATAATGCTTGTTACTTCTTACAAATGAAGTGATACATTGGTTTTAATTTTGCAATGCAAATTTAAACATTTATTAATGGGGGCAGTTTTAATTTTCATCTATGTGTATTAGGGCATTATATTATTGTTTTAATATCTGAGATACCACATCTGCAAGCATGGGAATAAAATAACAAATAGGTAATACAATAAATACAAAAAAGAGGGTAACAAAACCAATTTTTTTAATTAAAGTTAAAGTATTTTGTATTGGTTGCTTGATGACTGTGTTTAGATGTGCTAGCAAATTAGGTTCTATGATGCTGTACGCTTGTTTACCGGCTTCTACTATAGAATAACGTTTATTAAATTGTAACAGAATGCAATCTCTAATAAGCCAATAATGATGATTTGATAAATCTTTATAATGAATAAAATAATTGATATTTTCTTGGTTTAAGTATTGTCTTATTTTTTGATTTTTAAATTCGGATATTAATTCAAAAATGATAGAAATAGGTAAAATTAAAAGCCAAATGCTTGATAAAAATAATGGTAATAATAATAGGATGATTACGGTACAAATACCTACAACCATTTTAACAACAAAATGATTTTTATAAAAAAGCGTTTCTAAAAAATGTTCTCCATCTGAAGATGCAAAGGGTAATAAATAAAAAAAATTAAGTCCTATAAATATATTTGATAAAATAACGATGTTTTCATTGTCATAAAATTGATTACTATATTTTAGTATAAATCCAATAATAATACCTGGTATTGGGCCGCTTAAAATAATATAACATAATTGTGTATCGCTTATAGTATTGGAATTTTCTAAATATTTTGCTAAGTACGGAAAGGTTAAAAGTTTAGAATTAACATATTTGTATTTTTTCATTAAAATAAAATGTCCCACATCATGAATTATTATAACAAGTAAAATAGCTGCTGCATAAATAGCATTTAACTTTAATATAACAAAAAACACAAAAAAATACAGGGCTATATTAAATAGTGTTTTGCGCATCCATTGCGAGTTAGATAAATTTAATGTGGGCTTTGGTAAATCACCATTTTCATTTAGTTGTTCAGTAGGATATTCCATAGATTTTTTATTATTATAATGTGTTAATATTTAACCAAGCATTGCGCAATTTAATTTGTTGAGTATTTGCTTTATTATTTATTGATAATACTTTATAGGTTTCATTTTTTTGACCCTTTAATTCTATACCACAAAACTCTAAAAAGCTTTCTACATTTAGCATTTCAGGTCCATCTATGTATTGATTGATAAAATATCTTATATTTTTATTAGTTAATTTTTCAATTTCATCAAATAATATATCATCATCAAAAGGCTTTGTGTTATTGTATGTTTTGCATAAATCGTTAATTAAATTTTGTAAGTTATATTTTCCCTCACTATGTTTTAATAATGTAATATCCATACACATAGCTAATAATGCGCCTTTTACATATACATTAGAATATTCTTTTTTACATTTATCTAATACCTGTAAACTTAATTGTGTAAAGGGTAAAGTCTTATTAAAATTACGCATTGTAATATTTTTAATTGATAGTTCATCTAAAAATTCTTCAACACTAATTAATTTACTTACAGCTTGCATATGTAAGGATATGTATTCTGTTACTCCTTCATACAACCATAAATGTTTACTCATTTTAGGGGTATTAAAATTAAAATTTTCAATTTCTTTAGAGTGCAATATTAATGGCGTTATTGTGTGGTAATACTCATGGGCTACAAATTGTTTTAAGTTTTGTTCAATAGCAACATAATTTATTTCTGGCATAGAATATATTGAAGAATAAGAATGCTCCAAGGCTCCTTGCGAATTTAAATTATTACTAAACATAAATAAAAAATGGTAATTGGGTGCAGTAAGTTTATTACCTAAATAAGTATAATAATTTGAAATTATTTTTTGAATAGTTGTTTTTATTTCAGTTGAATTTATTTTTTTATCAGCAGCGTATACAGAAATTGAAATTTTAGAACCATGCTCCGTAAACGAACAGGTATCAGGAATACTATACAAAATGGGGGAATCTATAAGTAAATGATAATTTGGAGAGATAAATACGTCAATGTTATCAGTAGATTTTATATTTTGAATACTAGTTGCACCATAAAAAGAATTAGGTTTTTCAACCTGAATTTTAAATGGTATTTTTTTTTTACCTTCAAAATATCCAAACAAACAATGTGTGTTTATTAGCTTAGCAGAATTTGGAAGGGTGTCCAAATTTAAGCTTGCGGGCTCAAAAACCTCACCTTTATTTTTTTTATTATGCCATGTGTCTTCAACATAGTAAGTAATTTTTGTAAGTTCTTGAGCATTAAAAATACGAAAGGTGTTGGAGTCTAGTTTTTCGATTTTTAATTTTTCTCCAAATCTATTGAAGGCATTAAAATTGGTAATATACTTTCCAAAATTATTTATTTCATAGGTACCTGGCACTATGGCAGGAAACGAAAAGTTAATGTTAGCACTATCTACTGAAGGGGGTAATAAGGTCACTAATATTTTATAATTTGATATTTTATTGAGATTTATAAAATATTGATAGGTATTATTTCCATAAAAATTGAGCACAATACTTACACATAAAATAATGATTGTTTTTTTATTTTTCATTTTTTAAAATTTGCCAATTATTTAATTGATATTTTTTATACAAAATATAAAAACAAAGCCCTGCAAAAGCAACCCACAGCAAACAATCTATTACCGGGGTCTCTATTTGTAATGCAAATAAAGCATCTGTTTGTAATACAGAACTTGGCGCTGTTATCAGCAAACAACTCCATAAATTATTAGCGCAATGTATTCCAATTGCGAGTTCTATACCTTCATCTAATAAAGATAAAACGCCTAAAAACAAACCAAACATAACATAGTATGGTAACATAATGCCAATACCAAACGTTTTAACTTCGGGATTAGATATGTGCAACAAACCAAAAAATAATGATGAAATGCAAAGAGCCAATAGCTTATTTTTTAACCCAATACTTAACCCTTGTAAAATATAACCTCTAAATAATATTTCTTCTGTAGCTGTTTGTATAGGTATTAAAATAAGGCTAATTAATAAAAGTAACCCAAATTGATGGGTATTAAATTTTAAAATATAATGACTAGGAAAAAGCATGGCAGCTGCTACAGTAGATACGATCATTAATGATCCCCAAACGATAAATGAAATTACTATTCTATTCCATCTAATGGCATTAAAACCAGTTATTATAGAGGTGATTGTTTTTTTTTGAATTCGAACGGTATAAGATATAAAAAATAATAAAGTAAAAACAAACATACCCATCATGAGTGCTAAAATTAGGTTTTTGTCTAGTCCATTTACTTCTGAGTTAAAAAGCATGTTAGGATTTTTTAAAATCTCATTAAGCTCATAACCATTATCAATAGCTAATTTTAATAGCGGCGAAACGGCTACTAATTGATAGGTAAAATAACCTAACATGGCTGCCATAATACCAAACACATAATAATACCAAGCGTTTTTGCCATTACAAATGGCCGACAAAATAAATAAATTATTTTCTTCTTTTTCTTTTATAAATTGATCACTCATGGTAAAATATTAAAATGCATTTTTAAGTAAAATACTTCCTTTTGCTTCATGCAGTGTGTTTTCAAAGCTTATAACTAAATCTCTTACTTTATCCAAATCATTATTATTTATAGATAATTGATTAACCCCTTTGGCATCTAATTTTTGTAAGATCATATTAACTGTAATTTTATTTTCAGATAGCGCGGGCTGATACCCTATTTTGCTATCAAAAATAATCACTTCGTTAAGAATTTGAATTTCTAATAATTCTGAAATAATATTTTGAACCAAAGTGATAGGAATATTTATTTTTTTAGAAATTTCTACATCTGTGAGTGGTGTTGCGTTATTTAAAAAATTTTTTATAACGCAATTTGAAACTAGTATAGCTACAATTTTTTTATACCTAAAACTAAGGTTTGAAATTTCGTTTTTTAAGTCAAATTTATTAATATTTTGTATAGCAAAACATAACTCTGCCCCCCATAATACTACCAACCAAGAGTATTGCATCCATACTAAAAATAAAGGCAATGCGGCAAAACTACCGTATATTCTATTATATGAAGCCACCCCTATTTGCGATGTGATGTACAAATATTCTAATAATTGAAACATTAATGCCGTAAAAAAACCACTAATGGCAGCTGCCTTATAATCTATTTTGGTATTGGGTATAGAAATAAATAAAAACGTAAACATGCCCCAAATAATTGAAAAACCTAAAAATGAAGCAATCAAAAATACAACAGGGCCAAAATAATGGTATTCAGAAAATATTGATTGTAATACATTTTGTAGATTAAGCGTTAAACTTCCTGAAAGCACTAATAAAATAGGGGTAATAAACATGATAGAGAAATAATCTGTAAATTTTCTTGCCCAGCGTCTGTCTTCTTTAGCTTCCCAAATGATATTAAAACTATTTTCGATACCGCCTAATAGTTTAATGATAGTCCATAATAACACCACAATACCTACCCCAGCAATAATGCCGCTTTTGGTGTTATTAAGCATTTTATCTGCATAGATAAAAACATAAGTCATAGTTTCTTTTTGAGCATCAAATTCTTTCATAATGTGCTCCTTTAAGGTTTCTTGAAAACCAAGTCCTTTAGCAATAGCAAATGCTAGTGCTACAATTGGAACGATAGAAAAAAGTGAATAATAGGTTAGTCTGATAGCTTTATCAAAGCAATGGTCTTTTTTAAAATCTTTAAATGAAATAGCAATCACTCTTAAAACTTTTAAAAAAAAATGTTTTTTAGAATTGTCATGATCACTTTGCATTTTCCAAATGGTGTGTTCAAAGAAATGCTTAATTTTTTTTGAAGAAACTTTTACAATTTTAATTTTATTTTCTGCCATGCGGTTATATTGTTTTATTTTCGGATTGTTGATTAACTTTATTTATATAGTCGGCTATACTAAATGCTGAATTTAAGTTAAAATTACCAATTTTTGTTCTACATAAACTATCAAGGTAGGCTCCGCTTTTAAGCGCTATTCCAAAATCTCTTGCAATAGATCTAATATAGGTGCCTTTAGAACATTCTATTTTAAATGAAATTAAAGGCAAGTTAATATTTGTAATTTCAAAACTGTAAATTTCAATTGGTTTGGATTGTAGTTCTACTTCTACTCCCTTTCTGGCCAATAAATAAGTAGGTTTTCCTTTAGTTTTAACTGCACTAAATATAGGAGGGATTTGTAACTGTGGTCCAACAAAGGATTTAGCTGTATTTAAAATGTCATTTTGTGATATATGATTGATTTCAAAGGTTTGATCTACTTCTTGTTCTTTATCAAAACAGGGGGTTGTAGCGCCTAAAAAAAAAGTACCAGTATATTCTTTTTTTAAATTTTGATAAGTTGAAATTTCTTTTGTTTTTTTTCCGGTGCAAATAATTAGTAGGCCTGTTGCTAGGGGGTCAAGCGTACCAGCATGGCCTATTTTAAAATTTATAAATTTTGTTTCAAAAAAAAGGGAAGGGTGTTTTTTGAGTGCGTGTTTTAATTTATTTACAACTTGAAAGGACGTCCAGGTAAGTGGTTTATTTATTAAAATACACTCTCCATTTTTAAAATCATACAGCATATTTCCAAAGAAGTCTGTCTTTAAAACGAATCATTTGTAAGGCGGTTTGCGCTGCTTCTATTCCTTTATTACCATGGCTTCCACCACATCGTTCTATGGCTTGTTCTACAGTATCTACAGTAAGTACTCCAAATACTACAGGTTTATCCTGCGCAATATTTAATGTTGTAACTCCTTGCGCAACAGATTGACAAATAAAATCAAAATGTTTTGTATCACCTTGCACAACACAGCCTATACAAATTACAGCCTGCACATATTTTGACATTTGCTTGGCACCATAGATTAACTCAAAGCTCCCCGGAACCATTTCAGTAATAATGTTGTTTTCAGAGATGCCATTTTTAATTAAAAACGCTTTAGCATCTTGCAATAACTTTAAAGTGATATTGCTATGCCATTCTGAGTATACAATACCAATTTTTATAGAATCAATATTATTTACATCTAAAACTAAGCTGTATTCTTGTTGGTTTTGTAATGATGACATAAGTACTAATTTTTGAGTATTATTATTTCTTTTTATTTTTAATGCTCTCAAACAATTTTAAATACTCAGCGTGATTAATTTCTTTCTTTTTTACTTTACAAGCAGTTTTTAATAAGTCTTTAATTTTATTTTGAATAATAGAATCTTCAATGTGTCCTTTTTGTTTTAATTCGCCTATTTGTTTTTTTACGATACTTTCTAAGTCTTCATCTGGCATGTTGTAACCCATTTTTGAATATTCATATTTTAAGTAAGCTTTCACCTCTTCAAATATTTCTTGTTCGGTTACTTTAATGTTATGATCTTTAACTAATTTTTGAGTAACCAAATTCCATTTCATGCTTTGTTCATAATTTGGATATTCTTTGTCTAATTGCTCTTGAGTTATGGGTTTTTCATTAGTTTGTAATATCCAACGTTTTAAAAAATCGGATGGTAAGGTTGGTTTACATTTATCTAAAAGTATTTCTTTAGCATTATCGTAAAACAGCATGTCCAAATCTTGTTGAATGTTTTTTTCAGAACTTTCTTTGAGTTTGGTTTTAAATTCTGCCTCATTTGTTACTACGTTTGGTCCAAATACTTTATCAAATAACTCTTGGTTTAACTCAGAATCTACCATCACACCAATACTTGTTACTGTAATCTCAAAATCTGAGCTAATACTTTCTGCCTCTTCTTTACTTACTCCCAAATTTGATACTTTGTCATTTAATGTTGTAAATAAATCGCTGATGTTAACGGTTACCTTACTGTCTTTTTGTAAACCAATTAATTTATTTTTTACACTTAAATTAGTAATGGTGTTTAATTGTAATCGTGAACTTTTTGATATTGGCTTTGTTTCTGACTCAGCTGCTTTTTGTATTTCTAAAAGTTCAATAAATATAACGCTGTTTTCTGTAATGGTATCTGCTGGTTTTTGTGTTTGAAAATATTGTAAAACCTCTTTCATTCTTTTGGAAACATATTCGCCCTCTAATTTAATAACATATTCTTCTAAGGTAGTCCAGGTGCTCAATTTAAGGTCAACTTCTGGCCTTAATCCTATTTCATAAATAAAAGTCCATTCTTTACCTTTTTCAATATCTACCTTATGGTCGGCTTTAGGTAAGGGATAGCCTAAAAACTCTATCTTTTCTTTTGTTATATAGTCTTTCATGGCATTATCAACTAATTTAGAAACCGTATCGGCTATAATTGAAGTACCATGTTGTTTTTGAAGTAAGGTAACAGGCGCTTTTCCGGGTCTAAATCCAGGCGCTTTATAGTTTTTACGAATATTGTTTGTAGCCTCTTCTACCTTTGCAGTATAATCTTTAGGTTCAATAAATATTTGAAGTTCGGCAGTTTGATTTTTGTTTTTTTTATAAGAAATTTTCATTGAAAAATTGAAATAAATGTAATAAGATGTAAATAGTATATTTTGACCAAAAATAAGTGTTTTTTATAATGTAACACTATTGTATTTTAATGGAATTAACAATATCTAATTTAATTATGTTGGGTTTGTAAGATCCAAAAAAATTAGTAGGATTTAAAAGTAGACAAAAGTTTAACTTTAAAACGTAAAAAAAAAGGAAAAATTAACAGTGAACATGTCAAACAAACCTTTTTTTCCTTTAGATTTATAGCAACCTTTCTTCATTTTATTGATGTATTTATAATGCAAATATAAAATTAACTACCTGACATTCATATAATTAAATTAATATATGATTGCCGAATTTATCAACATTTAATTTATAGAACTCCCCTTGACTCAAAAAGCTTACAAATTAAAGTTTTTTAATTACAACCTTTTCAAATACTATAAACCTGAGTTTAGAAGCGTAAAAACACCAGATCCTATAATCTTAACAAGCAGAAAAATGTTAAGTTTGTTTTTCTTTATTTTTAATACATCATTTTATGTTTCAATCGCTTACTGATAAAATAAATTTGGCTATAAAAGGCTTAAAAGGTAATGGTAAAATTACAGAAGTTAATGTATCTCAAACTTTAAAAGATGTTCGTAAATCCTTAATTGAGGCTGATGTTAATTTTAAAATAGCAAAATCATTTATTGATACTGTAAAAGAAAAAGCCCTTGGTCAGCACGTACTCTCAAGTATTTCGCCTGGTCAATTAATGGTTAAAATTATTAATGAAGAGTTGATAATCCTGATGGGCCATACAAATCAAGAGATTGAACTAACTGGTAATCCTACCATTATTTTAATGGCAGGGCTTCAAGGTTCAGGTAAAACAACCTTTTCAGGCAAACTAGCCAATTACTTTAAAACAAAAAAAGGAAAAAAACCGCTTTTGGTAGCATGCGATGTTTATAGGCCTGCGGCTATTGATCAACTTACACAATTAGCCACCCAAATAGGCGTTGATATATATACCAATGTTGATGAAAAAAATCCAGTATTAATAGCTCAAGCTGCCATTAAACAAGCTAAAGAAAATGGTAATAGTGTTGTGATTATTGATACGGCTGGTCGTTTAGCTATTGATGAAAAATTAATGACTGAAATAACTGAAATTAAACAAGCTGTTAATCCTTCAGAGATTTTATTTGTAATAGATGCCATGACCGGTCAAGATGCCGTTAATACAGCCAAAGCATTTAATGATGCGCTTGATTTTACAGGTGTAATAGTTACTAAAGTAGATGGCGATACCAGAGGAGGTGCTGTAATTACAGTTAAGGCTACTGTTGGCAAACCAATTAAGTTTATTGGAGTTGGCGAAAAAATGGATGCTATAGATGTATTTTACCCTGATAGAATGGCAAGTAGAATACTTGGTATGGGAGATGTGGTAAGTTTAGTTGAAAAAGCTCAAACACATTTTGACAACGAAGCATTAAAAAAAATAAATAAAAAAATAGCACAAAATAAATTTGATTTATCTGATTTTTTAACTCAAATAAAACAAGTGAATAAAGTAGGGAGCGCAGCAGATTTAGTGAAAATGATGCCAGGCATAGATAAAAAATTAATACCAAAAGCAGATGTTCAAGAAAAAAACTTTAAAACTATTGAAGTGGTTATCAATTCTATGACTATGCTAGAAAAAACAAATCCAAATATAATAGATCAAAATCGAAAACTCAGAATTGCAAAAGGCAGTGGCACATCTATTAACGATGTAAATAAAATTTTGAAACAATTTGAAGATGCGAAAAATATAACGAAAATGATGCAAAATCCTAATCAGATGAAGCAACTAGCTAGCAAATTTATGGGAGGACATAATATTTAATTTGTATAATGAAACTAATAGACGGTAAACAAACTGCTGAAAATATTAAACTAGAAATTGCAGCTGAAGTAAAACAATTACTCTTAACTACAAAAAAAACACCTTGTTTGGCAGCTATTATTGTTGGTTCTAACCCTGCATCAGTTACTTATGTTAAAAATAAAATAGCAGCCTGTGAACAAGTAGGTTTTAAATCAGTTTTAATTCAATTAAATGAAACCATATCTCAAGAAGATTTGTTAATTGAAATAAAAAAGATAAATGAAGACTGTACGATAAATGGCTATATAGTTCAATTACCCTTACCCAATCATATTTGCACAGATACAATTATTAATAGTATTAATCCAACTAAAGATGTAGATGGTTTCCATCCACTTAATCTTGGTAAAATGATATTAAACCAATCAACCTTTATAAGTGCAACACCACTTGGTATTAGCACTTTACTAAAAAAATATAAAATTAATACCACTGGCAAACATTGCATAGTAATTGGTAGAAGTAATATTGTGGGTACTCCAATTAGTTTACTATTATCAAAAAATTCAGAAATTGGAAATTGTACCGTTACACTTTGTCATAGCAAAACAGAAAATTTAAAACAACATACTTTACAAGCAGATATTATTATTGCTGCAATAGGAATACCTCATTTTTTAACTGCCGATATGGTAAAACAAGATGTTATAGTAATAGATGTAGGTATTAATAAAATAAAATCTTCGCAAACCAAAAGTGGATTTAAAATTGTGGGCGATGTTCATTTTGAAGAGGTGAGTAAAAAGGCATCTTACATTACTCCAGTACCAGGTGGCGTAGGCCCTATGACTATTGTATCGTTAATTCAAAATACCTTACAAGCTTTTAAAGAAAATTAACTTTTACTATTTTTTAAAAGTTAAATTAAACCATTATACTTTCTAAAGCCCCATTCAAAACCTAAAAATAGAATAGCTAAAAATAATAACCATTTTAAATTAATTAAGGAGTTATACTCTTTAATTTCGTGCAATTCATTTGGCCATTTACTTTTATTTTTTAATAATGAATCTTGTAAGTTATTAAATTGATTTGAGTAAAATATAGCACCATTACTTTGCTTAGAAAGCTGATATAAAAAGGCTTGGTTTGAACTGGAGTTTTGTTTTTCTTCTAAAAATTCATTAATAATAATTTGCCCCTTTTTAAAATACGTTTTATTTTGATAAACAGTAGAGGCTTCAAATTGATAAGTTCCTTTAGAAAAAAAACCAGCATTAATGCTATAATAAGATGCTTGTTTATTAAACATAAACTCATATTTTTTATTTTGTGCATCTGTTAGTGTCAGCTTTACATCGGGCTCTGTAATTGGCTCATACGATTGGTTAAATAATTCCACATTAAATTTTATTTCTTCAGTTTCATCTATGATAGCTTCTGTTTGTGCTCTAAAAAAAGACTTGTCTGCTTTTGTAGATAAGTACTGAATTGTTTTAAAAATTAACTCATCAAATAGGTCAAAATTATTTTCTAATTTATAATGATGCATACGCCATAACCACAAACCATTACCAGTAAAAACAGCCTGTTTAGTATTATTCATTTCATTAAAATAAAACAATGGCTTGTGTTTTTGATACATTAACACAAAGTTAGTTGCAATAGTTGTAGGTTGTATATTTTGATTGATAATGGGTGGGTATAATGAAATAA
Organism: Bacteroidia bacterium; assembly: GCA_031539425.1. Lineage (GTDB taxonomy): Bacteria > Bacteroidota > Bacteroidia > B-17B0 > Aurantibacillaceae > UBA4416. Next base: position 18,145 of record JAVKLI010000023.1, read on the forward strand.
AATCTTTGAGTTTAGTATTTAAAATAAATAATTTAAAATCTAAATTTAATGTTGCCGATGTTTCAACATCTGTATGCTTAAATTTAGTAGTACTTGGCGTTAATGGGAAATTGGAATTAATTAAAAATAAAGGTTTTTGCTGAAACTCAACATTTGTTGATATTGAATTTGGTAATTCATTTATCTGATGTAAGATGATTAGTGAATATGGATTAATTTTATTTTTAAATTCATTTACAAAAGCTAACTCAATTTCAAATGATGGTTGCTTTTTTAAAATTTCTACCAAGCATGCAATATCAGGGTGAGGGGTTTGGGCTAATATTAAAATTTTGTTTTTTACATTAACCGTTTCAATAGCAAAACTTTGACTATTATTTAATTTGTTTTGATCATTTTTAATTGATTGCAATTGCACAGAGTAATAATGAACCCCTAATGAATTTGAAGGAATTGAAAATTTATAGGTATTTGTAAATTGTGAATTATTGATTATTACAGGTGCTTTTTTTACTAACACATTATTTTCAAAAATGCTCAATTCGGTTACTTTACCAGATAAATTTTTGGCATTCACTATTACTTCTAAAGAAAATTCATTATTTAAAAATACAATTTCATTGTGTTTTATTTTTTGTATCCAAACATCACTTTGTTTGGCCGTATCTCCTAATGCTATTGTATAGATAGGTAAATTGAGCTTTGCTGTTTGATAAGTTACATCAAACCCTGTATTATAATTACCATCAGTAGCCATAATGATAGCAGCTATTTTTTGGTTTTTGTCCATACTTTCAATTTTATTAAAAACAGCAGATAGATTCGTTTCTTTACCTTTAAAATCAATGGTTTTAAATGGTTTAATATCAGAATCAAATTGATATTTTACAACTTCATATTCATTACTTAAATTTAAACACATTGTATTTAAAGCTTTTAGATATTCTGTTTTAATTTGCAACGAATCTTTATTTAATGCAATAGACATTGAATTATCTTGAGCAATAAATAAAATTGGCTTTACTGTTTTAATGGCAGATTGTTGAATAATAGGATTAAATAACAAAAGTGATAGGATTGAGGCAACCACCATTCTACAAAAAAATAATACAGAAACGGTTTTAAAAGTTAATGTTTGATATTTTTTATCTTTAAAATAAAAAAAACAAGCAATTGCCCCCCCTATAAGTATTGATACAATAAAGCAAGTAACAAACAACATTAAATTAATATTTAAAAGTCGGCTGTTTTAGGTTAACATACCGCCACACACATTAATGCATTGCCCTGTAATATACTGACTTAAATCGCTGGCTAAAAACAATGCTAAGTTTGCTACATCATCTGGTTGCCCACCTTTTTTTAATGGAATTGAATTACGCCATTGCTCAACTACTTTTTCGTCTAAGGCTGCTGTCATTTCTGTTTCAATAAACCCTGGTGCAATAGCATTTGAACGGATATTACGTGAGCCTAATTCCAATGCTACTGACTTAGTAAACCCTATAATTCCAGCTTTTGATGCGGCATAATTAGATTGACCAGCATTTCCTTTTACGCCTACTACAGAGCTTAAATTGATGATAGAGCCATATTTATTTTTAAGCATCGGTTTTTGAACTGCTTTAACAAAATTAAATACTGATTTAAGGTTAGCACTCATCACCTCATCCCAATGTTGCTCTGTCATTCTTAATAATAAATTATCTTTTGTAATACCCGCATTATTTACCAAAATGTGAATTGTGCCAAAGTCGTTTACAATATCATTTGTTAATTTATCAGTTGCTGCAAAATCAGCAGCATCGCTTTGATAGCCTTTTGCTTTGATGCCATATTGTTGAAGCTCTATTTCAAATTGTTTTGCTTTTTCGGCCGAATTTAAAAATGTGAAAGCCACATTACAGCCTTGCTCTGCAAATTTAGTTACAATGCCTTTACCAATGCCTCTTGTTCCCCCTGTTATTAGGGCAACTTTGTTTTCTAATAATTTCATGTTAAAATGGATAAATATGTGATGATTGTTTAATTATAAATATAACTTATGGAACCTTATTTTGTAGTTGGTAAATGTAAATAATTTGAGCATTTAATTACTTTACTTTTTTGATAATTGTTGGTTCAGAGGCTAATGATTTTAATTACCTTCGCAAACTAAAAAAATAAAAAAATATGTCAGAAGAAGGAAGACAAATCATTTACAGTATGGTGAATGTTTCTAAAATTCATCCACCACAAAAACAAGTTTTAAAAGATATTTATATTTCATTTTACTATGGTGCTAAAATAGGCGTGCTAGGGCTAAATGGTTCTGGAAAATCTTCATTGTTACGAATTATAGCAGGAATTGATAAGGATTATTTAGGCGAAATACACCAATCTCCCAATTATACTATTGGATTACTAGAGCAAGAGCCAAAGTTAGACGACTCTAAAACAGTTATAGAAATTGTAAGAGAGGGTGCTCAAAAACACATTGATATTCTTAACGAGTACGAGGAAGTAAATAATAAATTTAGTGATGAAGATATGTTAAATAGCCCCGAAAAGATGGATAAGCTTATTGCTCGTCAAGCGGCGTTACAAGATTTAATTGACCAATACGATTTATGGAATTTAGATAACCGTTTAGAATTAGCTATGGAGGCCTTACGTTGCCCAAAAAGCGACACGTCTATCAACATATTATCTGGTGGAGAACGTAGGCGGGTAGCGCTTTGCAGACTTTTACTACAAGAACCCGATATTTTATTATTAGATGAACCCACCAACCATTTAGATGCCGAAAGTGTTGATTGGCTCGAACAACATTTAAAACAATATAAAGGCACAGTAATTGCCGTAACCCACGATAGATACTTTTTAGATAACGTAGCGGGTTGGATATTAGAGCTAGATAGGGGCGAAGGTATTCCATGGAAAGGTAACTACTCATCGTGGTTAGAACAAAAAGGTAACCGTTTAAAACAAGAAGAAAAAACAGAAAGTAAGCGTCAAAAAACTTTAGCACGTGAGTTAGAATGGGTTAAACAAGGCGTAAAAGGCAGAGGCGTTAAGCAAAAAGCAAGGTTAAGCAATTATGATAAATTATTAAACGAAGACATTAAAGAAAAAGAAGAACGCCTAGAACTCTTTATTCCTAATGGGCCACGCCTTGGTAATGAAGTAATAGAAGCTATCAATGTTGCCAAAGGTTTTGACGATAGATTACTATACGAAAATTTAAATTTTAAACTACCTCCAGCCGGAATAGTTGGTATAATAGGCCCTAACGGTGCTGGTAAAACCACTTTGTTTAAACTCATTATGAATGAATTGCAACCCAATAGTGGTGATTTTAAAGTAGGAAGTACGGTTAAAATTTCGTATGTAGATCAAACACATAAAGATTTAGACCCTTCAAAAACAGTTTATGATGTGCTTAGTGGCGGCTTAGATAACATAATGCTTGGCGGTAAAAGCATGAATGCCAGAGCTTATATTTCAAAATTTAACTTTTCGGGTAGCGATCAAGGCAAAAAAGTATCAGTATTATCGGGTGGAGAACGAAACAGACTGCACCTTGCCATGGCTTTAAAGGAAGAAGGCAACGTGTTGTTGTTAGATGAGCCTACAAACGACTTAGATGTTAATACGTTAAGAGCTTTAGAAGAAGGCCTTGAAAGCTTTGCAGGCTGCGCTGTAATCATTAGCCACGACCGTTGGTTTTTAGATAGGGTATGTACCCACATATTAGCATTTGAAGGTGATAGTACTGTGTGTTGGTTTGAAGGCACTTACAGTGAATATGAAGAGAATCGTAAAAAACGATTAGGCAATATAGAACCTAAAAGACCGAGGTATAAAAAATTAACAGTGTAATTTTTATCTTTAGATATGGTGTAACAGACCGCTTTAATAATTTGTATTAAACTACAAATTTAAGTTTTGATTAAGCATCATTAATTTGAAATAAACATATTTTATCACCTTGTTATGTAACGCACAAAGGCTGCCAAATGGCAGCCTTTGTGCGTTAAACAAAATAAATAATCATTATTTAACTTCTTCGTAATCTACATCAGTTACAGTTTCTGATTTAGGCCCTTTGTTGTCTCCCTGCGCATTATCAGTACTGCCTGCTTGTGCGCCTGCATCAGCGCCACTTTTTTGGTTCATAGCTTCATACATTTCTTTTGATACAGTTTCCCAAGCAGTATTTAAAGCAGTGATGGCTGCGTCAATATCTGCAATGTTTTTGGCGGCATGTGCTGTTTTTAAATTGGTTAAAGCTGTTTCTATACTGCTTTTTTTATCGGCAGGTATTTTATCGCCATATTCTGATAATTGTTTTTCAGACGTAAAAATTAAAGTGTCAGCGGCATTAATTTTATCTACCTCTTCTTTAGCTTTTTTATCTGCTTCGGCATTCATTTCTGCTTCACGCTTCATTTTTTCAATATCCTCTTTACTTATGCCAGATGAAGCTTCAATTCTAATGTTTTGAGCCTTACCCGTAGCCTTATCTTTTGCCGATACAGATAATATACCGTTAGCATCAATATCAAAGGTTACTTCAATTTGAGGTACGCCACGTTTGGCAGGCATAATACCATCTAGGTTAAATTGCCCAATGGTTCTGTTATCTTTTGCCATTGGTCTTTCGCCTTGCAACACATGTAATTGTACGCTTGGTTGATTATCACTAGCTGTTGAAAATGTTTCTGTTTTTTTAGAGGGAATGGTGGTATTTGATTCGATAAGTTTTGTAAACACTCCGCCATAGGTTTCTATACCTAATGATAGAGGTGTAACGTCTAGTAATAAAACATCTTTTACTTCGCCTGTTAATACCCCACCTTGTATAGCAGCGCCTAGCGCTACTACTTCATCTGGATTTACGCCTTTACTTGGAGTTTTACCAAAAAACTTTTCTACTGCATTTTGAACGGCTGGTATACGTGTAGACCCCCCCACTAATATAATTTCATGTATATCTGTGGTAGATAAACCTGCATTGCTTAAGGCTGATTTGCATGGTTCAATAGTGCGTTTTATTAACGAGTCTGCCATTTGTTCAAACTTGGCACGGGTTAAGGTTTTTACCAAGTGTTTTGGTATGCCATTTACTGGCATAATGTATGGCAAATTTATTTCCGATGTGGTAGTGCTCGATAGTTCTATCTTAGCCTTTTCTGCCGCCTCTTTAAGACGTTGCAGAGCCATAGGATCTTTTTTTAAATCGATAGCTTCTTCTTTTTTAAATTCATCAGCTAACCAATCTATAATAACTTGATCAAAATCATCGCCGCCTAAGTGTGTATCACCATCGGTTGCCTTTACTTCAAATACACCATCACCAAGTTCTAGTACCGATACGTCGTGTGTACCACCACCGCAGTCAAACACTACAATTTTCATATCTTTACCTTTTTTATCCATTCCGTAGGCTAAAGCTGCTGCTGTAGGCTCGTTGATGATACGCTTCACTTTTAGTCCTGCAATTTCGCCAGCTTCTTTGGTAGCTTGGCGCTGCGCATCGTTAAAATAAGCAGGTACAGTAATAACAGCTTCATCTACGGTGGTTCCTAAAAAATCTTCAGCTGTTTTTTTCATTTTTTGTAAAATAATAGCCGATATTTCTTGAGCTGTATAATTTCTATCGTCAATAGTAACGCGAGGCGTGTTGTTATCGCCTTTTACTACTTTGTAGGTCATACGGGGGATTTCTTTTTGAGCTTCATCAAAATTAATACCCATAAATCGTTTAATAGATGAAATGGTTTTGGTTGGGTTGGTAATCGCCTGGCGTTTCGCAGGGTCGCCTACTTTACGTTCGCCCCCTTCTATAAACGCTACTACTGATGGCGTAGTACGTTTACCTTCATTATTTGCAATTACTACTGCCTCGTTACCTTCCATTACAGATACACAACTATTTGTAGTACCTAAATCTATTCCTATAATTTTTCCCATAATTTGAGTTTTTAATGTTTTATTCTAAAACCTTAACAAACTATATGCCACAAAATAGATTTGAAAAAAAATGTCAATGTGGCAGAAATGAAGTTTAAAAATGAATTTAAACTTTATAACAATGTTATAACGCTCTAAATATTACATTTGTTTTTTGACGAGAAATTGAAAATCAATAAAAAAAAAATAATCAACGACCCCTTGTATGGGCTCATTAGCATACCAAATGAATTGGTTTATGATGTGATTAATCACCCTTATTTTCAACGATTGCGACATATAAAACAGCTAGGCTTAAGCCATTTAGTTTACCCTGGCGCTTTACATACCAGGTTTCACCATGCAATAGGTGCCATGCATTTAATGATACAAGCTGTAGATACATTAAAAGCAAAAGGAATTAAAATATCACCAAAAGAGGCTGAAGGGGTTATTTTAGCTATACTTTTACATGATATTGGTCATGGACCATTTTCTCATTCTTTAGAGTATACCATTATAAAGGGCATAAATCATGAAGAAATGTCATTATGTATTATGGAATTACTTAATAAAACTTTTAAGGGTAAATTAACTATTGCTATACAAATTTTTCAAAATAAGTATCCTAAAAAGTTTTTACATCAGCTGGTATCTAGCCAATTGGATATGGATAGGTTAGATTATCTTAACAGAGATAGTTTTTTTACTGGCGTATCAGAAGGGATAGTAGGGAGTGATAGAATCATAAAAATGCTTGCTGTAGAAAACGATACTTTGGTGGTAGAGGCCAAAGGTATTTACAGTATCGAAAAATTTTTAATTGCTCGTAGGTTAATGTATTGGCAGGTGTATTTACACAAAACTGTGTTGGGAGCTGAAAAAATACTCATTAATATTTTAACCAGAGCCAAAGAGCTGCAATTAAAACACCCCCATTTATTTGCCACACCAGCCTTAAAATATTTTTTACAAAACAACATAACTAATAAAAATTGGCATCAAAATTCAGAAGCTTTAACTTACTTTTTGCAATTAGATGACCATGATATTATGTCTTCTATAAAAGTGTGGGTCTCCCATGAAGATAAAGTACTTTCTATTTTATGCCATAATTTAATTGCCCGCAACTTATATAAAGTAGAAATTCAAAATGAAGCATTTAGTAAAACTCGTATTAACACCTTAAAAAAAGACGTTATGCTTACACTTAAAATAAACCCAACAGACCTTAAATATTTTGTATTTACAGATTCAGTTAATAATAGCGCTTATAACGCTGCTACCAAAAACAGTATTAGTGTGTTATTTAAAAACCACAGCGTGTTAGATGTAGCTAAAGCATCGGATCAGCTCAATTTAACCATGCTTAGTAACACCGTAACCAAGCAAGTATTATTTTACCCCAAAATAAAATAGCAATTTACATATAGCCTTGTAGTACAATGGATAGTATTTAAGCCTCCGAAGCTTAAGATTCAGGTTCGATTCCTGACAAGGCTACAATTAAATTGTAATTGTATAAATTTTACTTAGTAAGTAAAATTATTTAATGTTAATCCACTTACTTATTTCAGTTTTGAGATTTTTTGCTTCTATAGCAGCTTTGTTGGCATAATCAGATTCTTTTGATGCGTATAAAATAGAACGCGAAGCATTTATTATTAAACCACAATCGGTATTTTGACCGTATCGAAAAACTTCTTGTATAGAGCCACCTTGTGCGCCTACGCCTGGAATTAATAAAAAATGATTAGGAATTATTGTTCTTATATCTGTTATCAAATCTGCTTTTGTGGCACCTACAACATACATCGTATTGTTTTCATCCCCCCATAATTTTGAAGTTTCGATTACATTTTTATAAATTGGTTTTTGGTTTGCTTGCAGTAATTGAAAATCTTGAGCCCCTTCATTTGATGTTAGTGCTAAAATTATAGTCCATTTATTTTGATAGTTTAAAAAAGGTTTAACAGAATCTTCTCCCATATAAGGCGTTACTGTTATTGCATCAGAGTTAAAGTAATTAAAAAAAGCTTCGGCATATTTACTGGAGGTGTTACCTATATCACCTCTTTTAGCATCAGCTATTAAAAAGTGATTTGGATGTTTTTTTTTTATATAGGTCATCGTTTTAACTAAACTCATTAAACCTGTTACGCCATAAGCTTCAAAAAAAGCCGTGTTGGGTTTAAATGCAATGCAATAATCTGCGGTAGCATCTACGATATTTTGACAAAATGAAAAAATAGGGTCTTCTTCTTTCAATAACATTACGGGTATTTTTGTTAAGTCTGGATCTAAGCCAACACACAAATTTGTTTGCTTAATTTTTATTTGTTCGATAAGTTCTAATCTGGTCATTTATTGTGAATTTATTATGTTAATGAGCGTCATTTTTTTTAAAACTAAGGTGGGTATAAACAATGTAAGCATACATAAAAAAATAATAACTAAATTTAATACAATAATTAACAGCCAAGAAATTTCAATTGGCACTTCGGATAAAAAATATATAGATGGGTTTAATTTTATTATACCAAATTGTTTTTGAATTAAACATAATATAATCCCTATGCTATTGCCTATTAGTAAACCTTTTATTAATATTTTAAAAGCAATGTTAAAAAACAAAATTTGTATTTGTTTTATGTTTAGCCCTAAAACTCTTAAAATTCCTATTATTGAAGTTTTTTCTAGTATTAAAACTAAAATTGCAGATATCATATTGGCCGAAACAACTAAAAACATTAATACTAAAATAATAACGGCATTATAATTTAACACCTCTAGCCATTTAAAAATAAATGATTGAGTTTCGGGTGTTGTTTTAGCAATTAGTTGATAGTTTAAGGTTTCGTTTATAGTTTGATTGGTTTGGTTTAATTTATATAAATTGGTTACAAACAGCTCATAACCAGCAACCTGTGTGCTATCCCAATTATTTAGTTTTTGTAAATGCTGAATATCAATCAATACAACCTGTTTGTCAAAATCTTCAAAATTTGAATTAAAAATGCCTTTTATTTCAAATGCTCTTGAGTGAAATTCAAAACCATGTTGGTTATTTTTTTTTGTTAAAAAATAAACTATCATTTTATGGTTTACTTTTAAATGCAATTTATTAGCTAAGAGTTGTGAAATTAAAACACCATTATTTAGTTTATGTTGATTTAAATTAAAAATAACCCCTTCAATTAAATTCGATTTTATAAAATCTAAAGCGTAATTATAACTTACACCCTTTAATACTACACCATAATTTTCCGTTTTAGTTTTTATCATACCATTTTTAACCACATATGATTGAATATGTGCAACATTTGGTATGCTTTTAATTTGTTTAATCATCCCATTATTAATTGACATAGGTAAGGGTTCATGAGACATTGTTTGATTAAAATCACTTATTTGAATGTGCCCATTAAGTTTCATTATTTTTTCAGAAATTTGATGTTGGTACCCAAAAATAATAGCAGTGGTAACCACCATAACTACTATACTAGTACTTACGCCTATAATACAAAGGTTAATGATAGAATTAGAAACAGACTTTGTTTGAGTACTGTTTAAAAAGATGCCTTTTGATATAAATGGAATTAGATACACTTATTTTATTAAATATAAAACGCTAAAGTATTTTTAAAACAATTAAGGTATGGTGGGTTCTAAAAATTAATTTTTAGAGATTTGAATAAAAATCGTAGAACCCATTAAAACGATTTTTGCAATCTGTATCATCAAAAGTACAATATTTTCTCTTTACAACATCATAATTTATCTTGTTGTTGTTGTTGTGTCAGAACTAACTATTTTAAGTTTTATAATGAAACGAGACCACATGAAACAATGAAATATAAAACGCCAAAAGAAATGTATAATAACGAAAAAAAAGTATCTCTGAAACCTCAAACTATTATACTAAAAAAGGAGACCAGCATAGAGAAAAAGAAATCATTTTCTTTTTTTTTTTAAATGAATCATTTTACACCTTAAAAAGGTTGCATTTATAACTTGAACCTAAGAATCGATTAAAAATTTATCAAATTCATTTTATTGAGATTAAAAGATTAAAATATAAATTATACATTTATATTTTATTTTACAAATGAGCAAACATGGCAAAGTATTAGTAGCAATGAGTGGCGGAATTGATAGCTCTGTAGCTGCTATGATGCTTAAAGAGGAAGGATACGATGTGGTCGGAATTACTATGAAAACATGGGATTACGAAATGTCTGGCGCATCAAAAAAAGAAACAGGCTGTTGTAGTTTAGACAGTATTCATGACGCAAGGGCTATTGCTGTGGCCTTTAATTTTCCTCATTATATTATTGATATTAGAGCTGAATTTAATGATCATATCATTTCAAATTTTGTAGATGAATACCTTGCTGGTAGAACTCCCAACCCCTGCGTACTTTGCAACACTCACATTAAATGGGACGCCCTTTTAAAACGTGCTAACATGCTTGATTGTGAATTTATTGCTACAGGGCACTACGCTAAAATTAGAAGTGAAGCCGAAAGATATTTTATATCTAAAGGAGTTGATCAAGGTAAGGATCAAACCTACGTGTTGTGGGGGCTTACGCAAGAAAGTTTAAAAAGAACCAAATTTCCTATTGGTGTTTTTAAAAAATCAGAAATTAGAGCGCGCGCCAAAGACTTTGGCTTTATTGATTTAGCTAATAAAAAAGAAAGTTATGATATTTGCTTTATACCAAATAACGATTATAGATCCTTTCTTAACCACCGCATTCCCAATTTAGAAAGCCAATACAAGGGTGGTGATTACATATTTAAAGGAAAAAAAGTAGGAACTCATAAAGGCTATCCTTACTATACAATTGGCCAGCGAAAAGGATTAGATATAGCACTTGGAAACGCTGTATTTGTTAAAGAAATAATACCAGAAACAAATACAATTATGCTGGGCGATTTACAAGATTTACAAGAAAACGATATAAAAATTAGAGATTTTAATTTGATAAAATATCAAACCTTACCAGATGATTTTGTAGGACTTACCAAAATTAGATACAAAGATGCAGGGCAATTAGCAACCATTAATTATTCAAACAACTTATTAAGTGCTGTATTTCATAATCCTGTAATAGGCGTAACTCCAGGGCAAAGCGCTGTTATATACGATGGAGATGATTTAGTAGGGGGTGGGTTTATTGAAAGGAAAAATATACTGAAGTGAAAAATCTCAATAAAGAGAACTATGCTAGTCCCAAAAAATTGAACAGTAGTTTAAGCGACTATTTTTAATAACTTAAACTAAAAAAAACATGAGCACAAGAAAAAGGAATAATTACAGCTCCCCTAACCCCTCCTTGTAAGGAGGGGAAATAAAAAAATAAAAAAAAACTTGCACAGGTAAAATAAAAGGTGTAGTTTTGTGATACAAAAATTCCACCCTGCGTAGGTGGTGCCACTTAAGGAGTATGTTTACATACTCCTTATTTTATTTCTTAGATTCAACTAATAAATGCTCCTTTTGATAGGAGTAACTTAGATTATTTTTTCAAAAAAAAGAAAATAAAACAGTTTCTTTTCCTCTTTCCTGAAAGGTAAAATTATCGTACTTGCCCCTCGACCAAA
>JAVKLI010000024.1:0-15147 GCA_031539425.1 Bacteroidia bacterium
AAGAGCAAATACAAGTAGTAGAAGCTAAATTAAACAACAGGCCACGAAAAAGATTTGGATATTTAACCCCTAAAGAAGTATATTTACAAACAATTAAAAACAAAGGACGAAAAGTTGCATTTATAACTTGAATCCGCCATTTAAAAGTAGGTTATTCTTTTGCGCTTCATGAAAGCACTTGGGAGTCTAAATACATTAAAATTATAGAAGCGCCTAATGAAAGGTTAAATAACTTTTATATCTCTATTTCGCGAGTATTATTCTAAAATACATTTAATTTTAAATAAACTCTAACAATGAATTTGAAATTTGTTGTTGAATATTACTGTTTTTTATAGCATTAAGTGCATTATTTGTAAATGCATGTAGCAACATTTTTTTAGCTTCTGTCTCGCCTATGCCTCTTGCTTTTAAATAATAAAGTGCACTTTCATCTAACTTACCTGTTGATGTACCATGACTGCATTTAACGTCATCGGCATATATTTCTAATTGGGGTTTTACATTTATTTCTGCAGTATCATCTAATAAAATATTTTTGCTACTTTGATAAGCATTGGTTTTTTGGGCATCCTTTTTTACATAAATTTTTCCATTAAATACCCCAACCGATTTATCTTTTAAAATACCTTTGTATAATTCTGAACTTTCGCAATGTGGCTCCAAATGGGCTATTTTAGTGTGGTTATCAATGAGTTGTCCATTTTGAGCAATAAATAGGCCGTTTAAATCTATCTTACTATTTTGTCCGCATAAATTAACTGTGTGATTGTTTCTAATAAGTGCTGCTTTTGCCGAAAATGTAAAATAATTGTAATTACAATTTTTAGCCACATTTACAGCTTGTGTATTAACGGTATAAAAATTCCATTTGTCATTTTGTAAGGTATAGCCTTCAAAATTAGATGATTCTGAAATGTTTTTTTCGCTCGTATAATTTAAAAAACAAACATCATCGCTAATAACATGAAATTGCTCTATAATAGAAACCTTAGCATGCGATTTTACATTTATTACATTTCTATAGTTAAGTATAGCTGCTCCTTTAGTGTTTACTAATGATATAATATATATTGGTTTTGAAATGGTGCTATTTTCTTCCACTTCTAAATAAAGGCCAGTGGTGCAAAATAAATTATTTAATGCTACTAAAAAATCGTTTTGTGTTTCAATAATTGAATTAATTATTGATTTGCTTTGTATAGTATCTAAAGTACTCGCCTGAATTTTTGGTTCGTTTTTCACATCACTATAAGCTTCTTGATAAACACCATTAATAACAATAATATTAATGGCATTGGCAATTTTATACTTTTCAATTTCTAAGGCGTTAATAGTTTCAAATTGTTGTAACGGCTTTTGAAAATGTTTTCTAATAATAAACTCTATATTGCAATACTTATATTCTTCGTTTTTATTATTAGGAAATCCGCCAGTTTCAATTTGTCTAATTGCTTCCACTAAGTGGTTATCTTGTATAAATGCCACTTTTGATGCGTTGACTTGCAGGGCATCAATTACATTTTGGGTTTTAAAAGTATCAAACATGTTAATTTATCTATACTTATTTTACAGATGCTTTTATATTGTCGTAGCCAGAATTTTCAAGCTCTAGGGCTAATGATTTGTCACCTTGTTTTACAATTTGCCCGTTGTAAAGCACGTGTACAAAATCTGGTACAATGTATTCTAATAAGCGTTGATAATGTGTAATTAAAATCACCGCATTGTTTTTTGATTTTAATTTATTAACGCCATGTGAAACAATTTTTAACGCATCAATATCTAAGCCACTATCTGTTTCGTCTAGTATGGCTAATTGAGGCTCTAATACAGCCATTTGAAATATTTCATTTTTCTTTTTTTCACCACCACTAAAGCCTTCGTTTAAATTACGATTTGTTAACGTACTATCAATTTCTATTAATTGTTGTTTGGCTTTTACATGCTCTAAAAACTCTTTAGCAGTTAGTTCTGGTTTGTTATGGTGGGTTTTAATAGCATTAAGAGAAGCTCTTAAAAATTGCATATTACTAACTCCCGGAATCTCTACTGGATACTGAAAGGCCACAAACAAGCCTTCTCTGGCTCTTTCTTCTATTGATAATTCTAATAAGTTTTTACCATTAAATAAAACTTCGCCTTGAGTAATTGTGTAATTTGAATTACCCGATAATACTGCACAAAGCGTAGATTTACCTGAACCGTTAGGTCCCATAATAGCATGTACTTCACCAGCATTTACTTTTAAGTTAATACCTTTTAAAATTTCTTTATCTTGTATACTGGCATGTAAATTTTTTATTTCTATCATAATATTTATATTTGTTTTATTAACCTACACTACCTTCTAAGCTTACGGCTAATAGCTTTTGAGCCTCTACAGCAAATTCCATCGGTAATTTATTAAGTACTTCTTTGCAATAGCCATTTACAATTAATTCAATGGCTTTATCAGTGTCTATTCCTCTTTGTTTGCAATAAAATAATTGGTCTTCGCCTATTTTACTGGTAGATGCCTCGTGTTCTATAACCGACGAAGATTCTTTATTTTCTATGTATGGAAATGTATGTGCCCCGCAAGTACTGCTCATTAACAAGCTATCGCATTGCGAAAAGTTACGAGCATTAATTGCGCCTCTTTTAATTTGCACCAAGCCTCTATAACTATTTTCACTAAATCCTGCAGATACGCCTTTTGAAACTATAGTAGATTTGGTATGTTTACCGATATGTATCATTTTAGTACCTGTATCAGCTTGTTGCTTATTGTTTGTTACAGCTATTGAAAAAAATGAACCTATTGAATAATCGCCTTTTAAAATAACAGATGGATATTTCCAAGTAACGGCAGAGCCTGTTTCAACTTGAGTCCAGCTAATTTTTGAATGATCTTCTAGACAAATACCACGTTTGGTTACAAAATTATATATCCCGCCTTTTCCATCTTTGTCTCCTGGATACCAGTTTTGTACCGTGCTGTATTTTACTTCTGCATTTTTATGCGCTACAATTTCAACAACAGCAGCGTGTAATTGAGTTTCATCTCTCTGTGGTGCCGTGCAGCCTTCTAGATAAGATACATAAGAATCTTCATCAGCAATAATAAGTGTTCGTTCAAATTGTCCTGTTCCACTAGCATTTATTCTAAAATAAGTAGATAGCTCCATAGGGCAGCGTACTCCTTTGGGAATATAACAAAATGAACCATCTGTAAATACAGCTGAATTAAGGGCAGCATAATAATTATCAGATGCAGGTACCACCATGGCTAAATATTTTTGAACTAGTTTTGGATGATTTTGTACAGCCTCGCTAAAAGAGCAGAAAATAATGCCTTTTTCAGCCAAGGTTTCTTTAAATGTTGTTTTTACAGATACACTATCAAATACTATATCTAATGCCACATTTGATTTTACATTGCTAATTCTTTTTTGTTCTTCTATAGAAATGCCTAATTTTTTAAAGGTTTTGAGTAATTCCGGATCTACATCATCAAGACTATCTAATTGTTTTTTTTGTTTAGGCGCCGAGTAATAAATTATATCTTGAAAATTTGGCTTTGGGTAATTTATTTTAGCCCAATTAGGCTCTTGCATATTTTGCCATATTTTAAAGGCTTTTAAACGAAATTCTAACAGCCATTCTGGCTCGTTTTTTTTTGTAGAAATAAATTTGATAATATCTTCATTCAAACCTTTTGGAGCTTCATCTGCATCAATATTAGTTGTAAATCCCCACTTATAATTTGTATTGAGGTGATCTTGAAGAATTTCGTTAGGCATACTAAATAATTATTAAAAAAGATTATACAGCAAATGAATCACCACAACCACAAGAGCGTGATGCGTTAGGATTTTTAAATACAAAGCCTTTTCCGTTAAGTCCACCACTATAATCAAGTTCTGTACCTATAAGGTATAAAAAACTTTTTTTATTAACTACAACTTTTATATTATTGTGTTCAAATACTTGGTCACCTTCATTGATCACATTATCAAATTCTAAGTTATACATTAACCCAGAGCATCCGCCACCATCAACGCCTACACGGATAAAGGTATCGGCTGGTTTATTTTCATTTTTTATAAGTTGTAACACATGCATCTTTGCATATTCGCTAACAGTAATCATATTTACGTTTATTTAGAATTAATCTTAAAAAGGTTAAAGGTATTATTTTTTTTTGTAAGTGTATAATGATGGTAATTTTTTTGTATGGTATCAGGTTCAACTTTCAAATGGCCCATTTCCTTGAACATGAGATGCGTTATTTTTAACATACATTTGTTTTTATTAAAATATTTGTTACCATTGTTATGAAGTTTATGAAACAATCTATTTTTCTTTTTAGTTTAATGGTGCTATGCGTTAAGTTAATAAATGCTCAAGTTAAAAATGACATTCGTTATTATAGTTTAAATAGTGTAATTAATTTTAATCAAGCTAAAGAAGGATTTAATACCCAGCTTTTATTTACGGAAGCGCCTAAACCAGCTTCAGAAAAAATGGTTATTTATAATTACCCACAATCTCAAAACACCAATCAAATTAAAAAAACTTCAGGCTTACTGCCTAACTTAAGTTGTGGTATTAGTTTTTTTGGCAACACTTGGGGCGGCTCTACGCCTAATGATAATGATATGGCTATATCTAACGATGGCTACCTTGTATCTGTTGTAAATACCAATATATATATGGTGCACACCAATAGTTTAAGTAATTCTGTGTCAAAATCTTTATCTGCATTTACCGGTACTTTAATAGCTAACCATAGAGAATTTGACCCTAAAATACTGTACGACCCAGAGGCAGATAGATTTATTTTTATGTGTTTAAATGGTAATACAAGTGCTACAAATTCGTTAGTATTTGGTTTTTCTCAAACCAATAATCCTACAAGTAATTGGAATATGTATATATTACCGGGCAATCCGCTAAACAATAATCTATGGTCGGATTACCCAATGCTAGCTTTAACTAAAAAAGATGTGTTTTTAACCGTCAATTTATTATATAATGATAGCAGTTGGCAAACAGGCTTTGTAGAAACACTCATTTGGCAAATAGGTAAAAAGCAGGGCTTTGCGGGGGCACCATTGAAAACCAAACTTCATAGTAACATTAGGTATGAAGGTAAATCGATTCGGAATTTATGTCCAGCAAAAGGGGGAGATAAACTATATGGCCCAAATATGTTTTATGTTTCAAACAGAAACTTTGCCTCGCAAAATGATTCAATATTTATTGTAGAAACTACAGATACCATAGGGGGTGCAAATAATTCAATTAACGTAAAGGTTTCAAAATCAAATCAACTGTATTATTTTCCACTTGGGGCATCGCAACCTATAGCTAGTCAAACATTAGCAACAAATGATGCCAGAGTATTGAGTGCTTTTTTTTTAAACAATAAAATTCAATTTGTAAATAATAGTAAGGCAGCTACAAATTCATTATCTACAGTGTATTATGGTGTTATTGACAATCCTTCATCTGCTAGCCCTATTACTAAGGGGTATTTAATAGAAAATGATACTGTAGAATTTGGTTATCCTAATATTTCTTACGCTGGCTTAAATGCAAATGATTTTACAGCACTTATTAATTTTAACCATTCCAATAAAAGTATTTTTGCAGGACTTTCAGCTGTTAAAGCAGATGGACAAGGAAATTTTTCAAAAGTATTTAGAATTAAAAATGGTACAACTGCTGTTAATCTTTTAACAGCAAATTTGGAACGCTGGGGCGATTATTCTGGGTCACAAACAAAATACAACAACCCAGGTGAAGTATGGGTAAGCGGTTATAATAGCTATAGACATAGTATAAGCTACCCTAATGCCCATGGTACTTGGATAGCGCAAATAGGTATTAACGATTCAAAAGTAACTATGTCAAATAATGATACTCAAAAAGCTTTAACGCCTCAATTAGCAGTGTATCCTAACCCGATAGAAGATATGGTGAGTGTTAGTTTTGAATTAGACAAAGCAGATGAACTAACGTTTAAGTTATATGATATAAACGGAAAATTACTAAACATATTACTTCAAACGGTAGTAAGGCCACCATATAATACCGTGCAAATAAATTTAAATACCTTAAGTTCGGGTGTATACTTTTTAAAAATATCCGGAACTAAGACCAAAGAGATTAGCAAAAAAATAATTAAAAACTAAACATGAAACTATTTGCCTTAGTATTTGGCATTTGCTGCATTCCATTTAATAATATTTTTTCTTTTCATAATAGGGCAGGCGAAATTACCTACAAATGGGTAGGCCCCAACCCTTACACTTACGAAATAAAAGTTACTATTTATACTAATTTAGCTAACTCTGGCGGTAATGAGCCGCCAGATAGATGCGACATTAAATTAAATTTTGGCGATGGTACCAATGATCCAAAAGTATTAAGAACAAATGGTGTAGCCTCTAATGCCTGCACTGCACCCGCATTATCAGGCGTAGAAATAGTGCCAGGCTTAACCAGATTAAATGAGTATGTGATTAAACACACCTACCCTGGGCCAGGCACTTATGTTATTACCATGGAAGATCCCAACCGAAATGCCAATGTATTAAATATGAGTAACTCATCTAATCAAAGTTTTTATGTAGAATCAATGCTTACTATTCCTATGTTTTCTGGAAAAAATAGTTCGCCTTACTTATCATTTCCTCCTATAGATAAAGGCTGCACCAACCGATGTTTTGAGCATAACCCAGGTGCTTATGATGTAGATGGAGATAGTTTATCTTATGAATTATCTTATTGTTATTCGAGCCAAGGCGTTACTTGTTTTGGTTACTCGTATCCTGGGGCTGGGGCTAATGGTAGTTTTTCTATTCATCCTACTAAGGGAACTTTAACTTGGTGTTACCCACAATTACAAGGCGAATACAACATTGCGTTTAGAATTAAAGAATGGCGCAAAAATTTTGATGGCCAAATGCAATTATTAGGCAGTGTATTAAGAGACATGCAAGTTACAATTGGCGCTTGTAACAACGACCCTCCAATTATTTTACCAATAAGAGATACCTGTATAGTGGCAGGTTCTGGCATTTCAAAAAATGTAATAGCAAGTGATATAAACGGAGATGTAATTTCATTAATATCTAATGGTGCGCCTTTTGGTGTTAAAGCACCTTATGCTACTTTTTTTTCAAACCCTGCTACTGCTACGGTAAATGGCATATTTAATTGGCAAACGGCTTGTGAACACATCCGTTTAAACCCTTATCAAGTTACCGTTAAAGCAACTGATAACAGCTCTGCTATACAATTAGTAAGTTTTAAAACCTTTAATATTTCTGTTTTGGCTCCACCTCCAGAATCTTTAACTGCCTTACCAGATGGTTCTAGCATAAAATTAAAATGGTACAAACCAAAATGTAAACTAACTACAGAAACAAATAAAATTTTGTATTACAAAATTTATCGCAAAACCAATTGTGATGTTTGGAAACAAGCTTATTGTAATACAGATATTCCAATATCATCAGGCTATCAATACATTGGATATAGTTTAAATATAAATGATACCACTTATACCGATACTAATAATAGCCAAGGATTTACACCAGGTATTAATTACAGCTATTTAATTACGGCGTTTTATTATGATGGTACGGTGAGTTACGCATCTAATCAAGTATGTGTGCAACTTAAAAAAGATGTTCCCTTACTTTTAAATATTAATGTTAATACAACTGATAATGCTCAAGGCTCTATGTTAGTACGGTGGACAAAACCTATATTAGGTGCTAATGGCTTAGATACAAGCATATATAAAGGCCCGTATGAATTTAGATTGTTAGCAAAATCAAATGCCAGCTTTAGTTCTTACACTAACGTTTATTCAATATCTAAACAATTTTTTAAAGCAATTACAAACTATGCCGATACAAATTATACGCACACATCTATCAATACATCACAGTTACAGTGGACCTATAAAATAGAATTTTATTCAAACGGTACCTTTATTGGAAGCGGGAAGATTGGCGAATCGGTGTATTTAAAATCAATATCTGATTTTAAAAAAATTACATTAAGCTGGAATGCCCAAACGCCTTGGATTAATTCATCTTATAACATATATAGAAAAATGCCAGGCTCCATTGTGTATAATCAAATAGCTACCACTACATTACAAGCATTTACAGATAGCATGCTTGTAAATAATAGACCGTATTGTTATAAAGTGCAATCTATAGGCGCATATTCCGACCCTCTATATAAAAACACTTTATATAATCAATCTCAAGAAATATGTGCCAAACCAATTGACACTATTCCCCCATGCGCTCCTACACTTACAATTAGTGCCGACTGTGAAAAATCTTCGATTAATTTAAAATGGAACAACCCAAATAAAACCTGTAGCGATGATGCTATAAAATATTTCGTATACTTTACTAACACAGATACTGCACCTCTTTCATTATTAGATTCTATAAAAAAAATGAATGATACCATTTTACAATTTGATAACTTAAAATCTATAGCGGGATGTTACGCTATAAGTGCCGTTGACTCGTTTCAAAATGAAAGTTTGAAAAGCAAAAAAATCTGTATTGAAAACTGTCCAGAGTTTATATTACCTAATATAGTTACATTTAACGCCGATGGCATCAATGATATTTTTAAAGCTATTAAAAATAAATATGTTGCCAATCTTCAATTATCTATTTACAACAAATGGGGTGTATTAGTGTATGAAACTGACAATGCCAATTTTAAGTGGGATGGAAAGATGAACGGTAGTAATGATAAAGTATCTGAAGGGGTTTATTATTTTGTATGTACTATTAACGAAATAAAATTAAAGGGTATAGTGCCTCGTATTTATAGCGGATTTTTTTATGTGATGTTGTGATTATAGCCTATCCATTTTTTGGAT
This sequence comes from Bacteroidia bacterium, assembly GCA_031539425.1. Classification (GTDB taxonomy): domain Bacteria; phylum Bacteroidota; class Bacteroidia; order B-17B0; family Aurantibacillaceae; genus UBA4416. The sequence goes on from JAVKLI010000024.1 coordinate 8,912, forward strand.
AATAACAGATTTAAATAATCACTCCATCTTTTAGGTTAATAATTCTATCGGTTGTATTTGCTACATCTTTATCATGAGTAACAAGTACCATGGTGATACCCTGTTGGTTAATTTCTCTAAACAAATTCATAATTTCTACAGATGTTTTTGAATCTAGTGCCCCTGTAGGTTCATCTGCAAATATTACTTTTTCTTATCTACTAGTTTTCGTAAAAACTAAATTTCGTTTTTTAGTGTTTCAATATGTAGTTTATCTGCATTAATTACTACATCTACGTATGCTTGAGGGTTTTCGCTATTTTGTTGATTAATTACCTTAGCATTCTTTTCATTGATTAATTCTGCAACACTGGTGTGCAGTACGTTAGCTATATGTATTAATCTTGTAATGGTTATCCGTTTATCATCTTTTTCTATCCGTGCATAAGTTGGTTGTGTAATATTGAGCTCTCCAGCCATAGCCTCTTGAGAAAAACCTTTCGATTCTCGGGTTTGTCTAATTTTATTACCTATCGTATTCATTTTATGCATTTTAATATTTACAAAATTAATAAATTATGAATATTTTTTTGGGTTACATTATTTAGATTTGTTTCAGTTTAAAAAAATCATTTTTAACGGGTGCTAACGAAAAACCTGCAAACAGCTAAGAGTAGTGGACTTAAATTTATTTTATGAAACTAATCTTAAAAATTACAGTTATTTTATTTGCTATTTTATTATTCAATTGCAACCGCAATGAAGCAATAGAACCAAATTCAGAAGAAGCTCCAAAAACATCTCATTATAGCCTTAAAAGAGAAAGCTCAAATTTAGATGCTGTTGAATACTATCAAAATGTTGCTAATTTGATGGAATATTATAGCTTGCATCCAGATATGTATGAACAAATTAAAAGTAATAATTTACTTAACAACGAAATCTATAACCCTATAGTTGCTAAAATAGAGGTATTGGAAATTATAGATTCGGCCGAAGTAAAAAGGCATTTATTTGACTTAAGTATAAGAAAATGAGAATTATATTTACAACAATATGTAAAAGACAATTCGTTAGATTTAAGCGAAAAATTAGATATGTTAAAAACATCTGAAATAGACTATAAATTAGAACCAGAAGAAAATATAATTAAATTTAGAAACAGAGTTTTTAAATCTGTTTTTTCTGTTAAAAAAGAATTACTTTCGTCTGCCACCGACCCATTTGTAAAAATTGTTACAAAAATGAATGAAGAAGAAAATAAAATTTCTAAGGTTAGTAAATTAGGAACACCCGGAGGAGGAAGCGCTTATATACCGCCAACAGGTAGTAGTAGTGGCGCACTTCCAGAACCAAGCTCTGGCATTGGTTCCAAAGCCGATAGAGAATTTTGGGCTAAAGTTATTACAAACTCTTTATCATATGCAACTGGTGCGTTTCCAGTTAGCATAGCTTTAACAAGCCCAATTAGTTTACCACTAGAGTTTTTTTTATCGCGCATAAAAAATAATATACATGAGGGTAATATTTTAATATCATTACCCGGTGGCAACAACACTTTAGCTAGCATCGTTGTTTTTCCTAATATTGATTTTTTTGACGTGGGCCACGTGGCTATTTTTACAAACGGCTTTAACCTTGGTATATTTAATAGTGGTGGTTATGTTTGGGATACAAAAATTACAATTGGCGCTGACCCTGAGCATGGCGTTCATGAAGAAAATTTTAATCACAATTGGACTAAAAAGCATGACTTGGCTTATGTGGGGGTGCCTTACAAAAGCTCATGGAAATGGAAAAATGGTTGGTGGGAAAATTGGTATACTTGGAGCACAGGATACTGGTATAGAGAAACGAAAGATGTAGACCCTTATTGGTTAACCACCTGGGAAGCAAAACAACAATTAGGTAAACCTTATGCAAGTGCCTTAAAAGTATTATTTGCAAAAGCCGCTAGCCCCGATAGTTATATATGCAGCAGCTTGGCTTGGTATAGTATTAAAAAAGCCTACGGCTTAGATGTTTGCGATTGGTATAAAACTACTACTTTTCCGGGCGGTTTATTTTTATCAGAAAATATACGTATTGTAGATGATACCTCTAAATAAAACTAGTATGAAGTATTTTAAACAAATAGCAATATTTTTAATTAATTTTTTTGTAAGTTATTATTTTGTTTCATGTACACCTTGCCATGAAAAGCAAGAAGAGGTACGAAAATATAATAAAGATACAACCCTGATGTATAGGTGGGTGCGAACTTACATGATGCCTGATAGCACTTATGATATCTATGAATATAGACCAAATGGTGATGTGTATGGGGGGAAGGCAAAAAAAAATAGTTTAATGAATATCACACTTAGAAAAAGATCAGAAACTTGGTATTCAGATATGGGGAATTGTTATTTCTCATCATGTGCTCAAGGTAATTTAGAAACCAGTTTAGCCTACTCATATCAAATTATAAACGATACTTTAATAGAAGACAATGCCCGTAAATATTATAAATTATTTAAGTCAAAATAAAACTTACACAATCACCCCATCTTTTAGGTTAATAATTCTATCGGTTGTATTTGCTACATCTTTATCATGAGTAACAAGTACCATGGTGGTACCCTGTTGGTTAATTTCTCTAAACAAATTCATAATTTCTACAGATGTTTTTGAATCTAGTGCCCCTGTAGGTTCATCTGCAAATATTACCTTCGGATTTGTGGCTAGGGCTCGGGCTATTGATACACGCTGTTTTTGTCCACCACTTAGTTCATTAGGCATATGCTCGGCCCAATCTTTTAAACCAACTTTTTGTAATAATTCTAAGGCAATTTCTGAGCGTTGTTTTCTGTTTATTTTTTGGTAGTATAAAGGAAGGGCTACATTATCTAAAGCGTTTTTAAAGGAAATTAAATTAAATGATTGAAATACAAAGCCTAAAAACTGATTTCGTAAAAGGGCCGCTTGTTTTTGGCTTAGGTTATTATTTATTAATTGGTTATTTAAATAATATTCACCGCTATCGTAAGTATCCAATATACCAAGTATATTAAGTAGGGTAGATTTACCTGAGCCTGAAGTGCCCATTATGGAAACAAATTCGCCTTGTTTGATGTGTAAGCTAATTCCTTGCAATACCGGAAAGGTAGCTTGATTGAGCTGAAAGGATTTGTATATGTTGTTGAGTTTTATCACTATTTTGTTATACTTGAGTTTGTATCCATTTTCCTTTTTTAAAATAATACCAACCTGCCCATGCCAATAGTATTTCGGAAGATGGAATGGCTATAAAAGAGCCAATAGGACCCATATTAAGATATATGGTTAAAATCCAACCCAACGGAATTTGGATGATCCAAAACACAATGAGGTTTATCCATGTAGGTGTTTTAGTATCTCCTGCGCCATTAAGAGCTTGTATCATTACCATTGCTATACCATAAAAAATAGATCCGAAACCCACAATTTGTAGGGCTTGGCTGCCAACACTAAGCACATTGGCTTCATTAGTAAACATAGACACTATTGATGTAGAAAAAAATAAAAATAAGGTCGATACTAAACTCATAAATATAATATTGTACTTAGTTGTAAGTAGTACGCTTTGTTTGGCTCTATCAGGTTTTTTGGCGCCTAAATTTTGTCCAACTAAAGTAGCAGCCGCATTACTAAGCCCCCATGCGGGTAATATAAAAAAGATGATGTTTCGGATGGCTAATTGATACCCAGCGCTGGCCTCTGTACCCCCTGATATAGAAACAAAATAGGATAATACAATCCAACTACCACTTTGTATAAAAAACTGTATGGTTGCAGGAGCAGATATGTGGAGTAATGATTTGATTAATTTTAATTGAGGTTTAAAATATTTCCAAATTATTTTTAGGGAATGTTTAGGATTAAATAAATAGTAACATTGATAAATTACGCCGCAACTTCTACCAATAGCAGTTGCTACAGCGGCACCCTTTAAGCCTAGTTCTGGAAAGGGTCCATAACCATAAATCAATAAGGGGCATAAAATAATGTTTAATCCACTAGCCACCCATAAGCTTTTCATGGCCATGGCGGCATTACCGGCACCTCTATAAATTCCGTTTATTACAAATAATAAAACAATAGCAGGGCTACTTCCTAATAATATTTTTGTAAAAATAGCACCTTGCGCTATTACTTCATTTGAAGCACCCATTATTTTTAAAATATTTTGCGAAAAAATAACACCTAAAATAGCCGTAATTATAGCTATAACAAGAGATATAAATATAGCTTGAGCAGCAGATTGTGCGGCTAGTTCAGGGTTCTTCTCCCCTACTCTACGAGCTATAATGGCTGTAGCGCCTATACTTAGGCCTATGGCAATAGTAAAAATAATGGTAACTGCTGCCTCGGTTAGTCCTACAGTAGCAATGGCTATAGTAGCATTAGGTAAATGCCCTACAAAGTACATATCTACTAAAGCAAATACTGATTCCAAGCTTAACTCTAAAATCATTGGAATGGCTAGTAAAGCAATTGCTTTTTTGATGTTTCCTGTTGTATAATCGTAAGTATCACTTTTAATAGATTGTTTGATGAGGCGAACGATTTTTAAAGTTTTTTGAAACATCTTTATAAAAATAAAATAATGCTGCAAATAAACATAATATGTTTTATAAAAATTAAGTAATAAAATATTAATTTTTTTTTTAATATTCTACAATTACAGAGCCACTCTGTATACGCGATTTGAAATTATTAAATTTTACGTTAATAATATAAACATATGAGTCAATTGGTACTCTAACCCCTTGATATTTACCATCCCAAGATACATTTATTGAATTTGTAGAGAACATTAATAGCCCCCAACGATTATAAATCTTCATTTGGAAGTTCTCTAATTTGCTTGGTGTCTGAATTTTAAATAACTCATTTAAGCCATCGTTATTTGGCGTAAATATATTTGGTATATATAAACCTGGTGGTAAAATATTTACCTCTGTACATACTGTAAATGTGCATAAGTTAGCGCCTTCAGCATATACACAAATCTCTTTAGTTGATGAGCCTGTATAATTTACTGTAGTTCCTATTTCCCCTGAATGAGACCAAGTATAACTAGCTGGTGCACCTTCAACCGAAAGTGTTTCTTCTTCAGAATCAATAAGAGGTTCAGTTGATTGTATAATTTTAAATCGTGGTAATGGCATCACGGTAACGGCACCAAATGCGGCATTTGAGCAGCCGTTAAATTGATAATTTGCATAATAGTTTGTATTTTCTGTAGGGTTTAATGTAACGTTTAATGAACTAGAATTAATAGGATTAGCCCACATAAATGCACCACCAACAGGTAATACTGTGGCCGAAAGATTGGCATTTTGGTTTTCACAAATAGTTAGAGAATTGATGGAAATTTGTGGTAAAGATTTAATTGCAAATGAACCAGTAGCCATTGTAGAGCAAGTAGAATAGGCAAACAATAAGGTGTAAGTATTTATTGTTGGTAAAACATTAATTGATGGGGCGTTTAAATTATATGGCAACCAAGTATAGGTTCCATTTGAAGGAAATGCAGTAGAAGTTATATCGATATTATCACCAACACATATAGAAGGAATTGAACTTGCACTTACACTATAATTTTGAACTAATAAAGTACTAGTAGTAACTTTAGTACAATTTGCATATGAATAATTTATTGTATAGGTTGTATGAACTATTGGGTTAAAAGACACAGTTGACCCCCCACCTTGTGATATGAGGCCAGAGACACTTACAGTCCATGTATAATCACCACCAAGTGCATTTGTAGTTACCCCTAAATCAGAGGTAGCTCCAATACATATTGATGAAAGTTTAGTTGAGGCTAATGTCATTTGATTAACAGTTATAAATGTAGTACTTGTTTTTATGCAACCTAAAAATTCGTATACTAAAGTGTATGTAGTAGATATAGTTGGATTTATTAAAGTAATTGCTGTAGGATTAATAGCAGGTACACTTACAGGAGAAGAAGAGTATAAATAAATACCACCAGGTTTATTAGTTATAGCTGTAAGTGTTTCTGTTGTAGCAATACACATTGAGTTTGAACTAATAGCTAAATTAACTGTCATTTGATTAACTACTAATGATTTAGTGGCTGCAACTGAACAACCTGCATTAGCATAGATTAATGTATAATTACTTAGGCTTATTGTTGGGTTTACTACAGTACTTGAGGCCGTACCCATACTTAATGTAGGGGTTGGAGTGCCTATCCACGCGTAAGT
>JAVKLI010000025.1:0-5775 GCA_031539425.1 Bacteroidia bacterium
ACAACATCAATCAAACTAAATTAGACTTATTTGATACATAGGGGGGCTTCGCTTTCAGAAATTTAAATACTATTCAATAAAATCAACTTTCTTAAAGAGATAAAGTGCTAATTCGTATTTTTATCGGACAACAATGATTTAATTAGTAAAATGCATAAGAATAGTCTCAAATATAATTCCTATTTTGTAACAGGTATAGGTACCAATGTAGGAAAAACTATCGTGTCTACAATACTTACAGAGGCTTCATCGTTTGATTATTGGAAACCAATTCAATGTGGTATCTTACCTCAAACAGATTCAGCCTTTGTAAAATCCTTAATATCAAATACAACTACAAAAATTTTACCCGAACATATCGTTTTAAATGCACCCCAATCGCCACACTATGCAGCGCAATTAGAAAATAAAATGATATTATTAAAAGATGTTGAAATACCACACACCGCTCAAAATAACCTTATTATTGAAGGTGCTGGAGGGTTGTTAGTACCATTAAATCAAAATCAAGAATATGTAATTGATATAGCAAAAAAAAATAATTCAAAAATTGTATTAGTAATAAACTCTTATTTAGGATGTATAAATCACACATTGTTAAGTCTTAATTATATAAAACAACATAATTTGCAATTACACACAGTTGTATTTAATGGCGAAGTAGTTAAAGAACTAGAAAAAGTAATTTTAAATGAAATAGCACAACCAATTAATATATTAAAAGTGGCGCAACTAAAAATAATAAATCAAAAAACAATAAAAGAGGTAGCAAGTAATATACAATGGCTTTAAACCGCTACTGCTGCTTTTATATGAGGGTGAGTTTTGTAATTTAACAATGTAAAATCTTCATATCGAAAGTCAAATATATTTTTGACATTTTCATTTAAAATCATTTGAGGTAATGGTTTACAATCTCTACTTAATTGTAAATTAGCTTGTTCTAAATGATTTAAATATAAATGCGCATCTCCTAACGTGTGAACAAAATCTCCTAATTTTAAACTACAAACTTGAGCTACCATCATCGTTAATAATGCATACGATGCAATATTAAACGGAACCCCTAAAAATACATCTGCACTACGCTGATATAATTGACAGCTAAGTTGATTGTTTGCTACATAAAACTGAAAAAATGCATGGCATGGTGGTAATTTCATTTTATCAATATCTGCTACATTCCATGCACTAACAAGCAACCTACGCGAATTAGGATTGTTTTTTATCATGTCTATTAATTGCGTAATTTGATCTATATGCCCCCCATCTGGAGTTGGCCAACTACGCCATTGATAGCCATACACTGGGCCTAAATTACCATCATTATCAGCCCATTCATCCCATATCCCTACCCCATTATTTTTTAAATATTGAATATTTGTACTGCCCTGCAAAAACCAAAGTAATTCATGTATAATTGATTTTGTATGACATTTTTTAGTGGTTACTAATGGAAAACCATCATTTAAATTAAATCGCATTTGGTACCCAAACACACTTTTAGTACCAGTTCCCGTTCTATCAGATTTCTCAACCCCACTCTCTAAAATGTGTTGTAGTAAATGATGGTATTGTATCATAAAAAATGACTAAGAATTATAAAAAACAAAAGTCGTACATTTTTGTACGACTTTTGAAAAATTTAATAGAATATTTTCAATTTATTCTAATATTAGCCTTTTGGTAGCTGGCGATAAACCTGGCACTTTAATTTGATAAAAATACAAGCCTTTAGGTAATTTAGTTAAATCTAAAGGAATATTCATGGTACCAGCAATACCATCTAAATTTTGATCGTAATAAATTGAGCCAACACTATTAAATATTAACAATTCCATTTTAGCATTTTCTTTTAAAGTTACTGAAATAAATCCTTTACCAGTTGTTGGATTTGGATAAAATAACATATTAGCAACTATCTCATTCATTTCTTTTAAACCTATTTCTTTCGGAACACAAGGGGTATTTGGTGTTAAAGTAAAATCTTGTACACGCACAATTGCATCATCAATATACATAGTACTTACAGCATCATCACCACTCATTAACCCATCATCACTTTTTGTAAATGCCATTGGTATTAAAAAATCCGAAGTAGCTGGTCTGCTTTGAACTATTGGTGAGGCATAAAACCAATAAGCTTTTCTAAATGCATCTTTTGAGCCATCTGTAGGGCAGTATCGGCAAGTCATTTTATCTGCATCTAAACTATAGGCTTTTACAAATATATTAGGCAATGTACTAACATGATCTGCAACTCTATTAGAATCACTATCTGCCCAACTATAAAAAATATACTTTCCATCTTGAGTTTTAGAAATTTGCATTCTTGCATCATAATCTAATTTACTTGGAGTTGGATTTGCCGTTGACCAATCTGAAGTAGTAGAAGTTGGACCAGAACAATTTAAGGAATCTATCATGTACGCAGACCAACCAGCAGGAGACATATATAAATCAATCATATAATTCCAAACGCTCCCATAGTTTGGAACAGGGGTGTAAGCTAATGAATCCGGATGATCAGATGAAGCAGATGTAAAATTTAAAAATAAGTGTAATTTATTGTTCGCATCTACAATTGCCCCCCCCCCTTCAGATGGAGTAATAAATGGTTTAGCTAATTGTGGATTTGTTCTTAAAGACATTAGTCGAGAATTTATTTGTGGCACATTAGTAAAATTAAACGCTGGCATATACTGACTCCATGAAGTGCCAGAATTAGTAGTTGCATACACAATTGGTAAAAATGAATTTAAAGGAGTGCCCACTTGAGCCGTTGCTTCTACACCATAAAAAATAATATACCCAATTCTACCATCTCTACTCCAAGCCATATTTGCAGATGAATAACCATTAATTGTACCATCAGATTTTAATTTAAAGTTAGGTTTTATTGAATCTACTGTCCAAGAAAAAGTACCAGCATTAAATACCCCTTTATTTATAGCTTGTCCTCTATATTTTTGAGCTAAAACGGTTGCACCATTAACATCTCCATATAATGTGCCTAATGCTCTATAAACACCATCGGAAGTAACCACAGGATCTACTCTACAAAAATCTTGCTTTTTTTGTCCGGCTAATAACGCATTGTTATCTGAAAATATAACGCTTGTGTTTGTATTTGTTCCAGGTGTAGTTAATTGTTTAGAAGCGTAATAATTTCCTTGCCAATTTGAACCTGGATGCCATGGCCCTGTAGATACAACATGGGCTTGAGTAGGATTGGTATTTCCTGCTGGGTTATAAATTGCAGCACAAGGATATCGGTTAAATTTAGTTGTATTAAATGAAACTATTGTAGAATCCCAATTTTGGCCATTATTAGTAGTCCAAGCAAACGCAACAGCTCCAGAATTCCATGATGGAATGCTCCAAGTGTTATTTTGTCTAAATATAAATCCTACCATATTCAAGTCAGGGTTAAATTGCATAGCACGAGTATTTACAGTTAAATAACTAAATACATTAGAGCTTTTAGCTATTATTTTATAAGGCGATGCTGCTGTTTTATTTTGAACGTTATAATTAGCACTATTTATTGTTGATGCTTGTTTTTGAATTTCCATGTATCTAGCTTGTTTGTCAATATTTAATTGACATTTACTATTATTAAGAACTCTATACTGATTTTGTGCTTGTAATGTATAGGAACAAATCAAAACGGTATAACTTAGGGTAATAATTTTTCTAATTAGCATAGTATTTAGTATTTAAGGTTAAACTTTTTTATATTGATTGCAAGATACAATAAAAGTTAAAACAAATTAAAAAAAAAAATAAATTATTATTTAAAAATGGAGGTCCCGAGCGGGTTCGAACCGCTGTAGCAGCTTTTGCAGAGCTGAGCCTAACCACTCGGCCACAGGACCCATTAAATTTTACGCATAAATACCTTTAATTGAGTCTTTGTATTCAATTAATTAAAAAAGAAATTTACTTTTTAACTTTTTTAGGTTTAGTATCTTTAGATTTAGTAGGTTTAGTATCTTTAGATTTTACAGCTTTAGTATCTTTAGATTTAGTAGATTTACCTCCTTTAGATGCTGCTGGAGCACTAGAAGTCATAGGTGTATTTACGTAATTGCCAGTTATATTATACGTAAGAGATAAACGTAGTGTGTTTTGTAAAGGATTACTATTACTAGACACAGGGATTAAATATGAAAAGTCAAAACTAAATTCATCATATCTTATCCCAAAACCAGTTGTAAAATATTTCCTTCCTCCTTTTGTTTCAGACTCACCAAAATAACCTGCCCGTAAAGCTAATATTTTTGGGGCGCCATACCAGTACTCAAATCCAAAGCTAGTAGTAAATTCATTAATTTTTTCAGATACACCTCCAGGTGCATCAAAAAGAGAACTCACCATACCAGAAAATGGATCTAAAGTGTTAACATTTACACCTTTGTGTTGCAATATTGAATCTTTACCATTAGAATCTTTTATATAGATATCAGGGTTTGGAGTTGGCACCAATAACTTGTTAACGTCTAAATAAAAGCCAACAGAGTTGTATTTATCAATCCCTAACTTAAATCCAGTGCCTATACGTAAATTTGATGCTATAAACCTAGCAATTACTGTTGAAGAATTAAAATATTGCATTTTAGTTCCCAAGTTGTTTATTGAAGCTCCAGCTGTAAAAATAGCAGGTTTAGAGCCCATTGAAAACTCTTTAGATCTATAATAAGCCCCTAAGCTCATTGCAAATGATTGCCCAGCCTGTGGGGCCATGCCTCCAACTTTAATTGATGGGTCAGCTAATGAAGAATGAATATAAGAACCAGTAACGCCTAGCGACCAATTATCCGTTAATTTTTGGGCAAATGAAACATCTAATGCTAACTCATAAGGATTAATTGTATTTAATATATCAACACTATTACCAGTTGGATTAAACTCTTTAAATATTATTTTTCCTAAAGAAAAGTATCTAAGTGATAATGCAACAACTTGAGTGGGTTTTATTCTATAGTAACCTGAAAGATAGTTTAAGTTTACATCTGTTGAGATTTGTCTCAACACAGGTGTAACATTAAAACCAACAGCACCTTTTTTTTCAGAAAAAACAAATTTAGCAACATTCCAATGCGCAGAGTTAACATCAGCATCAGTGGCAGCACCAACATCACCCATGGCTCCTTGCGCAGCATCTGGCGAAATTAACAAAAACGGAACATGTGTTGTGATAGCGTTTCTATTACCACTTAAGTTCGAAATAGACGGCTGATTTTGCGAATATCCTTTAAGTACAATAATTAAAGCGATGAAAGATAGGATTCTTTTATAAAGCATAAAGTGTATTTTTACAATTTTAAGTTCACAAATATACCAAAAATTCTTACATTGATGTTTTTTTTTATTTACAAAAAAACATGAAGAAAAGAGCTGCTTTACTTTTAAAAATCATAAATTGTAAGTTTATTAACAAATAAACTTTAATAACTTTTTAGTGCAAAAACTTAAAAAAAACAAAAAAGAATTTCAAAGTATTAAAATCTTCATAATAGATTAACTACTTTATAAAAACATATTTAATCTAGAGAGAATAAATATTTAGATACTTTTTAACCTTACTTTAAGTTTAGGCTGCAAATAAAAATTACAATTACCATAAGGTGGGTTCTAAAAATTAGTTTTTAGAGGTTTGAATAAAAATCGTAGAACCCATTAAAACGATTTTTATAATCTGTACCATCAAAAGTACAATATTTTTCCTTTACAACATCATAATCTATCTATCTATCTATCAGTGTATTTAAT
>JAVKLI010000026.1:0-10035 GCA_031539425.1 Bacteroidia bacterium
GATAGATAGATAGATAGATAGATTATGATGTTGTAAAGGAAAAATATTGTACTTTTGAGGGTACAGATTATAAAAATCGTTTTAATGGGTTCTACGATTTTTATTCAAACCTCTAAAAACTAATTTTTAGAACCCACCTTAAGTAATTTTAGCAACATCGAAATGCTACTTCTTAATATTCTAAACCTATTCAAGTTAGGTAAAATCAAAATTAATGCTAATATAAAGCAATCCCAAATCAATTTTATTTATTTTTAAACCCAACTTTTAATTAAGCCTTATTATGAAATCTATTTTAAAGTTGTGTTTATTTTTTTGTTTATGGTTTTTATTTGGGCAATGTTCGGTTGAAACGTCACAAACAAAAATAAATACAGAAAAAATTTTGATTGATAGTGTTAAAATAAAGCGTTTAGATGTAGATTTATTTTTATTAAACACTCAAAATATAAAAGCTAAAACTGTTGAGTTTCAAGCAAAATACAATTCCTTTTATCAATTATTCATTTCAAATATCCTAAATCCAGCAGGGCTTACAGACACATTATATGAAAAAAATGTGCTTCGTTTTGTAAATGATAAAGACATGCTACAGGTTAAAATGGATATTCAAAAAACATTTACTACTCAAGATTTTCAATTTTTAGAGCAAAATTTAACTGAAATTATAGCCCGATTTAAAGTTCTGTTTCCAAACAAAAACGTGCCTGTTCAATTTGTAACTTTTTCAAGTGGATTTAATTATAATACTGTATTCATTGATTCTACCTTAGGTATTGGCCTTGAGATGTATTTAGAGCAAAAAAATAAATTTTATACTATGTTGCAAATTCCTAAATACTTAGCTCGAAAAATGGATAAGGCCTATATTTTATCAGATGCTATAAGAACTTGGTTGATTACTATTTTTGAAAATTTTGATGAAGACAACAATTTGTTATCAAATGCTATTTATTACGGCAAATTATTTTACGTTACTAAAGCTTTGGCACCAAAAATTAACGATTCATTAATTATAGCATACACTAATAAACAACTTGAAAATTGCAAAAAATATGAAAAAAATTATTGGAAGTTTTTAATTAAAGACAATAAATTATTTCAAAAAAAATTAGACGTTATTTCTACATACATTACCGATGGCCCTTTTACCACTACTATAAGTAAAGAATGTCCGCCTCGTATTGCCATGTGGTACGGGTGGAAAATTGTAAACTCCTACATGAAACAAAATCCTAAAGTTTCTATTAACGAATTGATGCGAGATAAAGACTATCAAAAAATATTTTCAAAATCTAAATACAAACCCTAATGAATCAAGATAATTTATTTAAAAATATTGTATCCCATTGCAAAGAATATGGATTTATTTTTCCTAGTTCAGAAATATATGATGGTCTTAACGCTGTGTATGATTACGGTCAGCTAGGAGTGATATTAAAAAATAACATTAAGGCTCGTTGGTGGAAAAGCATGGTACAGCTGCACGAAAACATTGTAGGGATTGACTCTGCGATATTTATGCATCCTAAAATATGGGAAGCAAGCGGGCATGTAGGCGCTTTTAACGACCCTTTAATAGACAATAAAGACAGTAAAAAAAGATACAGAGCTGATGTGTTAATTGAAGACTACATCGCAAAAATTGAAAATAAAATTACAGCAGAAGTAGATAAAGCAAAAAACAAATTTGAAAACTTTGATGAAGCGTTATTTTTAAGTACCAACGCAAAAATAAGAGAATTAGTACAAAACAAAGAAACGGTGTTTAATCGTTTTAAATTGGCTTTAGATTCAAACGACTTAGCAGCGTTAAATTCTATTATTGAAGATGCCGCCATCGTGTGCCCTATTAGCGGTACCAGAAACTGGACAGAGGTGCGTCAGTTTAATTTAATGTTTAATACCAGTATGGGTTCTGTGTCTGATGAAGCCAATGTGCTTTATTTAAGACCCGAAACAGCACAAGGTATTTTTGTAAACTTTTTAAATGTACAAAAAACAAGCCGACAAAAAATTCCATTTGGTATTGCTCAAATAGGTAAAGCCTTTAGAAACGAAATTGTAGCCCGTCAGTTTATATTTAGGATGCGTGAATTTGAACAAATGGAAATGCAGTTTTTTATCAAACCTGGTACAGAACTCACATGGTTTGAACATTGGAAAAAAGAACGGTTAAACTGGCATCAATCTCTTGGTTTAGGTAATGAAAAATACCGATACCATAATCATACCAAACTAGCGCATTATGCAAATGCAGCTTGTGATATAGAATTTCAGTTTCCATTTGGATTTAAAGAAATTGAAGGTATACATTCACGTACCGATTTTGATTTAAAACAACACGCACAATATTCTGGAAAAAAAATTCAGTATTTTGACCCAGAAACTCAAGAATCCTACACACCTTATGTAGTAGAAACTTCGGTAGGTTTAGACAGATTATTTTTATCAATCCTATCGGCTGCTTATAAAGAAGAAACGCTTGAAAATAAAGAAACACGCACCATACTCTCTTTACCATTTGCTTTAGCGCCATACGCAGTAGCCATTTTACCTTTGGTTAAAAAAGAAGGATTACCCGAAAAAGCAAAATCTATTTTTAATGAATTAAAGCAAAACTATATGGTAGCTTATGACGAAAAAGATACTATTGGGAAACGTTACAGACGTCAAGATGCCATTGGTACCCCTTTTTGTATTGCTATCGATTTTCAAACTCTAGAAGACAACACCGTTACCATTCGTAACAGAGATACCATGTTGCAAGATCGAATTTTAATTAATAGCATTGAAGACTATATAAAACAATTAATTAAATAATTTTATTAATTCTTAACTAATTTAGTAGTAAACATTTTATTTTCAGTCTTAATTTTAACTAAATAAACACTTTATTGAGAGCAAGGTAATTTTTAATACATCAACCTCACAATTAATGATAAAGAATATGCAACCCCTCAATCTATCATAAATTCAATATATTTACCGTTTACAAAATGGCATATATACTTGAACATATACAAGATCCAGTTAAAGAACATTTAAAGTTGGTGGTACAAACTTTTAACCAAACAATTAAAAGTAAAATACCCTTATTAAATATTGTAATCTATTATTTATTAAAAAGTAAAGGAAAGCAAATGCGCCCTTTATTTGTATTGCTTTCTGCCCAAGCGGTGGCACCCATTACAGAACGCACTTATAGGGCTGCTACCTTAATAGAATTGTTGCACACAGCTTCATTAGTGCATGATGATGTGGTAGATGATAGCCAAAAACGAAGAGGTTTTTTTTCAATAAATGCCATCTGGAAAAATAAAATTGCTGTATTGTTAGGTGATTATTTATTAGCCCGCGGACTTTTACTATCAGTAGAATATGAAGATTTTGACTTATTAAAAATTGTAAGTGGCGCTGTTAAGGATATGAGCGAAGGTGAATTGTTACAAATTGAAAAAGCACGTAGATTAAATATTACAGAAGAGATTTATTTTGAAATTATATCAAAAAAAACAGCCAGCCTTATAGAAGCTTGCTGCGCAACAGGCGTAGCATCTGTTAGTAATGATACTGAGCTCATAAACAGATTTAAAACCTTTGGACTTTATGTAGGAATTGCATTTCAAATTAAAGACGATTTGTTAGATTATAGTAATAGCTCCACCATTGGAAAACCAGCAGCTATTGATATTAAAGAAAAAAAATTGACACTGCCTTTAATTTATACTTTAAACAAATCATCTTGGTTACAAAAAAAACAAATATTGTATATTGTTAAACATCAAAATACAGATGCAATAAAAGTAGCTGAATTAATGGATTATGTAGTAAAACAAGGCGGCATTGAGTATGCACATCAAAAAATGCAATATTATAAAGAAAAAGCCATTGAAACATTATTGCCCATCATGGATAGCATTGCTAAACAAAAACTGATTGAATTAGTACATTTTACAATAGAAAGAAAAAAATAAATCAATATGAAACATCTCTTTTCAATTTATTCTAAATTTATTACACTAACAGTTGTATTGTTATTATTTTCTGCTTGCAGCTCTTCTTCAGATGAAAACGCATCTCAGATTAAAAAGCAAGATAGCTTAGCTAAAATTAATGGAAGTAAAAATCCTATAGAAGCTCCTGATACAAGTTATACAGGAGATTTTATTGAAAAATATCCAAATGGTATTATAAAATATTCAGGCTACTTTAGATTTGGTAAACGTCATGGTTTATGGCGTTCGTTTTACGAAAATGGGGAACTATGGAGCGAATGTTATTACCATGAAGGATTCAAAAATGGCTCATATAAAATTAATACAACTCAAGGTATTACAAAAATTAAAGGTTGGCATAAAAATAATTTAAAAGATAGCCTGTGGTTTTTTTACGATGATTCTGGCAAATTGCTTCAAAAAACAGCATTTAAAAATGATGCTGTAACAGTGATTAGATAAATTATTTAACTCATTCTTTGGTAAGCTTGCCACCACCTATTTGGCAAATCATTTTGAAGCGCAGTTTGATAATCTACATAACTACATGGTATTAATGAGTGCCGCTCAAACTGACTATTTTTATTAGTTAAAATAGGCACTTCCATCCACCATCTATCTGTTTTTTTACTTTTAAAAAAATTAATTTCATGTTTTCCGTCTTGAATAATTACATGAAATTTGACATAATTTTCATTGTTTTTTAAAGGAAAATCATTTTGACGCAAATAAAATGCATCTATAAACACCCATAACATTTGGGCAATCAATTTAGCACCCTGTTTGTTACGATCTATAGTTGGATTATATTCATAAATTCCAATTGATGCTAGTTTATCATTTAATCCTGCATAATTCATCATTTGGCAAGCTTCTTCGGCATAAAATCCATTAGGGCTTGCAGCTTCATGTGCTGGCATATCTGCATGTTTAATAGCAGATACATCAAAAACAAGCATATCTGATTGTCTAATAATTGGCTCTGTTTCTATGATATTGTTTCGTAATTCTCCCAGTCTATAGCAATCAAAATACAAGCTTCGCATAAGTTGTAAAATATCTTGATTGTTTAAATAAGTTTGATAGCCTATATGAGAATAATTAAATAAATTTTCCGCATTTTTTTTAATAATAGCTTCAACAAAATTGGTGTTTGATATATTAGATTCGATTTGCTCAAAATTTATAACAGAATCAATGGATACAATGTTGATAATTTGTTCTAACTTTTGATAGCCTAAATATTGACCATATGCTAAATCGTTACTTCCACCTATAATAATGGGAAATATGGAATTTCTGATAAATACATTAACGAGTTCATTAATTGCAAAATAGGTGTCATTTAATGTATCTCCAGGGATTAGATTCCCTAAATCAGCAAATTTTAAATCATAATTACCAACAAATAGTTTATAAAATTGCTTTCGAATTTCATTAGCCCCATCTTTAGATCCTACATTAAGCATAGCACCTCTATCTTCGTTTACCCCAATTAATACAAGGTTAACATTGTCTAAAGATGGAAACCCATTACTATGAGTATATATTTTTATGCGATTGCCAATTTGATTGACATGATTACAATCTGAATCAATTTGTATAGGTTTAAAAAAAGATTGAATATTTTTCATTAAAAAAAAATAGGTGTTTATAAAGTTTAAAATTAAACCTGAAACAACACGTTATGTGATTGAAAATATATACTTATTAACTTTGCTAAGTTGATTGATAAAAAAATATTTAAATAATAATAGAATAGTATATTTGACTAAAACATTATAAAAAAAATGATAACAGACATGGTTTTAGAAACAG
The DNA here is from genome assembly GCA_031539425.1 of Bacteroidia bacterium. Taxonomy (GTDB): domain Bacteria; phylum Bacteroidota; class Bacteroidia; order B-17B0; family Aurantibacillaceae; genus UBA4416. The sequence continues at coordinate 5,817 of JAVKLI010000026.1, forward strand.
TTTTAACAGAGGTTAAAAACAGTACTTTAATTATTACTTTAAATAGACCAGACAAGCTGAATGCCTTAAACAAGCAATTAATTGATGAGTTACACGAAGTTTTGGTTTCTTCAGAAAGCGACCCTAGTTTTAAATCAATTATTATTACAGGTGCTGGCTCAAAAGCATTTGTAGCTGGCGCTGATATAGCAGAATTTGCAAACTACAGCATAGAGGAGGGGATGAAACTATCATCAACAGGGCATTTTAAAGTGTTTAATTTTATTGAAAATTACTCAAAACCTATTATAGCTGCAATAAATGGTTTTGCTTTAGGTGGAGGTTTAGAATTAGCTCTAGCTTGTCACATACGTGTAGCAAGTGATAATGTAAAAGTTGGGCTTCCAGAAGTTTCATTAGGGCTAATACCCGGATACGGCGGCACACAAAGGCTTGCACAGCTTATAGGTAAAGGTAAGGCTATGGAGCTTATTTTTACTGCTGATATGCTTAATGCAACTGATGCTTTGCAATGGGGCTTAGTAAATTATGTTACTAGCGCAGACGAGCTATTAAATAAATGTTTAGAAATTACAACCAAAATAAACTCAAAATCATCAACCTCTATAAATGCGGCTATTAGCTCAATTAATGCTGGATTTAACCATAAGCTTAATGGCTTTGAAGTAGAAATTCAAGAGTTTGGGAAATGTTTTGGTACTCAAGATTTTAAAGAAGGGATTAGCGCATTTTTAGAAAAAAGAAAACCAAATTTTAATTAACAATAGTTTATGTTAGCACCATTTAATTTACACCAATGGATAAATGAAAATAAACATTTATTAAAACCGCCTATTAATAACAAACTAATTTATGAAGATGCGGAATTTATTATAATGGCAGTTGGCGGACCTAATGCTCGTAAAGATTATCATTATAATGAAAGTGAAGAGTTTTTTTACCAAATACAAGGCGATATTCAAGTGAAATTACAAATTGATGGTAAACCAAAAGTATATGATATTAAAGAAGGCGAAATTTTTTTATTACCCCCTCGTATACCGCATAATCCAATTAGATTTGAAAACACCATTGGCCTAGTAATAGAGCGTAAGTGTAGAGATCATGAAATTAATAAATTAATGTGGTTTTGTGAAAATTGTAACAATCCATTGCATGAAGAATCATTTCAGATGATAAATATTAGTAAGCAATTTCATGAAGTTTTTACTAAATTTTATTCATCAGACGAACTAAACACTTGTAAAAAGTGTTCTACAAAAATGATTAAACCTTAATCATAACTGCTTAAAAATTGCTAAGAAACTTTTTTACATTACACGCTTTAAATTAATTTTTATTTATGTTTCAAAATTTTAAAAAATACTTACCATACGTTGTAGGTGTTGTCATATTTATATCAATTACTATAATATACTTTAACCCTTTATTTAATGGTAAAAAACTAAAACAAGGTGATATTTATCGTGCTGCAGCCATGAGCAAGGAAGTTAAAGATTTTAGAAATGCTAACAATAATGAAGAGCCACTTTGGACTAATTCCATGTTTGGGGGTATGCCAGCTTACCAAATTTCAACTATTTATTCGGGTAATTTATTAGGACATATTGATCAATTGTTCCACTTGTACTTACCATCACCAAGTGGTTATTTATTTTTATATTTTTTAGGCTTTTTTATTTTATTGCTGTGCTTTGAAATTGAGCCTTGGCTAGCCATTTTAGGGGCCTTAGCTTATGGGTTTTCATCTTATTTAATAATTATTATTGAAGCAGGTCATAATTCAAAGGCTAACGCAATAGGTTATTTAGCTCCACTTTTAGGTGGGTTTATATTATTGTATAAAAATAAGTATTGGTTAGGCTTTGCTATCACATCATTATTTATGGCATTAGAATTTAATGCCAATCACCCTCAAATATCATATTATGGTTTTTTAATGTTTGCTGTGTTTGCATTATTTTATTTTATAAACGCATACAAAAACAAAACTTACAAAAAGTTTATAATAGCATCAAGCATATTTGCACTTTCAACAATAATTGGATTATTACCAAATGTGGCAAGTTTGTATTGTACCTATGAATACAGTAAATACACAATTCGGTCAAAATCAGAGTTACATGCAACCACTCAAAATAACAATTCAACTTCGGGTTTAGACATAGATTATGCTACACAATGGAGTTATGGAGTAGGGGAGAGTTTCTCATTACTTATTCCAAATTTTAAAGGAGGGGCTACAGATGCAATTGCTCGTGTAAATAAAGATGCGCTTAAAAAAGTAGATACCCAATTTAAAGAAGATGTAGCGCAATCAAACGCTTATTTTGGAGATCAACCATTTACAAGCGGACCGGTATATGCTGGCGCTGTAATAATGCTATTAGTCTTTTTAGGTTTATTGGTTTTAAATCATCCTTTAAAATGGGCCTTATTTGTATGCCTTATATTGTCGTTACTATTATCGTGGGGGCGCAACTTTTCTGGATTAACCAATTTTTGCATGCACGTGTTACCTGGATATAATAAGTTTAGAGCAGTATCTATGATATTAGTAATAGCCGAATTAATTATTCCATTAATAGCAATTTTAGTTTTAGATACTTTAATTAAAAAAATGAAAGATGGAAATTTTAAAATTATATTATTTAAAAAAGACTTTGAAATTAAAAAGGTTATACTTTATACATTGGCAATTGTAGGCGTTTTTTGTTTAATTAATTTTTTATCCCCTACAACATTTAACACCTTAACCGCAAGTAATGAAGAGAATGAATTAATAAGTTCATTTAAAAAAATGGGTGCTTCTGCTGAACAAATTAATCAAGTGCTGCCAACTTTAATAAGTAACTTAGAGATTGCCCGATCAGAAATAGTTTCGTTTGATTCTCGTAGATCATTAATTTTTGTAATACTTACAGGCTTGTTTTTATATTTATTTATTATAAAAAGAATTTCTTCAAAATTATTAATTTTTACATTAGGTATTTTTGTTTTAGCTGATATGTGGCCCATAACCACTAGATACTTGAATAAAAGCCATTATTCAACTAAAGGGCCGTATGATGAGCCACCGTATAAAACAAAAGCAAATCAAGAAATTTTAGAAGACAAAACTTTACAATATAGAGTATTAAACTTAGTTGGAAACAATCCCTTTCAAGATGCTACAACATCTTATTATCATAGATCTATAGGTGGTTATCATGGCGCAAAACTTAGAAAATACCAAGAATTAATTGATTTTAATTTATCCCAAGATTTGCGAAAATTTTATACCGCAATAAGTTCCGAAAAGATGAATGATTCGGTATTTAAATTTGCTACAAAACCATTGCAAGGAATTAATATGATGAATACAAAATATATCATCATACCTACTAGTGAAAATAATTCATTTGTATTAAAAAATGACAACGCAAATGGGCCAGCTTGGTTTGTATCTAAAATAAATATAGTTAGTTCGCCAGATGAAGAATTAGCAGGCATTGCGGAGATTAACACAAAACAAGAGGCTTTAATGCAAACAAAGTATAAAAGCAATCTTTCATCAAATACATTTAACAATAATGGAAGTATTACCATTACTCAATATAAACCCAACCATTTAATTTATCAATCAAATAATTTAAAATTGGGCTTTGCTGTTTTTTCCGAAATATATTATCCTAAGGGTTGGAATGCTTACATTGATGGTAAACAGACGGAACATGTTTGTGTAAATTATGTTTTAAGAGGTTTAGAAATTCCAGCCGGAAATCACACTATTGAATTTAAATTTGAACCTAAATCATATTCAAATGGCAATAAAGTAGCTATGGTAGGATCTATTTTGCTACTAATTTCGGTGGGTTTTAGTATCTATAAAAGCTTTTCTAAAAAGCATTTATAATAAAATCAAACCGTAAACCTGCCATCGGCTTTTGTATAAATAAATTGCTTTTACATTATTTTTTTACTATATTCGTTAAACTGTTCTAATCCATTTTAACATTTTAACCAGTTAAATTAAAAATGAAAATACTCAAAAACATTAATTACGTAGAGAGAGCACTAAATGTTGTTCTAATACACTAGGACCTTAGTTGGTTGTTTTTATAAACAAGTGTTTTTAATTAAACACAAAAACTGAACTATAATAAAAACAATTAACTAACAAACTTTAAAATTAAAACAACCATGAAAAAAATATGTATAACCCTAGTAGCCGCAGCTA
>JAVKLI010000027.1:0-19114 GCA_031539425.1 Bacteroidia bacterium
AACTCAAGAGCAAATACAAGTAGTAGAAGCTAAATTAAACAACAGGCCACGAAAAAGATTTGGATATTTAACCCCTAAAGAAGTATATTTACAAACAATTAAAAACAAAGGACGAAAAGTTGCATTTATAACTTGAATCCACCAAATAAAAACCTATCTAAATAATTATCTTCAATTAATTTAAAATTAATAAGGCATATCTGCTTTATTTTAACACATCTATTTTTTTAATCTATAACAAGCACACTCTCAAAATAATACCCAACAACTTTTTGAAGCTGAGAAAACATTTAGGCTATCAAATTTTTGAGCACAAGCATTTAAAAACTTTCTTTACAGAGTACACTTTTATTTAATTTTTAAAATGTTTTTTCAATTTCAGATTAAGCAATACTATTAACATATTTTAACAGCCTTGTGTATCAACACAATTAAGACAAAATTAGCTTTGCAGTTATATTTTAAAAAACTGCAAAATGGCTATAGATATTAGAGAATTAAACGAAAAAATACAGTTAGAAAGTTCATTTGTGGATGCGTTAAGCACCGAAATGAATAAAGTAATTGTGGGTCAACACCAAATGGTGGATAGGCTGCTCATAGGCATGTTAAGTAATGGACACATTTTATTAGAAGGTGTGCCAGGTTTAGCTAAAACACTTGCCATCAATACTCTTGCTAAATGTGTTGATGCCCAGTTTAATAGAGTACAGTTTACCCCTGATTTGTTGCCTGCCGACGTTATTGGAACTATGATATATGCACAAAAGCAAGAACAATTCACTATCAAGAAAGGGCCCATTTTTGCAAATTTTGTATTAGCCGACGAAATTAACAGAGCCCCCGCTAAGGTACAGTCAGCTTTATTAGAAGCCATGCAGGAACGTCAAGTAACCATTGGCGATCAAACTTTTAAATTGCCAAATCCTTTTTTAGTATTAGCTACTCAAAACCCTATTGATCAAGAGGGCACGTATCCATTACCAGAAGCCCAAATGGACCGTTTTATGCTAAAAGTTGTGATTGGTTATCCAAATAAAGAAGAGGAGCGTAAAATTATTTCAGCAAATATTTCAAAAGAAGGCATGCAAACCCCTAATGTTATTTTAAAGCCAGAAGACATTGTAAAAGCAAGAGAGATAGTGAAAACAGTGTACATAGATGAAAAAATCGAACGTTACATTGTAGATATTGTTTTTGCTACCAGATTTCCTAAAGATAATAAATTAGAAAAATTTGCTTCGCTTATTTCCTATGGGGGCTCGCCAAGAGCTAGCATTAACTTAGCCTTAGCAGCTAAAGCCTACGCCTTTATTAAACGCCGTGGTTATGTTATTCCAGAAGATGTAAGAGCCGTGTGTCACGATGTAATGCGCCACAGAATAGGTTTGAGTTATGAAGCCGAAGCTGAAAATGTTACAACAGAATATATCATTACCGAGTTATTAAATGTAGTTGAAGTTCCGTAATAGTAATAAAAACAGGCTTTACAAACCATAGCATGGAAACCTCCGAGTTACTAAAAAAAGTTCGCAAAATAGAAATCAAAACCAAGCGTTTGAGTTCTAATGTATTTGCAGGCGAATACCATTCAGCCTTTAAAGGGCGAGGTATGGCTTTTAGTGAGGTGCGTGAGTATTCAATAGGCGATGACATGCGTTCTATAGATTGGAATGTTACGGCTCGTATGCGTGCGCCTTATGTTAAAGTATTTGAAGAAGAGCGAGAGCTTACCGTAATGTTACTGATAGATATGAGTGCCAGCGGCAATTTTGGAACTCAAGAGCAACTCAAAAAAGATTTAATTACAGAGCTTTCTGCCGTAGTGGCTTTTTCGGCTACTCAAAATAATGATAAAATAGGGGTAATTTTTTTTACTGATAAAATAGAAAAATTTATTCCTCCAAAAAAAGGAAAATCACATATCCTACGCATTATACGCGAACTCATTAACTTTGAACCAACAAGCAAACTAACTAATATAGCACAAGCCTTGCAGTACCTTACCAATGTTATTAAGAAAAAAAGCGTTGTGTTTTTAATATCCGATTTTTATACCAACGAAAACTATACCGATGCGCTTAAAATAATTAACAAACGTCATGATGTGGTAGCTTTAAAAATTAGTGACAAACACGAAACAGAATTTCCAAAAATTGGATTAGTAAAATTACAAGATAATGAAACCGGCTCTTATTATTGGTTAGATACAAATAACGAAGCTGTACGCAATCAATTTTTACAAAACAAACTGCAATATGATAGTAATTTAAAAGACACTTTTTCTAAAAGTGGAGTAGATTATACCATCATCAACACAAGTGAAGGCTACTTAAAACCATTAATGACCTTATTTAAAAAACGATAAAACACAATGCGTTTTAATTTAAATATTCCTATACCTAAGTGTAACATAATTACACTAACAGCAAGTTTAGTGTTACTATTAAATGCAACTTATGCTCAAATAGAAGTTTATGCTAATATTGAAAAAAATTCAATTAAAATAGGTGAGCAAACAAAAATTAAACTTAAAGTAAAGTATAACAAAAAGAAATTAAAAACAGATACGTTTGATTGGCCTGCATTAGAAGATACACTAAAAAAAGAAATAGAAATTGTGTCAATATCAAAAATTGATACAGTTATAGAAAACCCAAATTTACCTTATGAAATAACCCAAAACAGACAATTAGTCATTACTTGTTTTGATTCAGGGGCTTATATTATAAAACCATTTAAGTTTATTTTAAATAACGATACTACAAATTTTAAACAATCCCAACCGTTAAATTTATATGTAAACTCTGTACCTACAAATACCAATGCAGCATCTGTAAAAGATATTAAAGGCCCATTTGATGAGCCATTTGACTGGAGATGGTACTTAAATTATGCGTATGGATTTTTAATATGTATCATAACTGGAGGTATTATTTTTTATTTATACCAACGTTATCAAAAAAACAAACCAAAACCTATTGTACCCGAAACCCAAAAAATACCACCTCATATAATAGCGCTTGAACAATTAGAAAAAATAAAACAAGAAGCTATTTGGAAGCATAATAAAATAAAAGAATATTATTCTGAAATAACCGATGCAATAAGATTATACATAGAAGGCCGATTTAAAGTGCCAGCTTTAGAGCTTACTACAGACGAGATTTTAAAAATATTTAAACCCCAAGTAATAGATAGCGATAGTAAAGCAAAACTGATGCAAATACTACAATTAGCTGATTTTGTAAAATTTGCAAAACAAATTCCAATAGAAGCAGAGCACTCAATAACACTAGAAAATGCTATCAGTTTTGTAAATAACACCTTACGTGATGAAGAGCTACTTAATAGAAATTAATAAATATGTTTAACTATTTTTCAAATATTTATTTTGTCGAAAAATACTGGTTTTGGTTGCTAGTGCTTATTCCACTTTTAATATTACGTTATGTATTTAAATTTAATAAGCTACAAGGCAATATTAATTATTCTTCATTTTACTTATTAAAAAATATAACCCAAACATATAAAGCTAAATTTCAGCATTCACTTTTTGTTTTAAGAATGTTAGCTTTAACAGGATTAATAGTTGCCTTAGCTCGCCCACAATCTAGCAATAGTTGGAAAACCTCACAAACAGAAGGAATTGATATCGTTATTAGTTTAGACGTGTCCTTATCCATGTTGGCAAAAGATTTTAATCCAAACCGTTTAGAAAGCGCAAAATCTGTATTATCTGATTTTATTGATGCACGACCAAATGATAAAATCGGATTAGTCATATTTGGAGGGCAAGCTTTTACACAGTGCCCACTAACAACAGATCATAAAATAATTAAAAACTTACTACTCGATATTAAAGCAGGATCATTAGATCAAGGCACCGCTATTGGATTAGGCTTAGCAAGCGGTATAGCTCGTATTAAAGAAAGTAAATCTAAAAGTAAAGTGGTAGTGCTTATTTCGGATGGAAAAAACAATACAGGTGAAATTGCCCCATTAACCGCAGCCGAAATTGCTAAAACATTTGGCATTAGGGTGTACTGTATTGGTGTTGGTTCTAAAGGACAGGCTTTACAGCCGGTAGCCATGTACCCTAATGGCGAATTGCAATACGATTATGCAGATGTTGATATAGATGACGCTACCATGACTCAAATTAGCACCCTAACAGGTGGTAAATATTTTAGAGCTACCGATAGAGAAAGTTTAGATAAAACTTATCAAGAAATTGATAAGCTGGAAAAAAATATTATTAAAGAACAGAATTTTACAAACAAACAAGATTGGTTTTTTCCGTTTGCCTGCATTTCTTTTTTCTGTTTGATATTAGAATTTATATTAAAAATGTTTGTTTTTAAAACTATTCCATAATGTATTTATTCGAAAACACATATTGCTTATATGCCCTCTTATTGATACCTATAATAGTACTTGTGTATTGGTTTTACAAAACACAATACCGTAAAAATTTAGCATTATTTGTTAATAGCCATTTATTAAAATCTATAATGCCCGAGGTATCCATTCATAAAAAGACTTTAAAATTTATTTTGTTTACAACAGCATTACTGTTTTTAATATTAGGTTTGGCTAATTTGCAAACGGGTTCAAAATTAAAAAAGGCAGAAAGAGATGGTGCAGATTTAATTTTATGTTTAGATGTTTCTAATTCCATGCTGGCAAGAGATTTATCACCAAATAGACTAGAAAGAGCAAAGTTAGCCATAGAAACAATGGTAAATAAACTTAAGGGAGATAGAATAGGAATTGTAGTATTTGCTGGTGAAGCCTACGTACAATTGCCAATTACGGTTGATTATGGAGCCGCCAAACTCTTTTTAAATAGCATAGACCCTCGTATGATGCCTATACAAGGCACAAATATTGCAGACGCTATTAATAAAGCATCTGAATGTTTTTCGGATAAAGACAATACAAAAAGTAAAGCCATAATTATAATTACAGACGGAGAAAACAATGAAGAGGCTGAAGAAAGCGCTATATCAGCAGCTAAAGAATCAGTTAATAAAAACATCATCATTCATACTATTGGCATGGGATCGGAAGAAGGCGTGCCAATCCCTAACTATGTTAATGGTAGTATGAATGGTTTTAAAAAAGACAGAAGCGGCAACACTGTAGTTACTAAACTAGATTCTAAAATATTAAAAGAAATAGCCTTTATAGGTAAAGGTACTTATGTAAAAGCAACAAATAGAGATTTGGGGCTTGAATCGATTTTAAAAAGTTTAAACCAGCTTGAAAAAAAACTTATCGAAACCAAAACCTTTTCTGAATATGAAAATCAATACCAGTGGTTTTTAGCCGTTGCCTTATTATTATTGCTGATAGAATCCCTTTTAACAGAGCGTTACAATAAAATTATTAGAAAATTAAATGTATTTGGTAATGCAAAAAAGTAAACGATATATCATACTTAATTTATTATTTGTATTTATTAACATGGTATGTTATGGACAAGAGTATAAAAAATTAACTCATGATTCGTATAAAAAATATGCTAATGGAGATTACATTTCTGCCGCATCAATTTTAAAAAATGTAACTAAAACTACAGCTGATTATTACAAAGCTAATTTTAATTTAGGAGATGCTTTATACAAAATGGCTTACAACATTAAAACAGGTAAAATACCTGTTCCAAATAAAAAAATAACTAAAGATTCGGCCGCAAGTTTAGTATTTGAACAAGCTGCAGAGCAATTTGAAATTGTAGCTAAATCTGTTTCTAACCCAGATACCATTCATAAAGCATGGCATAATTATGGTAACTCTAAATTATTTCAAGGCCAGTTAGAAGACGCTATTTATGGGTATAAAAAGGCTTTAAAGGTAAACCCTAATGATGAAGATACGAGATACAATTTAGCTTTTGCACAACGATTAAAAAAAGAACAAGACAAAAAAAATCAACAGCAACAAAAACAAAATCAACAGCAACAAAAACAAGACAAAAAAGAACAGCAAAAACAAGACAAACAAAAAAAACAGGATCAAAAACAAGATCAGCAAAAGCAGCAGCAGCAACAGAAAATGAGTAAAGAACAAGCAGAAAAAATGCTAAAAGCTGTAATGAATGAAGATAAAAAGAAACAAGGAGCTAAGAAAAAAGCAATGAGTGGCGATCAAAAACAAATTGAAAAAGATTGGTAACATGAAAAAAAATCAAAATATCATTTTCTATTTTATTTTATTTGTTAGTGGGTTAGTTTATTCTCAAAACCCTAGTTTTGTTGCCTCTGTAAGTAAAAATAAAGTTGAAGTAAACGAACCGTTTACTATTTCATTTGTATTGTCTGGTACAGGGGGTAATGTTACTTTACCATCACTTGATGCAGATTTTAATATAGTAGGTGGGCCTAATCAAAGTAATAGCTTCTCTAGTGTTAATGGAGTTAACTCACAAGCAACCACCATCTCTATTTTTTTAACGGCTAAGCACACAGGCGCTATAACTATAGGTGCAGCTAGTGTAAAGAGTGGTAATTCAAAATTAGAAACAAAACCTATTACCATAGAAGTTGTAAAAGTTGGTGCAGGCAGCGGAGCTACAGCTGTTGGAAATACAGGCAATCAAAAACAAAATATAAAAGAAAGTAACGGGCAAGATTTATTTGTAAAATCATTTGTTAATAAAAGCAACGCTTACTTGGGCGAACAAATTATTTTAACCCAAAAGGTATACTCTCGTTTAGATTTAAGAGGTTTTCAAAAAGTAGAGTTTCCATCATACAATGGGTTTTGGTCTCAAACACAAAACAATTCAAAGCAAATAGAATTACATCAAGAAACAATAAATGGGTTAACCTATTATGTTGCCACATATCATACAGTTTATTTATTTCCACAACAAGTAGGGCAAATTTCTATAGAGCCAATTACATTAGAGTGTGTTGTAAGGCGTCAATCGAGTAGACAACCAAGAGACTTGTTTGAACAGTTTTTTGGTGGCGGATTTGAAGATGCGGTGGTTGCTGTAAAAAGTAAGCTTGTAAATGTAAATATTCAAGAGTTACCTATTGCAAATAAACCACTCGAATTTAACGGCGCTGTGGGTAATTTTTCGGCAAAAATAGATATAAATCATAATAAAATTAAAGCAAATGAAGCCATTACTTTAAAACTAACAATTTCAGGAAGTGGTAATATTAAATTAGTAGAGCCAATTAATTTAAACCTACCTTCATCATTTGAAATATTTGAACCAAAAATAACAGAAAATATTAATTCAAACGATGGCGTATCTGGCACTAAAACATTTGAATATTTAATTATACCACGTGAAAAAGGAGAATTTGTTATTAAAAATGTAGCCTTTAGTTATTTTAACCCTACTACTCAAAAATATAATACTATTTCTATACCTGAATTTAAAATATTAGTACTACCTGGAAGTGGTAATCAAAACGAAGTATCTGGAGCAGCGACAAAAAATGAAATTTCAGAAACAGCCCAAGATATTAGATACATTTTTTTAGACGATTTGAATTTGCAATTAAAATCTAATGAATTGTTTTTTTCTTCATCACATATAACAAGTTTATTATTAATTATATTTTTATTTATAGGAAGTTTAATAGCATTAACTATTTATAAAAATAATAATAAAGATATTAGTAAGGTAAATGAACGCAAGGCTTCTAAAGTGGCCCACCAACAGTTATTTAACGCTAAAAAAATGATGGAACAAAATAATGCCGATTTATTTTTCGCGGAAATATTAAAAGCATTACACCTTTATATTACACATAAATTTTCGTTATCAATTACCGATTTATCACAACAAAAAACAATAGAACTATTTATTACAAAAGGCATACAACACGATACAGTTCAGAATTTTATAGATATTATTAGTAATTGCGAAATGGTAAAGTATTCAAATCAAGGAAAAGAAAAAATTGATTTACAAAACACCTATCAAGATGCACTTACGTTGATATCTAAAATAGAATCACAATTAAAAAAAGCATAACACCCTATGAAATATTTTTTTAATACCCTTAGTATATTTTTAATATTTAACACATCTATTTTTGCTAATAAAGAGCTGATATTAAAAGCAGAAAAAAGTTATAATAATAAACAATATGCCGATGCAGCTAGATGCTATGAAACCATTATTCAAAATGGATATAGCTCATATAAACTCTATTTTAATTTAGGTAATGCCTATTTTAAACAAAACAAAATTGGTAAAGCTATTTTTTGCTATGAAATGGCCAATAAACTCGAACCTAATAATGAAGAGATTAACCATAACTTAAATATTGCTCAAGAAAAAACAATTGATAAAATTGAATCCAAAGAAAACTTTATTTATCAATTGTTTAAAAACCATGTTGTCAATTTAATGTCTACCAAAGTGTGGATGTGGCTAAATGTCTTGTTTTTATTGGCAAGTTGTATAACATTTATTTGTTTTAAAATATTCCAAAAATTAAAACTTCAAAAATTCTTTTTGTTTACTTCCTTTAGCTGTTTCTTTTTATTTTTGATTACCCTTGGATTGGGCTATATCGCCTCTGTAAATAAAACCAAAATTAAATTTGCCATTATAACGGTTTCTGAAACTAAAGTATATGAAGAGCCTACCAATACAGCTGCATCTAAATATAATTTACATGATGGCACCAAAGTACGTCTTTTAAACTCCAACATGCACTGGACTAATATTAAATTAGAAAATGGCAATGAAGGCTGGGTAAAAACAGCTGATATTGATTCGTTTTAAATAATGGCAAAAAAATATAGAAGTAGAAGGATGCGATTTTTCTGTAGGCTGAACTTTATTTGAGCAATTTTAAACTATAAATTGTAAAAATGACCTATTGTATGATTAAATTGTAATTCAATGGTTATAAATAAAATATTGACAATAAAACAAAAAATGCAGGTGTAAAACATAAAAAAAGCGAAACAATTGTTTCGCTTTTTTTTGTTTGGAATTGTGGGAGATACAGGGTTCGAACCTGTGACCCTCTGCTTGTAAGGCAGATGCTCTGAACCAGCTGAGCTAATCTCCCGAATTTTAGGGATGCAAATATAACATCTTATTTTTAAGCATCAAATGTTTTTTTAATTTTTATAATTCCATTGCCAATCTATATTTTTTGCAAAAAAATGAAGCTAAAATTATCCAAAATAAAAGAATGCTTACAAATGGTTTGGCAATACACACTATTGATTCATTGCCTCTAACACTTAAGGGCATAATGTCTGTTGTCCATATAGACGTGAATATACAAACAATTCCAATGATGGTACTACGCTTAACCGTATTTTTAAAACTAAGTAACCAAAACAAGCAAGCAAATAAGGCTATAATAAACGTAGGCGATTCGGCACGGTGGTTAAATATAATGGTCCAAATTAAAACAAAACAAAAATAAGAATGTCTGTAATGTTGATTTGCAAAATTTTTGTATTTAATGAAAGGTACAAAAAGTAAAACTAAACCAGTAAGTAATGTGTATAGCTTAAATGGTGCATTTGGAAATAAAAAGGCTGGGTATTGATAAATACTAAACCCAACAGATGCGGCATGGTCATTCATTAAAAGTTTAATCCAATTTAAGTATTGAGTGTATAATTCTATTGGGTTTATAACGCATAAGGGTATTAGGGCAAATCCCAGCATTAGAATTATAAAATAAAGGATGTTTTTTAATTTTTGAGGATACACTAATATTAACACACAGGTAATTAAAGAAAATAGTTTAATGTAAATTCCAATTACAATAAACAATATGGCTAAAAATGGCTTGTTTTTTTCAAAATTAATAAACGTCAAAATGCTTAATCCTAAAATTAAAACATTGCTTTGAGAGTTTTGTGTAGACGGAAATAATTCAAAAAGTGACAATAAAAGTAGTAATCCAGCATTAGTATAGTTTATAGATTTTAATTTTATACAAGCTATAAAAAACACACTCACATTTAAAATATCCCATAAAAAAATACCCACGGCATTTGGTAAATAATAAAAAGGAAACATTCCTAATGCAAACGTGGGGCTGTATTTATATAAATCACCATAATAATTTGGATAATGAACATATAAGTTATTGTTGCATATTAAATTATAAAAGGAATATTTAAAAATTAAGTAATTATTATAAAACGCTTTACCTAATACTAAATTTTGGCAGGTAATAAACACAACAATTAATAATAGAATAAAAGCAATATATTTTTTAGAGTACTCTATTTGATTGATATTTTGAAAAAATTGCTTCATTATATATTTAATGTATTGAAATCACACTAAAAGTATCTACATATATTAAATATTGTTCTACAAATTGATACCCTAAATCGAACATGGCACTTTTGTACGCATTCATTTGGTTGTAATATTTTTTTTCGGTTTGATTACCCGATTTGTAATCAATTATAATTGCTTTGTTATCAATCAACACAAGTCTATCAGGGCGCATCACATAGCCGTTATGTGTAAGTATGCTGTATTCATTTTTTACAGTAAGGCCACTTTTATAGTATTCAGATACTATTGAAGATTGCAATATGTTTTTAATATTTATCTTAATATTTTCGTAATCGCCATGTGATAATAGCGCTTCATTTGAATTAAATATTGTTTCAAAATCTTCTATAGAATTTAATGATGCAAGCATATTATGAATAATAATGCCTCTTTCTAAAGCTGTTGTTTGATGGGGTAATTCTAATTCTGGTTGTTTAATTTTAATGATATCTACAGAAGTGTTAAATTGCAAGGTTGCCAAGCCACCATTAGAATTTATAGGTATTATTTCATTTGCAGGGTGTGATTGCGCCTGTTTTTTTAAACTACCATTTTGGTATTTTTTTAATTCATTGTTAAATTCAGGCTGTAGTTTAAAATATTGATACATCAATTGATTTAGGTTATTTGATGTTGTATCTTCTTTAAATGAAGCGCCAACGCAACTAATATATAGTCGATCAATGGCCCTTGTAAACGCCACGTATAGTATATTTAAATCATCTAAATCTTTACCTTCATTTTCTTGTTCAATGTCTGATTTATAAATGGTGTCTTTTGGTTTTTTACTCACTGGCAATAATATCAATGGTAAATTAAGTTCTGTATTTTGTAATGGACGGCAAATAAATTCATCCGAATTTGTTTTAGGTTTGCTAATAGGTACAATTATAACCGGAAATTCTAATCCTTTACTTTTATGTATGGTCATAATATTTATGGCGTTTACACCACTAGGAATAATAGCAGAAGCGGTATTGCTTTTATTTTCCCACCATAATAAAAACTGAAAAATATGAGGCGAATAGTCGTTTGTAAATTCTAGCACTTCATCTAAAAAAAACTGAATATATAAAGGGTTATGCTCATGTAATTTTAAAACTTCTATAACATTAACGCAGGTTTCAAATACATTTTGATTATTAGCGTTAATGCTATTTTTAGATAAATTTAATTCGTCAATAATTGTGAATATGTTGATTGGTGTTTGTTTTATTTGTTTTAAATATTTATAAAGGTTATCATCATTAATAATTTTAATTTGATGTAAAAAATTTATTATAGTTGCTGCTGCAATTTCATCTTTTTGGTTTAGCAATAAACTTAAAACACAAATAATTGTTTTAACTTCTTTGGCATTTTTTAATAGCAGTGATTCACTTGTAATTACAGGGTATTGACGTGATAATAAATAATTTGCAATTTCTGATCCGATATTATTTTTTCTTACAATAATGCAAATGTCTTTATAAGTATAGCCATCTTTTAGGGCTTGCTCAATAGGGTGTATAATTTGTGTTTCAAATAACGCATCATTAAATGCTGAATCAAAAAATTGCACTTGAACATAGCCTTCATTTAAATTGTTTTTTGACACTAATTGTTCATGGTTTTCATAAATACCAACATTTTGCGAAGATAAAAAATGATGTTTTAAATAATTAAATAGTTGGTTGTTAAAATTGATAATAGTACCAGTGCTTCTATAGTTGGTGTTTAAATTTTGTAAATCAAAATTTTCAATCATTTTTTTTTCTCTTGCAATATCAATTAATGATTTTTGTTCTTGAGAGATGTCTAGTAGCGGTAGTTTTGCAAACTGATTTACATTGGCATTGCGCCATCTGTATATAGATTGTTTGGCGTCGCCTACTATTAAGTTGATGTTTCCATTACTTAACGAATCGTCTATTAATGGCAATAAATTAAGCCATTGTAGGGTAGAGGTATCTTGAAATTCATCTATTAAAAAGTGTTTATATCTGTTTCCAATTTTTTCATAAATAAAAGGTGTCGGTTCATTTTTTATTAATTCTGATATTTTAATATTAAATTCTGAAATAAACACTTTTTCTTCATCTTGCTTATATTGCTTCAGTATATCCGTTAGTTCATGTAATATGCCAATAGAATAAATATTTTTTTGAATAATTTGGTATAGTATTATTTTTTCAAAGTGTTCAGTTTGATATTGTTTAATGTCATTTAAAATTAGTGATAATTCATGCGTTAAACCATTTAATGTTGCTATGGTCTCATCATCAGCCTTGCTACTTGCCCATTTATTTTGTTCAATAGATGCTGTTACATATGTGTTAAATAATTCGTTAACAGTATATAATTCTTTAGCATGATCTTCTAAGTTTTCTAATTTTTTAAGTAACCCAAACACGCCTTTTTTACCTTGGTATAAGTGCTCTTCTGTAATATGATTTTTTGTAAGTAATGTGAGCGCTTTATTTGCATCATTACTTAATTGAGTAACGTAATTATTAATATTATGAGTAATGTTTTTTTCTATGTCTAAAAAATGATTTAAAGGTATTTTAGAAAACTGGTCTAATTGCTGGTTCATGTTTTCTTTACCAGTTAATGAAATAATTTTAAGTAATGAGTTTTCAATTTGCCAACTTTCATTCTTTTTTAAATTACTAATTATAAATTGTGATAAAAAATTGGTAATCTCTTCGCTTACTCCAATTTCATCTATTAAAAGCGAAACTACTTTTTCATATACTACTTTTTCATTTAATTCTACATTAAATTGAATGGGTAAATTTAAATCATGAGCAAATGTTTTAACAATACCAAATGTAAATTTATCTATAGTAGAAATAGATAAGTCAGAATAGTTATGTAAAATGCAGTTTAATAATTGTTGGCAACTTAGTTTTAATTCTTGCGGAGATATTTGTAACTCATCACATAAATTGGATGCCATATGTATTTTGTCTAATTCATTACTTAATACAATTTCTTTCAATGTTTTTAAAACCCTGTTTTTCATTTCAACGGCAGCCATGTTGGTAAAGGTTATAGCCAAAATGTGCTTAAATGTATAGTGTATTTTATCTGGATTGGATAAAGCGATACATAAATAGTTTTTTACCAGCGTGTATGTTTTACCGCTACCAGCAGACGATTTATATACTTTAAGGTTTTTCAATTTTTTTAAATAATTGTTTTGGAATAAGACTGAAAAGAACAATTAAAAATAGTGCTAAAATGCGTTAATAGTTTTTGTTTTACTTCTGCAATATCTACCTCTTCTCCTAACTCTTCCTGCATACTTGTAACGCTTTTGTTTTGTATACCACATGGTATGATATTATTAAAATAATTTAAATTACTGTTAACGTTAAAGCCCCATCCGTGCATGGTAATCCATCTACTGCATTTAATACCAAAGGCACAAATTTTCCGGGCTTTGCTTGTGTTCACGTCAATCCATACGCCTGTTTCGCCTCTGCTTCTTTCGCTTTTAATGCCATAGTTGGCAAGAGTTAAAATAATTACTTCTTCCAAACTTCTTAAATACCAATTAATATCTGTATTAAATTGTTCTAAATCTAAAATTGGGTAACCCACAATTTGCCCTGGGCCATGGTAAGTAATATCTCCGCCTCTGTTGGTAGTATAAAAGGTAGCGCTATGTGTTTTTAATTCCGTGTCATTTAATAATAAATGGCTGGTATTACCGCTTTTACCAATGGTGTAAACATGTGGATGTTCTACAAACAGTAAATAGTTAGGAATACTAACAGGGATTGGATTATTTTTATTTTCAAGTTTAGTGGTTACATTTTTTTGCAACAATTTTTCTTGATAATCCCAAGCCAATTGGTAATCTATAATGCCCATATCTGAAAATAAAATGGTGGGCATGTTAATGTTATTTTAACTTACTTAACGATTCTTTTAAGTGATTGATAATATTAACTTCTGTAGCATCAATATTTTTATTGTCTGCTATATAGCAAGATATCCAATCGCCTATGTGTATTAAATAAATATTTTGTTCTAGTAGCGTTTTGCCTTGTGCCGTAATTTCAATAACGTCTGAACTAAATTTTTCAAAAATAGGCTTGCATATTTGGTAGCGTCCTTCAGTGCGGTTGTAATCAAAAGAGGTTTTAAAAACTATCACAATTAAATTATTGTTTTTCTCTGTCCAGCCTACTAATTCATTATGGTTCATTTCTGGCAATACATGGTGCCAACAAAGCATTTTGCTGTTTTCGTTTATTTGTTGCCTTAATCTAACCACCACACCCTCAGTTTGCCCTAATGAATAAATTACAGGCAATTTGTTTGTTAGTTTTTTGGCAATAATTTGAGCTTCTTGTTGAATATCTTTTTTTGAATTATTTAACAATGTTATAGATTGTGAAATTTGAGCTAAATAATTTTCTTTAACTAAATCATTAAATTGGACTATATGAAATAGTTGCACTAATGAATAACCAGCAGAAGATCGCGGCGGCTGTCCACCAGGAATAATAATTAAATCCAAGTTATGTTGTTTGGCTAGTTCGGCTACTTGACCGCCGCTAGTAATACATACTATTTGACATTTTTGATTTATAGCCATTTCCATGGCGTGTAATGTTTCTTCAGTATTTCCGCTATAGGAAGAGATGATAACTAAAGTATTTTTGTTAGCAAACGATGGTAAGAAATAATTTTTATTTATGGTTATTGGTACTATGCAATCAAATAAAACAGTTTCAGCTAAAATGCTGCCACCAATACCAGAGCCTCCTAAGCCCGAAACTACAATATTTTGAATATCATGCTTTTTAGTTAAGGTTGAAGCACTAGCAACTTCTAATGCTTTTTGAAGTTGAACCGGAAATCCATCGACAAGGGTTTTCATAGTTAAAAAATTAGTTGGTAAATATATCAATAATAAATTATTTGGTATTGCTATAACCCAACATTAAACCCTATTTGAATATTAGGATTAGGGTATGGATTTAACATGCTATTTGTAAAGTTGTAATAGTAGGTAGCTGTAATACTTATTTTATCACTAATATAGGATGAATACCCAACCCCTAAAGTGTAAATATCTAGCCATTTGCGTGTAAAGGGTGTTGTTGTATAATTAAGCACGTTTAGTAAATCGTAACCAGCGTGTATAAAAATATTTTCAACTACATTAAATCTTGCAAAAGCATTAAACCCATAAACAGACTGAGAATAGTTAATTAATGTAGTATTTACACTAATATAGTGATAGGTAACGCCAGCTGCTATATTAAAATTATTGAATATTTTATAACCCAAGTAAGGTTGTAAATTTATTTGAGTGATACTTCCAAAACTTGCGCCTACGCCGCTGCCATAAAATAGGTTATTTGAATAAGAATTGGTATTATTTTGTTTTTTATTGGTGTTACTAGGAGGTTTAATGTCATCTTGAGCAAATGTATTGACACCTAAAGTAATTAAAGTCAAAACTAAGGGTTGAAATAAAATGTTCATAGATATAATTTATAACAAAAAAATCGCCTCCATTATTTAAATAGAGGCGATTTAAAATTAAATAAAGAAAATTATTTTCCTTTGTTAACGTTTCCAGCTAATTCAGCACCAGCTTTAAATTTAACTACTTTTTTAGCAGCAATTTTAATTTCTTTGCCAGTTTGAGGGTTACGCCCCATTCTTGCAGCACGTTTAGCTACTGAAAAAGATCCAAATCCGATTAAAGATATACGATCTCCTTTTTTAAGCGCTTTAGCAACTGCTTCAATAGTAGCGTCTAATGCACGACCAGCATCAGCTTTTGTAGATTTTGTAGTTGCAGCAATTGCATCAATTAATTCAGCTTTGTTCATAGTTGTTTTTTTTAAGGTTAAAATTATACTGCAATTATAGTATGTTTCGTGATTATGATGCGCACATATACCCCGTTTTGTTAATAAAATAGACCTTTTGTTAAAAAGTTACCCCCTTTAGCTGTAGTAAAATCAATACTGTGTAAAAAAATAACCGCTTTTAAGTCTAGAAATAAAAGAAATAATCTATTTTATAGATGTATTAAAAAATAGTGTACATTTGTATTCTCAAAAAACAAGGCCCGTTCGTCTAGGGGTTAGGACGCGTCCCTTTCACGGACGAAACACGGGTTCGATTCCCGTACGGGCTACTTAGCCACCTTATATAAAGGTGGCTTTTTAAATTTAATAATGAAACCAATTTTATGACAGCAAAAACATTAGGACAATTTATTATAGAAAAACAAAATGATTTTCCATTTGCTAAAGGTGAATTATCACACCTGTTACAAGATATTGCTATTGCAGCAAAA
The DNA here is from genome assembly GCA_031539425.1 of Bacteroidia bacterium. Lineage (GTDB taxonomy): Bacteria > Bacteroidota > Bacteroidia > B-17B0 > Aurantibacillaceae > UBA4416. Next base: position 16,608 of record JAVKLI010000027.1, read on the forward strand.
ATTGTAAACCGAGAAGTATCTAAAGCGGGTTTAGTAGAAATACTAGGTGAAACTGGAGAAACCAATGTGCAAGGCGAAAGGGTAAAAAAATTAGATGTATTTGCAAACGACCAATTTATAGCAGCACTCAAAGCGGGTGGAGAATGCTGCGCCATTGCTAGCGAAGAAAACGAAAACATTATTCTATGTGACAGCGAGGTATCAAAAAATGCCAAATATGTGGTGGCGATGGATCCACTAGATGGCTCTTCTAATATTGATGTAAATGTATCTATTGGAACTATTTTTTCTATTTACAGACGTTTATCTTTAACTGGCCCTGGGCAGTTAGAAGATTTTATGCAACGCGGCACAGAGCAAGTAGCTGCTGGTTATATTATATATGGTTCATCTGCCATGATGGTATACACTACGGGTAAAGGCGTTAATGGTTTTACGCTAGACCCTAGCATTGGCGAATTTTGTTTGTCTCATCCAAATATGACCATGCCAAGTAGTGGTAAAACCTATTCTATTAATGAAGGTAACTATTTACATTTTCCTGAAAGTGTAAAAAAGTACATTAAATATTGTCAAGAAGAAGATGTAACCACAAATAGGCCGTTTTCTAGCAGATATATAGGATCTGGAGTAGCAGATATTCACCGTAATTTAATTACAGGGGGTATTTATATTTACCCCAAAACTACCAAATCTCCAAAAGGCAAGCTAAGATTACTTTACGAATGTAACCCTTTAGCCTTTGTTGTAGAGCAAGCTGGAGGCCTAGCTACAGATGGCGTTACACGAATTATGAATATTGATTTAAAAGAGTTGCACCAGCGCACGCCTTTATATTTAGGCTCTGTAGAGATGATGAAAAAAATAGAAGAGTTTACGCAAAAATATAGCAGCAACGTATAATTATATTTTATATGGAATTACAAGAGCTCACAGCCCTATCGCCTATAGATGGCAGATATAGAAAGCAAAATGAAGCCTTGGCATCTTATTTTTCAGAATACGGATTACTTAAATACCGTGTAAAAGTTGAAATTGAGTATTTTATTACACTTACAAAGTTAAATCTACCACAGCTACCACCTCTGTTAAATGTGCAAGCTGAAAGTGTTTTAAACATTGCCACACAATTTTCTCTTCAAGATGCTTTACAAATAAAAGAAATAGAAAAAACTACCAACCATGATATTAAGGCAGTAGAGTACTTTATTAAAAATAAATTTACAGCTTTAGGACTTACCAAACAGTTAGAATTTATACACTTTGGGCTAACATCTCAAGATATAAATAATACAGCAATTCCATTATTGCTAAAAGATGCTACTTATTTTGAATACTTACCCCAACTTCAAAATTTAATTACCTATTTAAAAGTGCTGGCTAAACAATGGCAACATATACCTATGTTGGCTCGTACCCATGGACAGCCAGCATCGCCAACTACCGTTGGTAAAGAAATTTATGTATTTGTAGAACGCTTATCAACTCAAATAAATAAACTATCACATTTAAACTATGCTGCCAAATTTGGCGGTGCTACTGGTAATTTTAATGCTCATGCTATTGCTTTTCCAAATATTAACTGGATACAATTTGCCAATGATTTTGTAAACGACACGTTAAAATTAAAACGCAGTCAGTTTACTACACAAATTGAACATTATGATAGCTTAGCCGAATACTGCGACACTATAAAGCGCATTAACGTTATTTTAATTGATTTGGCAAAAGATATGTGGCAGTACATTAGTTTAGATTATTTTAAGCAAAAACTGAACCCTAATGAAGTAGGCTCATCGGCCATGCCACATAAAGTAAATCCTATTGATTTTGAAAATGCAGAAGGAAATCTAGGTGTAGCCAATGCGTTATGGATACACTTAGCCGAAAAGCTCCCTATATCACGTTTACAAAGAGATTTAACAGATAGTACCGTATTAAGAAACATAGGTGTGCCTTTTGCGCATAGCACTATAGCTATTAAAAGCCTTTATAAAGGGTTACAAAAACTTATTATTAATGAAACAGCTATTGCACATGATTTAGAGCAAAATTGGGCTGTAGTGGCCGAAGCCATTCAAACTATTTTACGACGAGAAAACTTTCCTAAGCCTTACGAAGCTCTTAAAGAATTAACACGCCAAAATGCCACTATTACAAAAGATGCCATACTCCAATTTATTAGTAATTTAAACGTTTCTGAATCAATCAAACAAGAACTTTTGAAAATTTCACCATTTAACTACATTGGTAAAAACCCTGAGTTTTAATTTTTAAAATACAGTACTTATACACAATAAGTGACTAATAAATAAATCTTAAAGCGTATGATTTTATGTTTAATTTATTTATACTTACACTTAATTTTTTATTTCTTTTACCATGCAAAAAATAACTACCAAACTTTTTTTATTTATTTTTTTACTAACTCAAACTTGCATTTTTTCACAAAATGTTGGTATTAGTACGAGTACTAATCCGTTTACACCTCACTCTTCAGCTTTATT
>JAVKLI010000028.1:0-9264 GCA_031539425.1 Bacteroidia bacterium
TAAATACACTGATAGATATATAGATTATGATGTTGTAAAGGAAAAATATTGTACTTTTGATGGTACAGATTATAAAAATCGTTTTAATGGGTTCTACGATTTTTATTCAAACCTCTAAAAACTAATTTTTAGAACCCACCGTAAGATAAAGGAAAAACTCCCTTTTCTTTTTCAGTTAGCTGAAATTGATAACTCTTGTGATGGGAAATTAGGGATGGAAATTGGATCAGCGAGAGAGCGCATTGTAATCGCACTTCTCATCTACAAATTTGGAGAGAAAAATGTCAAAACGGATATAGCAATAACAGAAAGTGAAATTGATGTTATTGTTTTTGATGAACCAATTTCAATTAAAACGGTAACAAATAAAAATGTTGTTGGTGTAAAATTAATTTGGACTGTAGATGCTCAAAAGGCTTTAGCATTTATAAACAATTATTCTCCTGAATGTGATATTTTATTTGTTCATATAAATTGGGGTGGAAAAGGCGCAATGTATCTTTTGTCTAAAGAAGGGCAAAAAGAAATTTTAAAAAAATACGGGAAAGCCTTTTATTTCAAATTGCCAAAAGCAGGGACAAATCCAAGAGAGGTTGAAATTACCAATGAAGCAATAAATAAACTTGTAGAACACGCTTCAACTAAAAAGATTGAAATTGATTGGAGCAGGGACGAATCTGTAGAATACAACTCATACGCAAGGTGGCTAGACCATTGGAAAGAAAAATAATAACTGTTAGTCTTTTAAATACAGCTGACGAATTGTTTTTTTAGGTCTTCCCATTTCATGCCTAAAAATTAGAAACATAGCCCAATGATTAACATCATAATTAAGAAGTTATCAGCTAGATAAAGTCAATTATGAAAGAGGTCTATTAAATACACTGATAGATAGATAAATTATGATGTTGTAAAGAGAAAATATTGTACTTTTGATGATACAGATTACAAAAATCGTTTTTAATGAGTTCTACGATTTTTATTCAAATCTCTAAAAACTAATTTTTAGAACGCACCAATAGTGAGATTGAAATATGTTAGAATTTGAATTATCAGTTTGAATTATCAGTTTGAATTATCTTAAAATGATTATATTTGAAAATCTATAAAGAAAAAAATATGCAAAAAACAAAATCTTTTACACTTATTTTCATAGTCTGTTCATTCTTTTTAATTTATTCTTGTGCCCCAGATACTACTTGCAAATTATCTTTAAAAGCAACCAATAAAAATAGCGTTCCATTAACTGGAGCAAATGTTAGTGTATTTGCATCTATTAAAACGGGTACAAATGCACCGATTTCAGCTGATGTTAAAAGAAGTGGCGTAACTGGTTCAAGCGGAAGTATAGATTTCACTTTTGATAACGAAGCGATATTTGATGTTAATGTAACTTATCAAGGAGTTGTTAACGGAGTTGTAACAACATATACTGCAGCAGTAGCAGTTAAATTAGAAGTAGGCAAAACGGTTTCTAAAACCATTACCCTACCATTCTAAAACAAGTAGATTTGTTTTACTTTTCTTCTTAATCTTTAATCTAATCTCATTAACATGAATAAAATTTTAATTGCTAATAGAGGAGAAATTGCTTTACGCATTATGAAAAGTGCTAAAGAAATGGGCATACAAACGGTAGCCATATTTAGTGATGCAGATAGAGATGCTCCCTTTATAAGGTATGCTGATGAGGCTGTTCATGTAGGACCTGCCCCTAGCAATCAATCGTATTTAAAAGGCGATGCTATAATAGAAATTTGTAAAAAACTTAAAGTTGATGGAGTTCATCCTGGTTATGGTTTTTTGTCTGAAAACGCAGCATTTGCTAAAAAAATAAAAGAGGCTGGCATTATATTTATTGGACCTTCTGCCGAATCGATGAATAAAATGGGCGATAAGCTAAGCGCCAAAGCCACTGTAAAAAATTACAAAGTGCCAATGATATCAGGCTCCGACGGAGCTATATCAGATTATAAAGAAGCGGTAACTGTAGCTAAAAAAGTAGGGTTTCCTTTATTAATTAAAGCATCGGCAGGTGGCGGCGGTAAAGGCATGCGCTTGGTAGAAAAAGAAGCGGAGCTAGAAGAGCAGATGCAATTGGCTATTAGCGAAGCCGTGTCTGCATTTGGCAATGGTGCTGTATTTATTGAACGTTATGCCAAAAATCCTCGACATATAGAAATTCAAGTGCTGGCTGATAACCACGGCAATTGCGTGTATTTATTTGAACGAGAATGTAGTATTCAACGCCGTCATCAAAAATTAATTGAAGAAGCACCATCATCAATATTAACGCCCGAATTACGAAAAAAAATGGGCGAAAGTGCCGTGCAAGTTGCTAAAGCCTGTAATTACAGTGGTGCTGGCACTGTAGAGTTTTTATTAGATAGCGGTATGCAGTTTTATTTTTTAGAAATGAACACTCGACTTCAAGTAGAACACCCAGTTACAGAGATGATAACAGGGCTTGATTTAGTTAAGGAACAAATAAAAATTGCCCGAAATGAAAAATTGAGTTTTACTCAAAACGACTTGCAAATTAATGGGCACTCCATTGAAGTGCGAGTTTGTGCCGAAGATCCATGCAATAATTTTTTACCAGATATAGGAAAACTCATAACATACAAAGTGCCATCTGGCCCAGGTGTTCGTGTAGACGATGCTTTTGAAGAGGGAATGGAAATTCCTATTTTTTACGATCCGATGATTGCAAAATTGATCGTGCATGGAAAAGATAGAACCGAGGCCATTCAAAAAATGTTGAGAGCCATCCATGATTATCAAATATCAGGCATTGAAACCACTTTATCATTTTGTGAATTTGTTTTAAAGCATGAGGCTTTTGTATCAGGCAAGTTTGACACAGGATTTATTAATCAACATTTTAAACCAGAATATTTACAAAAATCAACTACTTTGGAAGAAGAGCAATTATTAGCATTGTTTGGAGCCTATATATTAAATCAATCTAATAGCCAAAAAAACATTACAACTTCTGCTGCCACACAAAAATCTAAATGGAAACAAAATAGATTGAATTAAATATTGTGGCTTTACCAATCAATATTCAAGATATTTTAAATGGCATTTTAAAAGGTGATATAACTTATATAAGCAAAGCTATTACCCTTATAGAATCTAAAAAAAAAGAACATCAGCTATTAGCACAACAATTATTAAGTAAACTTTCTGTACCGCAACAACCAACCATACGCATTGGTATTACGGGCATACCAGGGGCTGGTAAAAGCACATTTATAGAAAGTTTAGGAGGATTATTAGTAGAACAAGGACAGCGTGTTGCGGTATTAACAGTAGACCCTAGCAGTACTTTAAATAAAGGAAGTGTGCTGGGTGATAAAACCCGAATGGAAAAATTAGCAGCACACCCAAATGCTTACATTCGCACAAGCCCCAGTTCTGGCTATTTAGGTGGAGTAGGGGAGTGTACCAAAGATATTATAAGCATTTGCGAAGCAGCAGGATTTAATTACATCATTATTGAAACAGTAGGCGTAGGGCAAAGCGAAGTAATGGTACATGATTTAACAGATATTTTTTTATTACTTCAAATTGCAGGTGCTGGCGATGATTTACAAGGCATTAAACGTGGGGTTATGGAAATGGCCGATGCTATTATTATTACAAAAACAGATGGACAGAATATACAGTTAGCAAAAAAAACCAAACAAGATATTAACTCTGTATTACATTTATTTCAAGCCCATGATAACGGCTGGATTGTGCCTGTTTTAAATTGTTCAAGCATTAATAATGTAGGTATTATAGATATTTTAGAATCAATACATAAATTTATTAACCATGTAAAGTTGAATGATTTTTTTGATAAAAAAAGAAAACTTCAAAATGAAAAATGGCTGCAACAATGGATAAATCATGCTTTAATAGAAGAACTTAAAAGCCAACTCAACCTTCAACAACATATCCAACAATTAGCGTCAAATTCTGAAACTTCTCAAGCTCAGTTATACCAAGCTATTTTGAAATTTAAAAACAGTATTAAAATTACTTTAAAATAAACTTTAGGTGTTATTAAAAAAAGCAATAGTGTCTGTAACTAACGATTTATCAAATGATCAACGGGTAAATAGAATTTGCACCACCTTAAATGATATGGGATTTGAGGTGCTTTTAATAGGGAGACAACAAAAAAAATCTGCACCATTACAGCACAGAGTTTACAAATGCAAGCGAATGAATTTATTTTTTGAACAAGGACTTTTGTTTTACCTAGCTTTTAATGTGTGTTTGTTTTTTAAACTGTTATTTACTAAAACTACTTTATTGTACAGTAATGATTTAGACACGTTGTTGGCTAATTATTTAGCATCTAAAATTAAAAGAGTTCCCTTGGTGTATGATAGTCATGAAATATATTGCGAAGTGCCAGAATTGCAACATCGAAAATTAAAAAAACAAATTTGGCAATGGCTTGAAAAATTAATTATACCAAAATTAAAATATTGTATTACCGTGAACCAAAGCATTGCAAATTACTTTGAAAATTTGTATAAAGTAAAATTTACGGTTGTAAGAAACGTGCCCATGCAACATAAACAAACTGTAATACCTACCAGGGAAGCGTTAAATTTACCTTTAGATAAAAAAATTGTTATTCTGCAAGGCACTGGTATCAATATAGATAGAGGTAGTGAAGAATTGGTAGAAGCTTTTCAATATTTAAAAAATGAACCTATTGTATTATTAATTATTGGTAAAGGTGATGTGATACCTCATTTAAAAGCCCAAGTAAAACAATTACATTTAGAAGAAGCCGTTATTTTTTATAATACCCTACCTGCAGACACCTTATACCAATATACCTGTAATGCAGATTTAGGAATAAGTATTGATAAAAACACTAATCTTAATTATCAATTTTCATTACCTAATAAAATATTTGATTACATTAATGCTGGCATACCCGTATTAACTTCAAAACTACCGGAGCTTCAAAAAACAGTTGATACCTATAACATAGGTACTTATATAGAAAATCATAACCCAAAACATATAGCACAACAAATATTAGCCATTTTAAAAAGTAGTGATTATAATTTGTATAAACAAAATACCAAGCACGCTCAAGCAAAAAATAATTGGGATATTGAAAAGCTAAAGCTGATAGGGCTTATAAATCAAGTACAAAAACTGATAAATTAGTTGTGAAAAATAAATTGCAAACATTTTTAGGGGTAATGAGTGGAACCTCATTAGACGGGCTAGATCTTGCTTTATGTAATTTTGAACCAGAAAATAAAGCTACAAATTTTAATTTAATATGCGCTGAAACAATCCCATACCAATTAGAATTAACAAACCAACTTAAACGGATACATTTGGCAAATGCAGAAAGTTTTGTAAAACTTGATGTAGATTTTGGAAAATTTATTGGACAACAAATAAACTTTTTTTTAAATAAATATGCTGAAACAGCAGATTATATTGCAACTCACGGACATACTATTTTTCATAACCCATTACATGGATACTCCACACAAATTGGAAATGCCAATCAAATTTGCGCTTCTACAGGCATTAATACCATTTATGATTTTAGAAGTTTAGATGTTGCCAAAGGCGGACAAGGCGCTCCCTTAGTACCAATAGGAGATAGAGATTTGTTTTTTAAATATCAAGCCTGTTTAAACTTAGGTGGAATTGCAAACATATCTTTTACAAAAAATAATATAACCACGGCGTTTGATATTTGTTTTGTAAATATGTTGTTAAATTATTTAAGTGTAAAAATTAATAAACCCTTTGATAATAATGGAGACATTGCTAAACAAGGCGAAGTAAATGATATATTACTTAATCAATTACTTAACTTAGATTTTAAATTTGCGTCGTTAGGCTTTGAATTATTTGAACGGCATCTATTACCCCTTATTAGTCAAAGCAATCAAAGTATTTCAAATTTATTAGCAACAGCTTGTGAGTATGTTGCAATTAAAATTGCAACTGTTTTAAACAATAACCAATTAACAGAAGTTTTGATTACTGGAGGAGGTAGTAACAATACTTTTTTAATTGATAGGATAAGAAAAACATCAAATAGTTCCATTATTATTCCTGATAATACAATAATTAATTTTAAAGAAGCCATCATCTTTGCTTACTTAGGTTATTTAAGAGTAAACAATAAAATAAACTGTTTAGCCTCTGTAACTGGTGCATCATCGGATAGTGTAGGTGGCTCTGTAATTTTAGCGCATGTTAAATGTATAAAAAAATAATGTAAAAACATTTTTTTTTATTCCTTAACCAGCTTACCGCTTTGTAGTATAAAGCCACTTAGGCTGCTAAACCTATAAAAATAAACCCCTGCACTTAGGTGGCTAAGGTTAAGCTCCGTTTGCTGCTGGGTAATGGGCTGCTGCATTACTACTTTGCCTAGGCTGTTTACAATATGTATGGTAGTATTGGGCGTAAAGCCTTGTATGTTTAAAATATTTTGCACCGGGTTGGGGCCTACCAAGTAGCTCAACACTTGTGTGCCTTTAGGTAACTCATTAGTATTTAATACCTCACCATTGGGGCCTATTTTTATCATATAAGCATCACGTTGATTTACCATACTGCTATCTATATAACTTCCCATTAGTAGTAGGCCACCATCTTTAGTTGCTAAACTGTTCCAAGCCATATAATTAGCATTACCGCCTATAAATTTTTGCCACTTTATGTTTAACTGACTATCCATTTGTACGCAAACTAAATGGTTTTTAAAAGCGTTATCCAAATAACCAAAAAATGAACTTCCAGCATGGCCAGTAATGTATATTTTAGTGCTGTCTACAAAGTCAACCGCACCATATTGCGTGCGCATATCGTAATTAGTTGTTAACCCTGTTTCTATATATTTATATAAAATAACAGAATCTTTTTTAGACCTAATTTTTGAAATCCCTATTTTGTAATCAGGCCATGTGAATCTTAAAAGATCATTATTTGTTGTGCAAGCATGGATGTAGTAGAATGGATTGATATGTTTAACACTTACTACATTGCCAGCTGATATGTAATTATCTGTAAAACTGATAAATTGCAATTGGGTATTATAAGTTAAAATAGCATCAGTGCTTGAACTATGCGTTCCAAAGCATTTATAATCATGGGTAATTGGATTTTCTATAATATCGGATAGTATAGTTCTTGTATTTGGGTTAGCATCAATATTTTGCTGAATTAAATTGCCGATACTATCAATTTCAAAAAAATTAACATTAGAGATTTGAAAATTATAGCTAGTATAAGTTATATAACCCACGTATGAATTTTTAGAGGTTTTTATTATCTTTTGCGATTGAACATAATTTCCAAAAGAATTAGAGGTGTAGAATTTAGTATATTGCCTTTGTAATTGGTTATTATAAACACTTACCCATAATTTATTTAAGGCTGTGCTGTTTATACCACACACACCAATAACCATAATATTTTGGTTAGGTAATACAAATAAATTAGATACATATAACATAGAGTCTTCTTGCAACAAAAAATCAGTTATTTTTTGAGTAGTCCCATTTTTGTTTAATTTATATAATTTTGATTTTGTACCTGTTTCCATAAATCTAGAACAATCCGCTATAAATACATTTCCACTACTATCTTCTACGGCTTTAGTAAAAAAATCATCCACTATACTTTGTGGTTTGTATTTCCAATGAGTGCTTTGTCCAAAACATGTTATAGAAAGAATAATAAAGGATAAAATAATTAATTGTAGTGATTTCATAATGGTTTTGATTTAAAATGTGTAATTAAAAATTAGCACACCAACATCACTTGATGTGCTAATTTTAGTATGTATTACATTGAAGATGTTTTTTTTAACCTAACATGTAATTCACCATAAGTTATTTTTACTGTATGTTCGTATGCATACCATAGAGATGAACTAAAATTATTTACTTTATAAAAAAAATTAAAGGGTATTTTGCCTCTTGTTTGACCTGTTGTATACAAGGTACAATTTGTAGCAATTTGTAAGCCTTTTTGAATATATTCATTCATTGTTTCTTGACTAATACATATGCTTGGGCCCGTGCTACCCGTTACAGTGTTTGAAGTAGAACAACCTCTTAAAATTAACCTACCGATAGCACCAATATCAGTGTGTTCAAGTGTTTTAGTTGATATAACATTTGTATAATAAAATTCATGACCTTCTACTTGAAATGCTAAATTACGGGCTTGTGCAGTTACGTTTTTGGTAAGTTCTGTAGCTGCATCTCTACCTAAATCGGCACCAAAACAATTACCTAACCCTCCACCAGCAATCCAAGAGCCGCCATTGTAATATGAAATTAAACTATTCCATGGTGTTATAACTAAAGTTAGTATTTTATAGGATTCCACATCCCCATTGCCTCCATTTGGTAGTTTTACTAAATTTACAAAAGCTACTTTTTTATCAGCCTCTAAAATCGTATTTAAAAACGTACTTATTTTGTTTTGTGCCTCTAAATACATGTTAGCTACTTCAGAGAAATCAACCGTACCATCTGTATTTTTTGTTAAAGTTAAAATTTGCTCATTTGCATATTGTTTTTCATAAGTTATTTGATTACTCGCATTTAGGTAATTAATACCGGCTTCTACATAAAATTCCGAACTATCTAAAGACATTTCGTTACTAGCCGTTCGAGTGTTTATTTTATTGCTATTGTAGTTTTTTACTTTGCTTATAAAGTTTTGTAAACTACGCTCCAGCTTGGCATCGGCTTCTGATATGCCGCTGTTGGGTTTATTGTGGTTATTGCTTATTTGGTTGTCTTCTTTTTTACAGCTTAGTGTAAAAAGTGTAGCTGCGGCTACTAGGGTTATACATGTTTTTTTCATGGTTGTTTTAATTTTAAAGTTTGTTAGTTAATTGTTTTTATTATAGTTCAGTTTTTGTGTTTAATTAAAAACACTTGTTTATAAAAACAACCAACTAAGGTCCTAGTTTATTAGAACAACATTTAGTGCTCTCTCTACGTAATTAAGGTTTTTGAGTATTTTCATTTTTAATTTAATTGATTAAAATGTTAAAATGTTAAAATGGATTAGAACAGTTTAACGAATATAGTAAAAAAATAATGTAAAAGCAATTTATTTTACTCCTTAACCAGCTTACCGCTTTGTAGTATAAAGCCACTTGGGCTGCTAAACCTATAAAAATAAACTACTAAACAGCTTAGTTATGAAAAATATCTTACAGCTCCATAAATAAAGCCACTGCAAAGTAAAATAAAA
>JAVKLI010000029.1:0-15719 GCA_031539425.1 Bacteroidia bacterium
CCCTTTAGATTTATAGTAACATGCCTTCATTTTATTGATGTATTTATAGTGCAAATATAAAATTAACTACCTGACATTCATATAATTAAATTAATATATGATTACCGAATTTATCAACATTTAATTTATAGAACTCCCCTTTAGAAGTTGTTTTAAAACTAAGTGATAGATTTATGCTTCCGTAATTAGTATTTAAAATCTACATAAGGGTATTTTACCTTATACATATCATAAGTTAAAGTGTAAATTAAATCTTTAAAGCGCTCTAAGTTTTTCTTTTGAATAGCACTTATACCAAGGCAATGGCTGTTAATCTGTTTTCCCCAGTGCGTTATTACTTCTTCTATGTTTTTTTTGGTTGTAGTTTGTGTTAAGTCATATTCATCAATTTGTTCAACTACGTAATTATCTATTTTATTAAACAATAAAACCGTTGGTTTGTTATCCGCTTTAATATCCTTTAAGGTTTGCTGAACAACAGCAATTTGATCTTCATAATTAGGATGAGAAATGTCAACCACATGAATTAATATATCCGCTTCACGTACTTCATCTAATGTGCTTTTAAAGCTTTCTACTAATTGCGTAGGTAATTTTCTAATAAAACCAACCGTATCGCTTAGTAAAAAAGCCATTTGATTAATAGATGTTTTTCTAACCGTGGTGTCCAAGGTGGCAAATAGTTTGTTTTCTACAAATACACTACTTTTAGTTAGTAGGTTCATTAAGGTTGATTTTCCAACGTTTGTGTAACCAACCAATGCCACTCGAACATATTCACCTCTATTTTTACGTTGGGTTGCTTTTTGTTGGTCAATATGTTTAAGTTCTAATTTAAGTTGAGATATTTTTTGTCTGGTAATGCGTCTGTCGGTTTCAATTTCTTTTTCGCCAGCGCCACCTCTAGTTCCTGTGCCGCCCCTTTGTCTTTCAAGGTGCGTCCACATACCAGTAAGTCGGGGTAATAAATATTGGTGTTGGGCAAGCTGAACTTGAGCCTTAGCATGCGCCGTTTGAGCACGTTGCGAAAATATTTCTAAAATTAAACCTGTGCGATCAATAATTTTAATTCCTAAATATTTTTCTAAATTTCTTATTTGAGATGGCGATAATTCATCATCAAAAATGGCATAGGTTATTTGATTTTCTTTTACAAATAGTTTAGTTTCTTCTAACTTGCCTTTACCTATATATGTTGTTTTATCGGGTCGAGGTAATTTTTGTGTAAATGTTTTTGAAATGGTAATACCGTATGTTTTTGATAAAAACTCTAATTCGTCTAAATACTCTAAAGTTACCTTTTCTGGTTGTTGTTGGGTAATTACCCCAATTAAAATACCTTGACGCACAAAAAATTCTATTTAGTTTTAAGCTGTGTTTCTATGTATTCAGCTACTTCATTTATTTGTGCTTCTGTAAGCACTGTATTAAAAGCTGGCATGGTATTTTTACCTTTTGTTATTTGATTAACTAAATCTTGATAAGATAATTTGGTTATGGTTAAATCTTTGGCACCATTAATATTAAGTTTGCCATCGCTACCGTGACATTGGGCACACTTACTTTCATAAATTTCTTTTCCGTTTGAAGATGCAATGCTTATGCCTGCTTTATTTTCTTGATTTTTGCGTGCCAACATAAATGATACAACTAATAAAAAAAATGAAAATGTGGCCAATATTTTATTGTGCTTTTTAAACCCAATAACGGCAAGTGGTATAGAGACAATAACAAATGCAATTTTGCATATTAGAAGTGGCGTAATTTGGGTGAAAAATATTAAACCTATCCCGGTAATTAAAAATAAAAAGCTAATTATCATTTCAGCTACTTTAGTTTTTGAAGTAAATTTTTGAAGTAAATCCGTTTTATCGCTTAATAATAAAATGTTTTTTATTAAGTAAATAATAATAAATAATACGACTGTTAAAATGTGTGTATGAAGAAAGCCAGTTATCATAGGAATTGAAAAATATTAGGTTTTTAATTTTTAACTTTTTAGAGCCAATAAATATACTTGTTTCTTTTTTGTATTAAAAAATAATAATTAGTTCAAATGAATTTTACCCAGGTTCTACTACCACCTTGAAATTAATTCAACTAATACCGGAGCTTTCTCTGCAGTTACTACCGATTGTCAAAATTAGAGCATGTTAGTAAAATCAAAATTGCTTGTTCTCTGTTAGTAAAATTTTTGAAACAGTTTGATTTTGCTGTAAAAAGATTATTTTAAATTTAGATTGAACTAAATTTAACAACGAATCTTGTGCAACAATAACTGTATCATGTATTTTTAATAATTGGATATCAGAAGTAATTTTAAAATCTTTACCTCTTTCATTTAATTTGTATTTATAGACGTACAGGGGTCTATCAAAATATGTAGTGTAAAAAATAAAATTATAAAAATTCCGATTTGATTGATTTTTAAATACATATTCGGTCAGTACTTCTAACTTTTTTTCATTTGATCCAATATCATTTTTAAATGATTGTCGGCATGAATGATAAACAGGGGCTGCAAAAAATATAAATGTAACTAAATAACCGAATTTTAAATTAAAGGATTTTAATTGTAAAAATTTAACTATTGAACAAATAGTACAAGCACTAAAAAAAAGATAGTATTGGGTATAAAGGTAAATCGTACCATTCTAATTTAGTAACTGACAAGGAAATGATAAATAAATAACTTATTAAACAACTCAATATAAATAAAAATATTTTTTTATTCTGCAAATGAGTATAACACAAAAGTAAGCTTGGTAATACTAAAATGACGTACCTAAACCGACCCATAAATAAATTATTAAAATAAAAACCGAAGGGTTCATTATGAGATTCTACAACTTTTGACATTCGCCCTAAATCATTTTCTAGTACATATTTTATATACCCTTGATTATCATTTTCTCGTAATATAAAGTATAAAACTATTGTAATTATAAAAAGCAAAGCACCTACATAAAACCATTTGCATTGTAAAATGTAAATTAATTTTTTTTAAAATAAAGTGTTATAAAAACAATTGCAGAAATAAACAAAAGAGCTGCAATGCTTTTAGTTAAAAATGCTAAGGATAAAAAAATAAAAAATAATAATCCTGACAATTGATGTCCTTCAAAAATAAACTTATAGTAAAATATTAACGAACATAAAGTTAGTAGAGCTAATAAAGCATCTGCATCTCCTGTTCTACCAGTATGAAAAATAGAAACTCCTACACTAGTAACGAAAACTAAAAACAAAATTAAAGCGAATAAAAAATTGCTTCTTTTTTTCATAAATACAAAAAGTAAAATAGCTGATATGGAACTAGCAATAGCTGAAGGTAATCTAATAGCTAATTCATTATATCCAATTAATTTTATAAATAACACTTGCAGCTACAGTTGCATGGGAGGTTTTGAATTCCATAAATCAGGCGTGTTTTTATAAAAAGGAGTTATATAATTATGATTTTTAAACATTTCGTAAGCGTTAACCGCAAACATTGATTCATCCAGTTTCTAATAAAAAAGGAGTCTAATCGTTGAAAAAACACAAAATATAATAACATAGGCATACCTATACCTATTATTACTTTTTGATATAGCTTTAATGAAACAGTCAATTAATTGGAGTGTTGAGTTAATGGATTTCCATAAACGTCCAATTCTACTATTTCGTAGCCTAAGGCAGATAATTTAGAAAAGTTTTTGTCTTTATCTCCCACAACCAGTATAATCATTTTTTCAACGTTAGGTAAATTTTCTTTAGCTAATTTATTTACCTCTTCTTTACTTATGGTTTGAATAATTTGAGCTTGTTTGTCTATATAATTTTTTTCTAAATTATAGTATAGAATTCGTTTCACAAATCCAATTTTTTGAAACGGCGCTTCATATTTAAGCGCATCAGCTTGTAGCATGGCTTTGCGAGTAAAGTTAATTTCATCTTCTGTAATGCCATTTTCTGTATATTTTTTTAATTCAGAAATAATATCAACCACCGCGCTATCTGTTGCATTGGCTCTTACTCCAGTACTTATAATGTATGGTGCCATAAATTTGTTTCCATAAAAATTGCCACGAACACCATAAGTAAAGCCCCTTAGTTCTCTTAATAAATAATTAATGCGGCTATTAAATGCACCAGCAAATGAAAAATTCATAAAGGTTGATTTAAAATAATCTCCTGTAGCATCATAACTTAATGCGTTATGCCCCACTCGTATTTCAGATTGTGGTGCGTTTTTTTTGTTCACAAAATAAATTCTTGTTTTATCAATTTCTTTAGGTATTTCTTTTGCAAGTGGCATGGTGCGTGCAGATTGAAGCGATTCGAAAAATTGAAGTTTTGGTAAAATTACTTTATCAGATAAGTTACTATTGATAGTTAAAATAGCTTCAAAAGCAGATAGCTTTGAGTACAATTCTTTTAAATCATCTATGGTAATACTATTTATAGTTTCTATTGTGCCTAACATAGAGTTAGATAAACTATGATTGGTTCCATAAATCAATTTTGCATAAACTGTATTTGCAATAGATGTTGGCTGAATAGTTTGATTAGTAGCTGCATCTAACTGTTGTTTTTTTACCAAGTCAAAATCTTCTTGCGAAAACTTAGGGTTAAATAACATTTCCTTAGCAATAGCAAGTGTTGAATCTAATGATTGGGTAAGGCATTCTATACTAAATCCAAATTCATTTTCGGAGGCAACAAATGAAATGGTACTGCCAAACTTATTTAATTTATTATTTATACTTTGAGCATTAAATTTGTTGGTAGACATCTCCATCATTTCTGCAAGCATAGCCGTAATACCTGATTTTGTAATTGGTTCATTGCGCTGCCCAAATGGCATACTAAATTGAATATATGTTTTAGGAATTTCATCTAACAGTACATGAATTGATTTGATGCCATTTTTAAATTGAGCAGTGGTATAATTTGGTGCTCTTACTGCTTTAGCTACTGATGGTTCTGGCATTTTATTTCTATTAAACGTATCTTTAGGTTCGGTGTAAGTTAAATTTTTATATTCATCACTTTCAGTTTCAATTTTTCTGGTATACATATTCCAGGTGTCGGCTTTGGCAATTAAGTTAGATTTTCCTTTAGGCGCACAGCTTAAAATTACAGATGCTTTATTTTTAATGTACTGCTTGTATACACGCATCACATCTTCTTTTGTTACACTTAAATTGTTTTTAATTTCTGTAGTTAAATGATTAGCATCTCCTAAATAAGTATAATTAGCAGCTAATTGAGCACCCTTACCTTGCACCGTAGCTATTTGATTATACACATTGCTTTGGTACGAAATTTTGTATTTCTGCACGTCATTGGCTGTTACACCTGTTTTTTCGAATGTTTCAAAGCAGTTAGTTAGCATTTTTTCGATTTCTGCTAATGAATTATCGGCATTGGCTCTAATTATAATTTCTAATTGGCCGGCTAATTCTCTACCGTAATTGTAGGCATTGGCAAATACCGCTTTTTGGCTTTTTACAAAGGTGGTATAAAATATAGAGCTTTTAGAATCACTTAAAATAAAAGCTAAAGCGTCAAGTGCCGCTTCATCTTTATGCCCTAGCGGTATGGTGGGATATGTAAATTTTATTTGTGGAAAGCGCACGTTGTCTTCATACGAAATGTATTTGGTTTCGTTTAAAGCGCAAGGCATTTTGGGCATATTCTTTACTTTTGGTCCACGTGGAATTGATCCAAAATATTTTGCTGCAAGTTCCAACACTTTTTCAGGTGTAACATCACCTGCTACTGTTAATACCGCGTTGTTAGGCCCATACCAACGCATATAAAACCGTTTTAAGTCATTTACATCCACTCTATTTAAATCTTCAATATAACCTATTGTAGTCCAAGCATACGGGTGCCCCTCTTGATACAAGGCTTCGCCTGTTTTTTCGCTAATTAGTCCGTAAGGGCGATTGTCATAATTTTGCCCACGTTCATTTTTAACGGTAGCACGTTGAATTTCAAATTTCTTTTGAGTTACAGAATCAAGCAAAAAGCCCATTCTATCAGCTTCTAACCATAGCATTTTTTCTAATTGATTTGACGGAACTGTTTCAAAATAATTAGTTCTATCCGAATTAGTAGAACCATTAAGCGTGCCGCCGGCTTCTGTAATTATTTTAAAGTGCTGCTCATCTGCCACATTTTTAGAGCCTTGAAACATCATGTGTTCAAAAAAATGGGCAAAACCCGAACGCCCTTGCTGCTCTCTATTAGAGCCTACATGATAAGTAACATCAACATATACTATAGGATCTGAATGATCTTCATGAATAATTATTGTTAAACCATTATTAAGTATATACCTTGAATAAGGAATGGTAATGTCATTTCCTTTTTTAGTTACAGTTTCTACCCATTTATAGGTTTTGGCACTATTAGGTGCAATTTGTTTTTTAGATGGCTGAGCATACAAAGCGCCTATGGTAAATAAAAAAATAAAAGCTACACTTTTTTTCATAATATGGTTGAGTTAAAAAATTTTGAATGTCTGTAAATGTATTGATTGTGAGGATACATGAAAGTATTTTAAAATAATTTTTAATGCTATTTTTTTAACAATTTCTGCCTTGTATATAATATTTTACGTATTTAACCTTTAGGCTTATTTCAAAAGTTATCTGATAAAACTATTTCTAGCAATCAGTAAAATGATCTTTAATATTATAAAAAATAAGCCTTATGTAGAATATTTTTAGATATTTGTAGCCCAAATTAATTAAAAACATAATAAAATGGCAGTTAAACTAAGACTACAAAGACATGGAAAGAAAGACAGTGCTTTCTTTCACATTGTAGCAGCGGATGGTCGTGCACCAAGAGATGGAGCCTTTATAGAAAAATTAGGTACATATAACCCTAATACCAATCCAGCTACAATAGATTTAAATTTTGACAAAACCTTAAATTGGTTAATGAAAGGTGCTCAGCCTACAAATACATGCAGAGCCATTTTATCCTACAAAGGTGTACTCATGAAAAAGCATTTATTAGACGGTGTAAAAAAAGGCGCTTTAACAGAAACTCAAGTAGAAGAGCGATTTGCAAACTGGGAAAATGAAAAAACTTCTAAAATTTCCACTAAAAAATCAATGTTATCAGATAAAGCTGCAAAAGCTAACAAGGCAAAATTAGAAGCTGAACTAAAAACCAAAGAAAATATTGCAGCTAAAAACTTAGGTAAAATACAACCTGCAACTGAAGCTGTAACTGAACCTACATCCGAAATTTCTGCAGAAACAGAAACGCAAGTAAAATCAGCAGAATAATTTTCTTACTTATTTTAAATAAAAAGAGGCTGTCCTTTTTTAGACAGCCTCTTTTTTTATATGTAATTTTTTAAGTAAAAAAAAATTATTTATGGAAATAAAAAATTACTTTGCCATTTGTTTTATTAATATTTTATTGCTTTGAAAACTATTTATTTAGTTGCCTTTTTTATCTCTTATCTTATATCTGCGTCTGCACAGCAGTTAGAGCCCCCTGTTATGAGATGTATTGATGTTTTGAATGCTGGAAGAATGTCATTTTCATGGACACCCCCTTCTGACCCAACAAACGTATTTAGCAGTTATGAAATTTTTGGGTCAAACACAGCTAATGGTACGTATACGCTTTTAAATTCAATAAATACAATTACAACCTCATCATATCTAGATATTACTGCTGATGGGGATCAGCAAACACGCTATTATTACATTAGAACTAAAAGTAGTGCTGGTACACAAACCTCAACACCTTCTGACACAATAAATAGTGTATTTTTGAATGTAAACTATAATCCACAAGGCATCAATTCTATTAATTGGAGCTTAATGTATAAACTACCTCAGGGCAGCGCCCTTACTTATACGCTTGATAGGCTTTATAGCCCAAGTGCTTGGACAGAACTGGCTAAAGGATTAACCACAAATTATATTGATTCTATTACACGATGCTTTGTTTCCTATATTTATAGAGTACGATTAAAAAACACTATAGATGGGTGTTTTTCTACATCAAATACAAGAGGAGGTTCATTTACTGATAAAATAAGTCCAAAAACACCCTCTTTTAATAGCATTTCAATTAACAGCATTGGTCAAGCAGTTTTAGGATGGAAACCTGATTTTAAAAGTGGGGCAGCAAGGTGGATTATATACAAAAAAAACAATAACGCTAATATGGTTATAGTTGATACAACTCAACTTAACCCTAATAGTAACACCTATACCTATACATTAGCTGTTACCGGCCCAGAGACATTTGCAATTGCCGCTTTGGATTCTTGCAACAATACATCTACCCCTACAAATCCTCAAACTTCCATGTACTTAGCACCTATTGTATATCATGATTGTAGTAGAAGCATTAGATGCCTTTGGACGCCTTACCAAAACATACCAAACGGCCTATTAAAATACACAATTATGGCGTCAATAAATGGCGGCCCCTATACTGCATTAGGAACTACCACACTTAATACGTATACAATAACAGGCCTTGTTCCCACTGCAAATTATTGTATACTTATAGAAGCTTCAAATGCCACCTCTAAAATATTTGCTAATTCTAATACTCAATGTGTTAATACCAATACAATGGGTGGTCCTAATTATTTATATATAAAATCTGTTTCAGTACTAAATAACTTTAAAAGCATCATTACTTATACGTTAGATAACACACAGCCATACAGTGGTGTTGAACTTTACAGATCGTTAGATCAAGCTAACTATGTTAAAGTCGATTATAAACCATTTTCAACTACATCTGATTATACATTTTATGACACTAAAGTAATAAATGATAGAAGTAATTATTATTATAAGATAAAAGTATCCGATAACTGTGGTGTAGATGGCTATTTTAGTAACATCGCTGGCAACATTTTAATTACTCAAAATAATTCAGCCTCTAAACCATTAGAAAATATAATACAATGGCAGGATTATAACAAATGGTTAGGAAATGTATTAGGGTACAATATTTTCCGTTCAAAAGGGTATCCTTTAAATTTTTTAAATATTGGATATGTAAGTTTAGGTACTACCACATTTTCTGATAATATAGAAAATGAACCATTAACAGATTCTGGCGAATATATCTATAAAATACAAGCCATGGAAGGCTTAGGTAATCCGCTTGGTTATAAAGATAGTTCAATGTCAAACATAATAACAGTATTTATAGAGTCAAATTACTTTATTCCAACCGCTTTTACACCTGAAGGCTTAAATCCTATTTGGAAACCATATATGTCGTTTTTAGTGCCTAGCACTTATAAATTAAGTATATTTAACCGATGGGGGGGGGTGCAATTTGAAACTACAGATTTTACAAAAGGGTGGGATGGATCAGGAGCACCCATAGGGTTATATAATTTTGTATTAATATTTTCAAATTCTCGTGGCGAATACATTACTAAATTTGGGCATTTTAATTTGATAAAATAAACCTTTAGTTTATAAATTAATTATGTATAGTTATTTTAATAATGTTATAAAAAGATGAATCTATTTATAAAATTATGTTTGTTTATTTTTCTTTTAGCGCATTTTCAATTGTTAAATTCTTGTAAGGTTCGCATGTCTTTTAATGCTGCCAATATTCCACTTGAAGCTAAAACCTTATCTGTTTTATACTTTAAAAATAATGCCACACTTGGCACACCTATTTTAAGTCAAAAGTTTACAGAACATTTAAAAAATATCATTTCATCTCAAGTATCCTTAGCTATGATTGCTAATGGAGGCGATCTATCATTTGGAGGCGAAATTACATCTTATCAAATAACACCAACTGCTGCGCTTGGATCAGATCAAACGGTATTAAATAGATTAACCCTTACGGTTAATGTTAGATTTGCTAATAAGTTTGATAAATCAAAAAACTTTGAAAAATCATTCTCACGATTTGCTGATTTTGCAGCTAACTCCTCCTTATCCGATGTAGAAAATAGTTTACTTAATGCAATTAACAAACAACTAGGCGAAGATATTTTTAATTTAGCATTTAATAACTGGTAACAATGCAATTAACTCAATTTTATAATTTATTATTTTCTTCAAATTATATTTCTAATTTGGATAGAATAGCGCTTGAAAAAGTTGTAAAAATATACCCATTTTTTGAAACAGCTCAGCACTTACTCACAAAATCTTTAAATCAAAATAACGCTCCAATTTATGCTTATCAGCTTAAAAAATCGGCCATTATTGCAAAAAATAGAAACATATTACAGCAATTTATTTATCAAAAAACAAACGAAAATAATAGGTCTAACCCTTTATTTTCAATAATAGAAAAAGTAGAAGTTCAAGCAGCAATTGAACCTAGTTTTTATAATGATCAAATTACAGAGCTAAACAAAAATCAACACGCCACAGATGTTTCAAAAACAAATATTATTTATGAAATTATAAAAAACACAGTACCATTACAGGTTCCAAATCAAAATGCAGTTAATGCCGAACCTATTGAACATATAGAGCAAGTGGCCGTTCAAAAAATTAGTGAAGAAATACAAAAACAAAATAATAGTACAGAAAAGGAAAGAGAGAATCATTCTGATATGTTAGAAAAAGAGTTAAATCACAGTTTGGTTCATTCTTATGTGCAAGCATCTATTGAAAATATTCAACATAAAAATTCAGATTTAGCTGATTACAACCCATTTACAGGTTGGTTAAAAAAAATATCACAACCATTATCAACTTCTCTTCAACGGAATGGACAGGAATTGCATGAATATAACATCGTTGAAACTGAAAAATATCAAAAACTACAAAATGATGAGATTATTAATAAAATAATTGATGCCGATCCTGGTAAAATTAAATTAAATACTAAAAAGTTTTTTTCACCATTGTTAAATGCAAAAGAGAGCCTAAAAGAAAATGAGCATTTAGTTACAGAAACACTAGCTAAAATTTATGCTATGCAAGGAAATATTTCAAAATCTATAAGAGCATTTGAAATTTTATCTTTGAAATATCCGCAAAAAAGTACTTACTTTGCAGCGCAAATTGAAAAATTGAAATCAAATAAATAAACATACTCATGGCACAAATTTTAGTTATAGGAATTGTATTATCAAGCATACTACTAGTTTTGGTAGTGCTAATTCAAAACTCAAAAGGTGGCGGTATTTCAAGTAATTTTACATCGGCTAATCAAATTATGGGTGCAAGAAGGGGCAGTGATGTTATTGAAAAAACAACTTGGACCTTATCAATTGTGTTACTTATTTGTTGTGTACTAGCCGCACCTAAAACTTCAGGCGCTTTAGATGGGGCAGATGAATCGATAACTAAGCAAAAAGCAACTAATGCTGTAGCGCCTCAACAAGCACCAATTCAGCAATCAGCTGCTCCAAGTGGTAAATAAAAAACCACTAAATTGCTTAGTAATTTTTTACTAATACTTTAAAATTTTATACTTTTTAGTAAATTGTCTTATAAAGTTATTTAAAATTTATAACATTTACTTGCTCATAAGTTTCATTTGTTATACCCAATCCTTAATATATATTTGAGTTTTCAAAATAATATATTATGCAAAATCAAGATGAATTTAAAAAATATGCTACAAAGCATGTAGGGATTAATAGTTTAACCTTTGATGATTATACATCTGCCTTTACAAAGGGTATCAAAAACTTAACACCAAATATTATCGAAGAAAGGCAGTTAAACGTATCAGTTTTAGATGTGTTTTCGAGGTTAATGATGGATCGTATTATTTTTTTAGGCACAGGTATTAATGATCAGGTTGCAAATATAGTGCAAGCTCAGTTGTTATTTTTAGAATCAATAGATCCTAAAAAAGACATCCAAATTTATATCAATTCTCCAGGAGGTTCTGTTTATGCAGGATTGGGAATATATGATACGATGCAAATTATTAAGCCAGATGTAGCCACTATTTGCACTGGAATGGCAGCCAGTATGGGTGCGGTGCTTCAATGCGCTGGTACAAAAGGAAAGCGAACTGCTTTAAAACACGCCCGTATAATGATTCACCAACCCTTGGGGGGCGCAGAAGGTCAAGCATCAGACATTGAAATTACAGCAAGAGAAATTCAGAAACTCAAAAAAGAATTATACGAAATTATTGCGACGCACAGTGGTCAAACCTACGAAAAAGTATGGGCAGATAGCGATAGAGATTATTGGATGACTGCTCAAGAAGCCCATAATTATGGGATGATAGACGAAGTGTTAATTAAAAAATAAATTATTTTAATAATAATTCTTTTGTTAAAATAACAATGCCCATTATCAAAATCATCCAACCAAAAATGGGCTTCAATTGTGCGCTAGAAATTTTTGAAACTATTTTTAAGCCAATTAAAATGCCTATTACTGAAAAGGTAGAGTAAAGCATTAAAAACTTCCAGTTAAGTTGAGTGTTTTGCAAACTACCAATAAAACCAATTGCAGCGTTTAGTGATATTATAACTAAAGATGTAGATGCAGCCTGTTGCATAGTTATATGTGCCGCATAAACTAATAAAGGAATAATTAAAAACCCACCTCCTACACCTATAATTCCACTAATAACTCCTAAAACAGTACCATATAAAATTAAAGTTTGGTTTCTAATCTTTTCTTTGTTGATTGTTGCAGTGGTTTGTTTGTTGGCTGTTACAATTGCTTGTTTTTTAATCATTGCATAAGCAGCAAATATCATTAACACAGAAAATAATATCATGATAAATGTATTTTTTGTAAGCCAATTATCAATTATTATGTCAGGAATAATAGGTAAAATAAAAACTCTTGTAACAAATACAGCTATAATACTGGCTATACCAAAATAAATTACAGATTGAAAATGCGTTTGTTTGTTTTTAAAATTTTGCAAACTTCCAATAAATGCAGTGATAAAAACAATAAAAAAAGAGTACGTTGTAGCTGAAATAGGCTTTATATTTAGTAAGTATACTAAAATTGGGATTGTAAAAATTGACCCTCCACTACCTAAAATACCAAATAAAGTACCAACCAAAAGAGATGCTATATAACCTATAATTTCCATTACTTATTTTGCAGTTAACTGCAAAGGCAGTTTTTGTTTGGCCAATTTACATATTGTTACTGTAATTTTATACAACTATTTTTTATTAAAATAAAATGAAGCACAATTAAATACCTTGCTATTTTTGCCCTTCATTTTTTTTACCATGAACACATCTGAAAAAATATTAGTTATTGGTGCCGGCGGACAAATAGGTGCAGAATTAACAGAAGGATTAAATAATTTATTTGGTGTTAAATCTGTAATAGTTTCAGATATTAAACCTATAACTTCGTTACCGTATAATACTTTTGAAAAATTAGATGTATTAAATTTTGAAGCGCTTAAAATGTGTGTAAAAAACCATAACATCACACAAATATATTTATTAGCCGCTTTATTATCTGCTACAGGAGAACAAAATCCAATGCTGGCATGGCAACTCAATATGCAAGGGTTGTTAAACGTATTAGAATTGGCAAAAGAAAAGTTGATTTCAAAAGTGTTTTGGCCTAGCTCTATTGCTGTGTTTGGATCAACAACACCAAAACAAAATACACCACAGCACACAATCATGGAGCCAGAAACCGTTTACGGTATTAGCAAACAAGCGGGTGAAAGATGGTGCGAGTGGTATTTTAATAAATATAATGTAGATGTAAGAAGTATTAGATACCCAGGAATTATTGGATGGAAAACACAACCAGGAGGTGGTACTACTGATTACGCAATTCACATATTTTATGAAGCATTAAAATCTAAACAATACACTTGTTTTTTAGATGAAACCACAGAATTACCAATGATACATATGGATGATGCTATACAAGCAACCCTTCAACTGATGCAAGCCCCTGCTCAAAATGTAAAAATTAGAAGTAGTTATAATTTGTCTGGTCTTAGTTTTTCGCCAAAAACCATTGCTGATGAAATTAAAAAACATATTCCAGATTTTAAAATGATGTATCAACCAGATTTTAGACAAGCTATTGCTAACACTTGGCCTTGTAGCATTAATGACACAAATGCTCAACAAGACTGGGGGTGGAAGCCTCAATTTAATTTAAGTGCATTGGTTGAAAATATGATCATCAATTTAAAAGCAAACGTATGATTTAGTTTGAAGCATTTGCCAGCACCGCATCTATAAGTGCTTTTGCTTTTAATAAACACTCTTCATACTCTTCATCTGGATTACTAAATATCGTAATGGCACTACCTACCGAAAAACTCAAACATTGTTTTTGTTCATTATAAAAAACACTTCTAATCAATACATTTAGTTTAAAATCTAAATTTGTTTCTATATACCCCAATGCTCCAGAATAGGCGTTTCTATTAATAATTTCTGATTCATTAATATGTTCAATGGCTTGTAATTTTGGAGCACCCGTCATGCTAGGCATAGGAAACGTGGCGTAAATAATGTCTGTAAATGTAATGTTGCTATCAATTTTACAACGCACAGTGCTTACCATTTGATGCACTTGCTTAAAACTTTCAATGTTAAAAAGCTTTGAAACCTTAACAGAATTTTGCTTTGCAATTTTTGAAAAATCATTTCTACAAACATCTACAACCATTACATTTTCTGTTTTATCTTTTAAGCTATTTTTTAAATTATCTTTTAAAATCATATCTTGTTGGCTTTGTAACCCCCTTTTAATAGTGCCTTTAATAGGTTTAGTTACTAAATTATTTTTATGTTTTTGTAAAAACAATTCAGGACTTGATGAAATAATCCAATGTTTATCAAATTTGGCTAAGGCCGAATACGGCGCTTTACTTATTGAGTTTAAACGAATGTAGAGTTCAATAGGATTAATAGATATATTTTCAATAACAAACGGGAAACAAAAATTGATTTCATAAATAGTACCTTGTTGAATTTTTTGTTTTAACTCCTTAATGTGAGTTACATATTCTGATTTAGAAATTAAAGGCTTTATTGCTTTTTGATTGAATGAATCTGTTAGGTTAAAATTAGTAGAATTAAAGAGCTTAGAATTTAATTTAATTTTTTTTTCTACCGGAACAAACAGTTTGTTTGGAAAAATTAAAAGATTATTTTTTTTGAATTTTATTTTTTTTAATTGCGTTTGAAAATCATAACTCAAAAAGGTAATGTAATCTTCATTAATTTTTGGTGCATTATGAGGTTTTTGATTTGAAACTAATATTTGATTTTTAAACCCTTGTTTATGCCCATTGTTATTATATAATACGGCATATTTATTTTCTAAAAAATAAGATTGCAAGGAAGCTACTATTTTCACTTTTTTTAAGTCAGATATTTAATTTGAAGTGCCGAAATTACTATAAAACCAATAAAATCAAAGGTTCTGCATGTTTTTCTTTAATTACTAATACAAAATATTTTGCCTTACTAAGTTCCTGTTAATGCATATATAAGAATGTACAATCATAATTTTTTTTAACAAACATTTATTTTTGTTAAAATAATTTATTACCATTAATATAAGTATTTTTTTATAGGCAATAAAAAATCTTTGCAGTTCAGTCCTGGAATTATTAACCTTTTAATTAAATTATGGAAACTACAAGCAAAATCAACACCGAACACCGAACACCGAACACCGAACACCGAACACCGAACACCGAACACCGAACACCGAACACCGAACACCGAACACCGAACACCGAACACCGAACACCGAACACCGAACACCGAACAC
>JAVKLI010000030.1:0-16578 GCA_031539425.1 Bacteroidia bacterium
AAATACACTGATAGATATATAGATTATGATGTTGTAAAGGAAAAATATTGTACTTTTGATGGTACAGATTATAAAAATCGTTTTAATGGGTTCTACGATTTTTATTCAAACCTCTAAAAACTAATTTTTAGAACCCACCTTAAACTTAATCTATTTGAAAAACAGATTAATATATAAAAAACTTGTAATTTTACCTTTATAATTGCATTATAAACTAATCTGCCCTTTGAATAATTTTAAATGATTGATTTTAAAAAAATAACCCTTCAAAATGGTTTAAAAGTAATTTATCATCAAGATACAAGCACACCATTTGCTTGCTTAAATGTTTTGTATGATGTAGGCGCAAAAGATGAAGATGAATCAAAAACAGGTTTTGCACATTTGTTTGAACATTTAATGTTTGGCGGAAGTATTAATATTAATAGTTACGATGAACCTTTAGAAAAAGTAGGGGGTGAAAACAACGCCTTTACTACAAATGATTATACAAACTATTATGCCACAGCACCTGCAGATAACATTGAAACTTTATTTTGGCTTGAAAGCGATAGAATGCTGAGTTTGGCATTTAATAAAGAAAGCTTAGAAGTGCAGCGCTCTGTTGTTATTGAAGAGTTTAAGCAGCGTTATTTAAATCAACCGTATGGTGATGTTTGGCTAAAATTAAAGCCTCTTGCTTATCAAACACACCCGTATAAATGGTGTACTATAGGAAAATCTCTTAACCACATAGAACAAGCAAAATTAGAAGATGCAAAGCGTTTTTTTAACACCTTTTATACCCCAAGTAATGCCATACTAGTTATTACCGGCAATATATCCTTTGAACAAACAGAGCATTTTGCAAAAAAATGGTTTGAACCAATTGCCTCTAAACCCAAACCTATTAGAAAATTACCAGTAGAATTAACACAATTAGAAGCTCGAGAACAAACTGTATATGCTGATGTACCAATTAATGCCATTTATAAAGCGTATCATATGTGCGCAAGAATTGATAACGAGTATCATGCAACAGATTTAATTTCTGACATACTATCAAGCGGTAATTCATCACGGTTTTATAAAAAATTAATAAAAGATAAACAATTGTTTTCCGACTTAAATGCTTACATAATGGGTGATATAGACAAAGGCTTATTTGTAATAGAAGGAAAAGTAAAAGATGGGATTAATATTGAAGCTGCAAACTTGGCTATTGAACATGAAATAAGCTTAATTCAAACAGAATTAGTTACTCCTGATGAATTAGAAAAATGCATCAATAAAGCAGAAGCTAGTATTACATTTAGCGAAACTGACATTTTAACTAAAGCTACAAACCTTGCTATATCTGAACTATTGGGCGATGCCAATTTGATAAATAAAGAAATAGAAAATTATCAAAAAGTTTCAGCCATACAAATTCAGCAAGTTGCTAATACAGTGCTTCAAAAAAATAATTGTAGTACTTTATATTATTTAAAAAAATAATAAATGACTCTTTCCGACATTCAAAAAAAACTAAAGCAATTAAAATTTCCGCTTGACGCATTAAATGACTATCAAGCCCCAAATAGGCATTTTTATAAACTTAGTTATATAGAGCAATGCTTAAACTTACTGTATAAACTTTCAAGCTTTAACGAATGTATATTTTTAGCAACTGTGTATCAATATGCCAATTTTGATGCTAAAAACATAAACAGTACTGCATCAACTAATTTGTTTATTCAACATTCTCAAAATGCCAATATAAGTGAGCAAACTAAACAAAGTGTTTTAGAAGTTTTAAATAATTTACAAATGGCACTACCAAAAGACCCCTTGGCCTTACAAATTAGAACAATCGAAATTCAAATTTTAAGTGAAACACTTGAAAAATTTATACCATTAGAACACAATAACTTTAAAGAATTTCAGTTTAAAAGTATTGATCAATATAAAAAAGACAGAATAGAGCAATTACAATTGTATCATAAAATAGTTAATCTTAATCCAATGATAGAATATGTTAAAACTTTTAAACCAAAAGTAGGATTTTATGCAGGTAGCTTTAATCCTTTTCATAAAGGGCATTATAATATTTTACAAAAGGCAGAACAAATATTTGATAAAGTAATTATTGCGTGCGGTCAAAATATTGACAAAAAAAGCAAAGCTTATGTTTTACCAAAATTGGTTCAAAACAGAGAATTTATTCACTATCAAAGTTTTTTAACAGATGTAATGGCGGCACAAAATTACCCAGTTACCTTAGTAAGAGGGTTGCGAGATGCCAAAGATTTTGAATATGAAACAATTCAACTTAGGTGCTTGCAACAAGAAGCGCCATCTATTTCATGTGTTTATATCATTTCTGATGCTGAATTTGCACACTATAGCTCATCTGGTATTAGAACGTTAGAAGTTTATAAAAAACAAAAGCCTTATTTATTAGAATAAATTTCACTCTTATATTTAGGCCTTATATTATCTAGCCAAATAAACAATGGCAGTTTAAATTTTTCAAAAACAAAATCTTTTAAAGGAAAAATTGTTTGTATTGGAGCGCCTTTTAATTTTACAGTTTGTGCAAAACCTTGAGAAAAATAAATAGTCATAAAGTTTGAAGTTGAATGATTGATACCAATTACCTTATTTTCTTTTTTTGGAAAATAAATTACTTGGGCATTTTGATTAACTTGAATTTTATGGATGCTGTCATTTTTAAAAAAAACTTCCATCTTTTTTCCTTCTATTTGATTAAACCAATTGTTTTCCAGCGAATCTGCTTTTTGAATGACAATAGCATTTGAAATCAATTCTATCATCTTAATTTGATTTTTACCTAAATAGATTTTAATTTTTTTGGCAGTTATTTGCCCGTTATTAACCCATATTAGCGGTGAGTTTGGCATTATAATGCAAGAATCATGAATAGGAAAAATAAGAGAATCGCATTTTGCTTGAATAGATTTATTAAACGCTTTTACGTGTTTATAAGCATAAATAAATGTGTGTAACGAGTCGGGTTGATTGTGGTATAAAGTATCCGCTGTAATATATAAAGTGTCTTTATTTTTAATATAATGTGCTACGGCTTTATTTGTTGCAATTATTCTTAAATGATCTTTCCAATATTCTACCAAATTGGCTGTTAAAATTGAATGATTAATGGTATCAATTACTTTTACATGATTAATAGCTTTAGCATAATTAATTTTGTTGTAATACATAATTGTATCGGCACTTAGTTTTTTTTGTTTAGATATAATTAATGCTTGGTTATATATTTTGCAGATGTCTGTTTTGGTGTTATACCAACCTTTATTACTAAAAGCATAATCTGCTTTATTTTGCATGATGGTGGGACCTTCAAAGTGTATTGTTTTTTCAGATGTGTTATAAATGAGAGTATCGCTTTTTATTAAATAGGATGGGTTTTTAAATACAACATCTAAGTGAAAAAATATTTTTTTTGATTGAGAATTATAAATACCTATAACACTTTTTAAAACATTACTTTTACTAGTAATAGTGCCTGTGTTAGTATATAATACTTGATTTAAGTTGCTATCATACGTTAATTTATCGGCAGTAAGTGTCATCTCTTTTTCAATACATTTAACTTTACCTTTTATATAGGCTATTTTGGTATTGGTATTGTATTTTAACGAATCGCCATAAATAAATAAACTATCTCCTTTTTTTATTTGAACATTACTAAAGGCATCAAACTGCTTTTTATCATACATATAGGCGCTATCGCATATCATAATTGTGCTCTCATGTTCGCACACTACATTACCTTTTAATATTTGAGCATCTGCATTTTTTGATTTATCAAAGCCCCACGTGTCAGCATGTATCAGCTTTATTTGTTTTGTAGCGCTATTGGTTTGACTAATTAAAGTAAAGGTAAAACCTAGTAAAATAAACAGTAACGCATACTTTAATTTTAAAAATACCTTAATAATTACAGCACTCACAAAATATATTGTAACCTTATTTAATAAGCATTATAAGGTACCTCTTTTTTCTTGCTCCCTTTCTATGCTTTCAAATAGAGCTTTAAAATTACCTGCACCAAAACCTTTGGCCCCCATACGTTGAATAATTTCAAAAAATAAAGTAGGCCTATCTTCTATAGGTTTGGTAAATATTTGTAATAAATAACCCTCTTCATCTGCATCTACTAAGATAGAAAGTTCTTGCAATTTTTTAATATCTTCCTTCATTTTGCTCATATGCGAACCTAATCTTTTTGGAAGCTCATCATAATAAGCTTGTGGCGGAGGGGGTAAAAATTCAATGCCTCTCGCTTTTAATGCAGTTACCGTTTTAATAATATCATTAGTAGCCACGGCTAAGTGTTGCACGCCTTCACCTTCGTAATAATCTAAGTATTCTTCTATTTGAGAGCGTTTATTGCCTTTGGCAGGTTCATTAATAGGAAATTTAATCCGCCCATTGCCGTTACTCATTACCTTGCTCATTAAGGCAGAATATTCTGTATGAATTTGCTTGTCATCAAATGATAAAAAGTTTACAAATCCCATCACATCTTCATACCATTTTACCCAAGTATTCATTTGATTCCAACCTACATTACCAACCATGTGGTCAATAAATTTTAAACCTACCGATTCTGGGTTATAATCGCTTTTCCATGGCACAAAATTTGGTAAAAAAGTACCAGTATAATTTTTTCTTTCTACAAATAAATGTACCGTTTCACCATATGTATGTATACCAGAACGTATCACCTCACCTTGTTCATCTTTTTCTTTAGTAGGCTGCATAAAAGGTTTTGCGCCACGTTTGGTGGTTTCTTCAAAGGCTTTAGTGGCATCATCTACCCATAAGGAAATAAATTTAACACCATCACCATGTTTTTTTATATGTTCTGCAATGGGTGATGTACTAATTAGGGGGGTTGTAAGTACTAATACAATTTTATCTTGTTTTAAAACATAAGAGGTACGGTCTTTTAAACCAGTTTCTAAACCTGCATAAGCAAAAGATTGAAACCCAAATGCTGTTTTGTAAAAATGCGCCGATTGTTTGGCATTACCAACATAAAACTCTACATAATCTGTACCTAAAAGCGGTAAAAAATCTTGAGCATCTTTAAAAATTTTTTCTAATCCGTATTCTACATTTTGAATTGACATAGTAATTTTGCTTTTATAAATTATTAAACTATGTAAAGTTAAAGTTTCTTTTTTTAATATTGTAGTGTTATGGATAAATATTTAATTATAGGGCTTGGAAATATTGGCGAAGAATACAACTTAACTAGGCACAATATAGGCTTTAAAATAGTTGATAAATTAGCTAAAGATGCAGAGTTTAAATTTAATACATCAAAATTAGCAGATGTATGTAATATTTCCATTAAAGGTAGAAAAACCATATTAATAAAACCGAGTACTTATATGAATTTAAGTGGCAAAGCAGTTCAGTACTGGTTACAAGCTGAAAAAATTCAACTGAAAAACTGTTTAATTTTGGTAGACGATATAGCCTTACCATTTGGCAAATTACGATTTGCCCCTAAAGGCTCTGATGGCGGGCATAATGGTTTAAAAAATATACAAGAGGTACTTCAAACATCTGATTATAATAGATTACGTTTTGGTATTGATAATAAATTTAGTAGGGGAGGTCTATCTGATTATGTACTTGGAAAATGGAACGAAACAGAACAACAAGAATTAGACAAGGCACTTACAAAAGCTGCTGAAGCTGTTAAATCATATGTTTTTAGAGGGCTTGAAGAAACAATGAATTTTTATAATAAGTAATTAATTTTAAATTGTTGCTACAAACGCATTGCGCCATTATTTACTGCATTGTATTATAAAAAAATATAGTATCTATGTTAATTGAAAATGACAGTATTTTTTAATATTAACAAGGCACTATTAGTTATAATTGTATCTTTTATTTTTACGCCACTAATCTCTCAAAACGTTAGTATCCTAGGCGTAACTGATACCATATTTAATCAAAAAACAATATATTTAAATTCATTTACAGATTTTGTTTCGCTTACAAAACTTACAGAAAGTGTTGATACAATTAACGACCAAGGCCACTTTACTTTAAAAGCCCAAATAAATGAAATAACCCCAGTTACTTTAAATATTGATAACGTTTTTGGAAATTTTTATTTAGAACCCAATACTTCCTACACTGTTTATTTTTCAAAGCCCGACTCTACAATAAATCCGGATTTAAAAAGCGATATAGCCATTCAATTAATTTCCATTAGTTCTAATACAAATGACATTAATTTTCAAATTAGTTTGTTTAACAAACAACATAATTTGTTTTTTGAAAATCAAGAAGAATATTTAACGCCCAAAAAAATAACTCAAAAAATAGATTCGTTTACCACATTTTGCCGAAATATCTATTCAAATCATCCTAGTGATTTTTTAAAAAATTATATAAAATATACCATTGCTAATTTATACAGTTCAAGCACTGCAAATAAAAAAATGTTGGCTAAATATTTTATAAATAACAGTCCTATTTTATATAATAATAAAGATTATATGCGTTTTATAAAATCATATTATTTTGGGTATTTAATGTCAAAATCAACAGCGGCATGGGGGCAACACATTAATGATTTACATAAAATTAATCAGTATCAAACTTTAAAATCAGCCCTAAAAAATGATTCTACCCTAAAAAATGATACCCTAAAAGAATTGATTATATTAACAAATATGATGGAACTTTATTATAACCCTTCTTTTCATAAACCTCATATTCAAAGCATTGTTGAACAAATTTATCATAGTACCTCATATTATAAAAACAAACAAATTGCCCATCACTTTATAAATTATATTAATTTATTACAGCCAAATTCGGTGGCACCAAATGCTGTGATGTTAGACTACAAAAACAATCAAGTTCAATTAAATTCATTTATTGGAAAATATATTTACCTTAATTTTTTTTCAACCACAAGCCCAACGAGTTTAAAAGAAATGATGAACCTAAAAACTTTATTTAATAAATACCATAAACAACTTACCATTATTAGTGTTTGCTTAGATAATACTTTTGAAGTATACCAACAATTTGTTAAAAATAACTCAGATATTAAGTGGCCTGTATTTTACCAAACCCCTCAAGCAAGAAGTGCGTATAATATCATTAGCGCGTCGGCTTATTTTTTAATTGATAAAAATTTTTATTTGTTGTATTCTCCAGCAATTGCTCCAAGCGAAGGAATTGACAAAAAACTGAACGCTATCTTATTTCCTAAAAAAAACAATTAATCCTTAAGCGGTAATGCAGGCAACTAATAATTTAATTGATATTAATTTTTTGACTTTCAAGATCATTGAAAACCCTCATCAAATTAATGAAACAGAGTGGAATGAAATATTAGAGGTTAAAAAAACATTTCTGAAACTTCAGTTTTTAAAAATTATTTATGATCAAAAATTTAGTCATATTAGCTACAAATTTGTTAAGGTGTATTATCAAGCCGAGTTTATTGGCGTTGTGTACTTTCAAATTACCACTTATAGTTTTAATTATTTTATTAATTATTTAAAACAAAAAAATGATAAAAGATTTAGATGTATAGTTTTTAAAACACTTGCAAAATTACTATATCCTTTACGGCAAATTACATTATTAAAATTAGTAACATGTGGAAATAATTTTGTGTCGGGCGAAAATGCATTTCAATTTAAACCAGAATATAAACAATCAGAATCGCTCATTATTTATAAGTTATTAACCCATATTAAAGTTAAATGCGCCTTTTTTTCTGCTACATTAATTAAAGATTTTTATACAGATTATTTTAATATAAACTCCAATGCCTGTATTTTACAAACTACAAAATTAGATATAGAACCCAATTTATTGGTTCAAATTCCAACCAATGTAAATACCATAAAAGAGTATATTAATTTGTTTTCTAAAAAATATAGAAACAGAGCTAAACAAATTATTAAAAAGGGAGAGTTGCTTACTAAAAAAAGATTAACTGTTAAACAAGTTGACCAATATCAAAATGAATTATTTGATTTATATTCACAATTAGCTCAAAAATCGAAGTACCATTTTTTTACGTTTAATAAAAATTATTTTAACGATGTGCTGAAAGCATTTTCTGAAAATTTTCATATAGATGCTTGGTTTTATAATGATCAAATGGTATCATTTGCTTCAGGTTTTTATTCAGATAATAAAATAGAAACACACTATATAGGCTTAAATTATAAGCTTAATACAGAATTAGAATTGTATCAAAATATACTTTACAATTATGTTGAAGAGGCTATTTTAACACATAAATCAGAAGTAAGTTTAGGTAGAACAGCTACAGAAATAAAAACAACCTTGGGGGCTCAAGTTCAACCATTGTATTGTTACTTAATTCCTCAAAATATTTGTTCTAAAATGTTTTTAAAACCTTTTAGTAAATTATTTAAGCCTAGGTCTTATGTGGCTAGGCATCCATTTAAACAAGAAAATTAATTAAAAATAAAGGTATAAACAACTTTAATAATTAAAAGCAAATAAATATGCGGAGAGAGAGGTTTGTAAACTTACCCACTTAACTCGCTGTATATCAATATTTTATTTTCTCGTTTTTTTTCCTTGGAACCCCCTTTAGAAACTGTAAGAGCCACTGGAATAATAGGACTTATCAACCTAACTTACAACTTATTTAGGTACGAACAAACCATAAGATTAGATGTTAAATACACTGACTGATAGATAGATGTATTATGATGTTGTAACAGAGCAAATATTGTATTTTTGATAATGCAGATTACAAAAATCGTTTTAACACACAACAACACAATATTTATAAATCCACGGTGTAAAATAAGATAAAAATAAACTTTGTATTTTTTGACAAATAACTTAAGTTTGCCAACCTTATGGAAAATAAATATTCTGATTTAATACACCAAACTTTTTACTTTCCTCAAGAGTCTTTTGAAGTGGTAGATAACGAACTCCATTTTAATAATTTACCACTTATGGATATTATTAAACAGTACGGAACACCTTTAAAAATAACCTATTTGCCAAAAATTTCAGCTCAAATTCAAAAAGCCAAACGCCTATTTAACGTGGCTATGGCAAAGGTTGATTATAAAGGGAAATATTTTTATTGTTACTGTACCAAAAGCTCACACTTTGCCTTTGTGCTTGAAGAGGTGCTAAAAAACGAAGTGCACATTGAAACATCTTCAGCTTATGATTTACATATTATTAAAGAAAACTACAAAAAAAATATCATTTCAAAAGACATCTATATTATTTGTAATGGATACAAAAAAACACTTTACAAACAACACATTACAGAGTTTTTGAATGATGGCTTTAACGTAGTTCCGGTATTAGATCATTTAGATGAATTTGATTATTACAACAAACATGTAAAGGTGCCATTAACCAAAATAGGTATTAGAATTAGCACTGAAGAAGAGCCTTCTTTTGCCTTTTACTCCTCTCGCTTAGGTGTTAGATACACAGATATTGTTAATTTATATAAAGAAAAAATTCAAAACAACCCTCGTTTTGAGTTAAAACTACTTCACTTCTTTATTAATAACGGTATAAAAGACACTATATATTACTGGACAGAATTAAACAAATGTTTAAATATTTATTTAGAACTCAAAAAAAATTGTCCATCCTTAGATTCATTAAATATTGGCGGCGGTTTACCAATCCGTACATCGCTAAACTTTGAATATAATTACGAATACATTATAGAAGAAATTGTATCACAAGTAAAAACCTTTTGTAAGGTAAATGAAATTGACGAACCAAATATATTTACTGAGTTTGGATCTTTTACAGTAGCAGAAAGCGGGGCAGCATTATATTCTGTAATAGATCAAAAGCAGCAAAATGACCGAGAAAAATGGTACATGATAGATAGCTCATTTATTACCACATTACCAGACACTTGGGGTATAAACCAACGCTTTATTTTACTAGCCATTAATCATTGGGATAAACCCTATGCGCCTGTAAACTTAGGTGGATTAACGTGTGATAGTATGGATTATTATAATAGCGAAGCTCACACCAATCAAGTGTTTTTACCTAAGCAATCTCATAATGATAAGCAACCCTTATATATAGGTTTTTTTCATACAGGTGCCTACCAAGAAGCATTAAGCGGTTACGGTGGTATTCAACATTGCTTAATTCCAGCGCCAAAGCATGTACTCATAGATCATGATGCTGAAGGAAATATCGTTACAAAATTATTTGCTAAGGAGCAATCATATAAATCTATGCTTAAAACATTAGGATACTAAACAATAAAATTATATTACCATGTCAACAACAGAACACATTCAATGTTTAATAATAGGCTCTGGCCCTGCAGGCTACACCGCAGCAATATACGCGGCACGTGCTGATTTAAAACCTATAATGTATACAGGCCTAACGCCAGGCGGACAACTCACAGAAACTACGGAAGTAGACAATTTTCCGGGTTTCCCAAAAGGGATAACAGGTCCAGAATTAATGGAAAACCTTAAAGCGCAAGCCGAACGATTTGGTACACAGGTGCGTTTTGGCTTAGTTACAAAAGTAGAATTTGGCAAACCGCACCATCAAATATGGATAGATGAAAAAATAGTAATTACAGCCGACACAGTTATTATATCTACTGGAGCTAGCGCCAAATGGTTGGGGTTAGAAAACGAAAACCGATTAAGATTAAATGCCGGAGGTGTATCTGCTTGTGCAGTGTGTGATGGTTTTTTTTATAAAGGTTTAGATGTAGCTATAGTAGGGGCAGGAGATACTGCTGCCGAAGAAGCTACCTATCTTGCTAAGCTATGTAAAAAAGTATATATGATAGTACGTAAAGACGAAATGCGCGCCAGCAAAGCTATGCAGCACAGGGTATTGAACGCAAGTAACATAGAAGTATTGTTTAACTCCGAAACAGTTGATATACTTGGTAAAGACGGCGTAGAAGGTGCAATTATCAAAAATACTAAAACTAATACTGAACAAACGATAAGTATTAAAGGCTTTTTTGTAGCCATAGGTCATAAACCTAACACCGACGTGTTTAAACACCAATTAAAAACAGACGAACAAGGTTATATCATTGGGGTGCCTGGCACTTCAAAAACCAATATTGAAGGCGTATTTGCCGTAGGCGATTGTGTAGATAAAATCTACCGACAAGCTGTAACTGCTGCAGGTAGCGGCTGCATGGGTGCCTTAGATGCTGAAAGATATTTGGCTGCAAAACATTAACTTTTTTGTTTAACTATCGCCCCTTGGGTGCGCTTGTTTATAAGCTTTTTTGAGTTTTTCTATAGTATTGTGTGTATAAATTTGAGTGGCTGTTAAATTAGCATGCCCTAACAAGTTTTTTACCGCATTAATATTAGCCCCATTATCAAGCATATGCGTTGCAAAGGTATGTCTAAGTATATGAGGGCTTTTTTTAGTATGTGAGGTTATTTTTGATAAATGTTTTTTTACAATTCTATAAACTTGCTGCGCTCCTAATGGCTTATTTTGTGAGTTAGTAAATAAAAATGTATTTTTTAATCTCTTATTTAGGGGAGTTTCAGCTACAAATTCTTCAATTATTTTTTTTAAACTTAATGATATTGGTATCAGCCTCTCTTTATTTCGTTTACCTAATACTTTAATGTATAATGAATTAAGATCAATATTTTGCAATTTTAAATTAAGCAATTCGCTTCGCCGCATGCCGGTTTGATAAAACAATTCAATAATCAATTTATCTCTTAAAGCCATAGCGTTATCTTCAATAGCATTACATTGAGTTAGCTCATCCATGCTTTGTTGCGGTAAAAAATGTGGCAAGCGTTTTTTAGTTTTTTGATTTGAAATTTTAAGAATTGGATTGTGCTGCACCTCGTTTATTTTTAAAAGATATTTAAAAAAAGATTTAAGTGTAGATATTTTCCTGTTAATACTTGTAGCTTCATAATGATTGATTGATAAGTGATACAACCATTGCCTTACAATTTGATAATCTATTTTATTTAAATTTATTGTTGGGTTAAGGTTAACTAAAAATTCACAAAACAATTTTAAATCTGACTGATAAGCAAAATAAGTATGCTTTGAATATTTTTTTTCAAAAGCGATGTATTGTAAAAAACCTTGTATGTGTTTTTCTATCATTATTGATGAAAAATAGGATTATGTAAAAAATACAATAAATGTACAATAAACCTTTTAACTTCTTTAAAACTAATAAACAATGCACTTTTAATAAATATTAAAAGTAAAATGTGAGTTAACTGTTTTTATATACACCTTGTAAGCTTTAATTGCCATGCCCGATACGAGACATTACTATTATTTATTAAACAAGCCATACAAAATGGTTTCTCAATTTATTAGCCCTGATAATGTAAATTTATTGGGCAGTTTAAATTTTCATTTTGCGGAGGGTACCCATGCATTAGGTAGGCTAGATAATAATTCTGAAGGGCTATTACTGCTCACCACCAATAAAGCCATTACCAAATTATTATTTAGTAGCACAGTGCCACACCTAAGAACTTATTATGTTCAAGTAGAAAAAGTAATGAATGAAAATACAGCTGATATTCTTAGAAACGGCATTAAGATAAAAGGAAAAGGAGGGTTAGATTACACATCTGCCCCATGTAATATTGAAATTGTTTCAAAACCCTTATGGTTGCTACCTAGAAAGCATGAGTTTAGAGACGATCTCCCTCATAGCTGGATAAAAATAACGCTTACCGAAGGTAAATTTCATCAAATTCGCAAAATGGTGTCTTTGGTGCATCATCATTGCAAGCGTCTTGTACGCTATTCTATAGAAGATTTAACATTAGATGGTATTTTGCCTAGTGAGGTAAAAGAAATAAGTGAGCAAGATTTTTTTGTAAAATTAAAATTGGGTTCACCCCTTTAATAAACGCTGGGGTAATAATCATTTTTAGTAATTGTATAAATTTAGTTTAAAGTTTTTTATTTAATACATTTACAATTCTATTTTATAACCACATCAAATGCCAAAACAATTTAATAAAACGCTTGTAACAGCGGCTCTTCCATACGCAAACGGACCTTTACACATAGGGCATTTAGCAGGTTGCTATTTGCCTTCTGATGTTTATGTTCGATTTTTAAAAAGTAATAATAAAGATGTGCTTTTTATTTGTGGAAGTGATGAACACGGCGTACCAATTACAATAAAAGCTAAAAAAGAAAACATAACTCCACAACAAGTGGTAGATAAATATCATAAATTAATGAAAAGTACCTTTATCCAATTTGGTATTCAATTTGATAACTACTCACGAACATCTAGTAAAATTCATCATAACACGGCTCAAGATTTTTTTAAAACACTTCTTAAAAAAAATGTTTTTACTATTCAAGATAGCGACCAGTATTATGATGAAACTGCACAACAATTTTTGGCAGACAGATATATTACAGGTACTTGCCCAAAATGCGCTAATGATAAAGCGTACGGCGACCAATGTGAAAAGTGTGGCACCTCTTTAAATGCACTTGATTTAATAAATCCTATTTCCACACTCAGCGGCAACAAACCAAGTTTAAAAAAAACTACTAATTGGTACTTACCACTAGATAAACTGCAACCTAAAATAGCTGAATATATTAACCAACATAGTGATTGGAAGGGTAACGTGTATGGGCAATGCAAAAGT
This sequence comes from Bacteroidia bacterium, assembly GCA_031539425.1. Classification (GTDB taxonomy): domain Bacteria; phylum Bacteroidota; class Bacteroidia; order B-17B0; family Aurantibacillaceae; genus UBA4416. The sequence continues at coordinate 13,686 of JAVKLI010000030.1, forward strand.
TGGCTCGAAAACAATGAAGGGCTTCAACCACGTGCTATGACAAGAGATTTGGACTGGGGTGTAAAAGTGCCAATAGAAAACACTCCAGGTAAAGTAATGTATGTTTGGTTTGATGCGCCAATTGGTTACATATCAGCAACAAAAGAAATATTACCAGATACATGGCAAAGCTATTGGCAAAATTCACAAACTAAGCTAATTCATTTTATAGGTAAAGATAATATTGTGTTTCATTGCATTATATTTCCGGCTATGCTTATGGAACACGAAAATTATATATTACCAGAATTTGTACCTGCTAACGAATTTTTAAATTTGGAAGGGGAAAAAATTTCCACCTCTAAAAATTGGGCTATTTGGTTACATGAATATCTTATTGATTTTCCTAATATGCAAGATGTATTGCGATACACCTTATGCACCATAGCCCCCGAAAATAAGGATAGTGATTTTACTTGGAAAGATTTTCAATCAAAAAATAATAACGAACTGGTAGCCATACTTGGAAATTTTGTAAATAGAACAGTTGTACTTATTCATAAATACTATGAAGGAAAGGTGCCGAAAACAAATGATTTTCAAGCTATAGATACTCAAACCATTCAATCTGTAAAAGAAACAATTTTACAAATTGAAAACAATATTTTAAATTATAAGTTTAAAGATGCCAATGCAGAAATGATGAATATAGCAAGGATTGGCAATAAATATTTAGCCGAAACAGAACCATGGAAACTCATTAAAACTGACCCAGAACGCGTAAAATCTATTATGAATATTGCAATACAAATTACTTGTACTTTAGCAATTATATCCGAACCATTTTTACCATTTACATCTGCTAAGCTGTTTAGTATGCTAAAGATAACGCCTTTAAAATGGGCGTTTGCTTCAGGCGTAAATAACATTTCTGAAAATCATCAAATTAATGACGCCTCGCTTTTATTTACTAAAATAGAAGATGAAACAATGGATCAACAAATTGAAAAACTAAAGCGATAGATAATTAAATAGCCTGTTTTTGAATTTCTTTAACTACCCCTTCGCTAGGCATCATCAAAGGTAATCTCACAAAAGGCTGTGTTATATTTTTATGATGTAAAAAAGCTTTTACCCCACCCGGATTACCTTCTACAAATAATAAATCTATTAAATCAACCATGCTTAAATGAATACTTCGAGCCTCTGTATAATTACCGATTAAAGCATGATTAACTAGGGTACTAAACTCTTTAGTATAAATATTAGCAATTACAGAAATAACACCCACAGCGCCACAGGCTATTAATGGCAAGGTTATAGAATCGTCACCACTTATTAATTTAAAGTGTTTAGGAGCATGTTTAATAATTTTTGAACATTGTTCTATATTACCACTGGCTTCTTTTATAGCAATAGCGTTACTACATTCGTTGGCAATTTTTACAGTTGTTTGCCAAGTCATGTTAACACCTGTCCGTCCTGGTACATTATACAAAATAACAGGTATAGGACTTGCAGCGCAAACTGCTTTATAATGTTCAAACAAACCCTGCTGTGTAGGTTTATTGTAATAAGGCGTAACGGATAATATAGCTGAAAAGGCTGATAAATCTTGTTCTTTTAAATAAGTAACAATTTCTTGTGTGTTATTTCCACCCACCCCTAGTACAATAGGTAATCTGTTGTTTACAGTTTTTACCACAAAATAAATTAACTCCTTTTTTTCATGTAAAGAAAGTGTAACGCTTTCTCCTGTAGTGCCTAATAACACAATGTAATTAGCTTTACCATTGATGATATGTTCTAAAAGTTTAGTTACTGACGCATAATCAACTTCTAAGGATTTATTAAATGGCGTAACAATAGCAACACCTGTTCCGGCGCAATCAAAATTTAAATTCATAGTTTATTCTTTTGGTTTTATCATGCTAAGGTAGTTATAGCTTTGCTGTAAAAAATCAGCTACATTATATTGAGAATTTAAAACAATACTAATGTTGTATAACGGATTATAAAAATTAGACATTTTACATGAAGCTCTAATTAATTTACTTAAAGCATGCGCTCTTAAATCATGTTCTGGACATAAATTAATTATCAAATCAGAGTTGAATTTGTTTATACCTATTAATACAATGTTTTTTGGAATTAAGAAATAAGTAACAAAAGATTTGGTTAAATAATTAAATGTTACTTTTCCATCAATAGAATTAGAAGATTCTAATTTGTTAGGTAAAATAAGCAAGTGCAATTTAATTTTTGTTTGCTCACATAGATGTGTAAAAGAAGCTATGTTTTGTAAATCTGCTTGTTCTAATATGAGCGTTATTTTTGATAACGAATTCCAATTGATAAAACGCTTAATAGTTTTAGGTTCACTTTTGTAACGTAAAATAATTTTACTTATAAATTTGCGTATAGACATCTAAATGATAAAACTTACAATTATAAATATATTGAAATGTTTAAAACTAATTATTTAAAATTAAGTTGAATGAAAAAAATAATAGATTTTTGCGTATTATTTTAATTAAAATGACATTAAAAAGCAATCAAATTACCTTATACGGTGCAGGCGAGTTAGGTTTAAAAACACTTAATTTTTTAAAATCACAAAATATTGACGTTCAATATTTTATAGACAATAAACCTAAACCACCTATTAACCAAATTGAAGTATTAGAGCTTAATTCATTAAATTCTAGTCATGCTGTGCTTAATCATCTTATAATTGTTACAATTTGGTCGCCTCATGTGAACATAGGTAATATTATTTAAAATCATTGTTGTCCGATAAAAATACGAATTAGCACTTTATCTCTTTAAGAAAGTTGATTTTATTGAATAGTATTTAAATTTCTGAAAGCGAAGCCCCCCTATGTATCAAATAAGTCTAATTTAGTTTGATTGA
>JAVKLI010000031.1:0-9559 GCA_031539425.1 Bacteroidia bacterium
ACTATGATATAAATAACAAAGACCTTTTTAACGCAAGTTAAAAGGGTTTTAAATTATATTAAAGGGTATTAAAATTTAAAGCCTAAAAATTGTACTTTTCTATTTGAAAAAGTGTATTTTTCTATTTGCGGATTATAATTGTATCAACTAAATTGTAATCATTAAAAAGCTCGGTTTTAACCCAAACAAATTCTTTTATCTTGCTTAGGTACAATGTGCCCAACAATTTTATAAAATTGCTTTTCTTTTTGTAATAATTCTTCTACTGTGGTTTTATATGTTGCATTAACAGAAAATAATAATCCGCCCGATGTTTGAGGATCACAAAGAGTAATAAAATCAAGCCCTTCAAGTCCAGTTATTTCATTTACAATAGCATTGTAATTTCGGGTGGTATTATCGGGGTAAATAAATTGAGAAGCCAATTGCTGTGCTTGTTTTATAATTGGAATGTCAGCTTTTTTAATTACTGCAGAAAACGAAGTATTATCAAGCATTTCCAATAAATGACCTAAAAAACCAAATCCTGTAATGTCTGTCATAGCACTCACGTATGGCAGTTTGCCTAATTGCATTCCTATTCTATTTAACTCTATTGTTGTTGTAAGTAATGTTTTGTAATCTTCATCATTTAATAAATCTCGTTTTAATGCAGCGCTCAATATGCCTATTCCCAAAGGCTTTGTAATAAATAGTATATCATCTTTTTGTACAGAATTATTTTTTTTAATGTTTATTGTATTAATAATTCCTGTTACTGATAAACCAAAAATAGGTTCCAATGATTTTATACTATGCCCACCAGCCAATGGTATATGTGCTTTTGAACATATTGCTACTGCCCCATTAATTACTTTTTGCGCCTCCTCTAATGGAATAATAGATGAAGGCCATCCCAAAATAGCTGTAGCCATTAATGGTTTGGCGCCCATGGCATAAATATCGCTTATAGCATTACAAGCGGCAATACGCCCAAAATCAAAAGCCTCATTTACTATAGGGGTAAAAAAATCTACAGTACTTACAATACACTCAGTGTCGTTTATTTTATATACGGCTGCATCGTCTTTTGTTTTTGACCCTACTAATAAATTTGAAAATGGATTTATGTGTATGTCAGATTTTTTTAATATAACATCCAATTCATGTGGCGCTAGTTTGCAACCACAGCCGGAAGCTTTACTATATTGGGTTAGCTTATATGATGCCATTTTTATAATTTAAGGTGATTTTTTATTTTTTTTGAAATAACTTCTAAATCAAAATTTTCAAAGTTTAATTCTGTTACAGTTTGATTTTTATTTTTCACAAAATTATAGTTGTAAGTTTTATCATAATAGCTTAAAGTAATTTCTATAACCTCTTTTAAATTGCCACCATCGAGCAATTTTAAGCATTGTTGGGAGTTTTGAGCACCTAATTTTTTTTCAATTTTCAAAATTGAATTTTTAAGCTCATTTATAAAAGCCATACCATAATCTTGTAATATGTTATTAATTCTATCTTGTAAAGGAATTTCAATTTTTAAAACAACTCCCCGCTTCATTTGAAGCCATAATCCAATAGGAATTTTATTAAAACCAATTGTTTGGGCTTCATCTTCAATTAATATAGGTTTAGTGGCGTCTAATGTGTTAAGTGTTGAATATATTTCATTTTCAAATAAGGGTTGTGATGGTTGTTTATTTTCATTAATAGCGCCAAAGGCAGAGCCTTTATGATGAGCTATTTTTTCAAGATTAAGTATTTGAATATTTTGCATTTGTAAATGCTGTAATATTTTTGTTTTACCAGAGCCTGTAGATCCCCCAATTAAAATGAAATTTCGGGGTTTAAAAAAATCATTTAATACATAATTTCTAAAAGCTTTATAGCCACCGTTAAGTAATGTGGTTTGTAAACCCACTGTGTTTAAAAGCCACGCCACGCTTTGGCTACGCATGCCACCTCTAAAACAATATAAAAACACTTGCTTGTTGTCTTTTAAATTTGATTTTACTGATTCAATTAATTGTAACATTTTTGGTGATACAATTTCTAAACCACGTGTTACTGCCGTGTCTTTACCTTGCATTTTATATAAGGTTCCTACTTCAGCTCTTTCTGCATCTTCAAATAAGGGGATATTGATAGCAGATATAATATGTCCTCGTTGATATTCTATAGGTGATCTAACATCAATAATTAATTGAGAATAACTTTTTTTAAAAAATTCGTCAACGTTTAATGTTTGTGTTGTCATTAATTAAATTAGTTAACAGCTAAAGAAATGGCGTACAAAATAAAATAAATGATATGTGCCCAAATAACTGTAATAATAGCAAGTGCAGAAAAAACAAAGGCGACTGGTTTTTTATAAAATTTACGAACTAAAAAAGCACCCAATGGGTTTGATAGTAAAATAGGTGTGAGAATGAGGATACCCCACATACCAAATTTTGATTTAACATTTAAAATTTTTCGAGCCGATTTAAATTTTAAAAATCGTTTTATTTTTTTTTGATTGTTAAGTCTTCTTTTTTTTACCCATACTAATATTTTATCACTCATTAAATATGAAACAATAAATGTGGAAATAGATCCTAAACAGGTGGTAACTACACATTTTATAAAATGAAACTTAAATACCAATACTGCCATTGGCATTCCTATTTTAAAAAAAAATAACGTTGAAGCTAAAAAAATAGAAAGGTATTTTAAAATCTCTAACTGCGTCATGTAATCAAGTTAATTAATTGCAGTAGGATTAAAATTGGGTAAATAAAATTTAATTTTATTCAATATCCTCAGAGTCTTCTTCGCCCAAAACCTGTGGCTTATAAAGCGGCACTGTTGATTTTGGAGCGTTAGGGTTAATATAATCCCAGCTTAAAATTCTAAATACAGTACGTCTGTTTTTGGCATGTAGCGCATCTTTTTCTGCTTTTGTTGCTGCTGCATTTATTACTTCGTCTTTTATTAATAGTTTCTTTTCACCAAAGCCTTTAAATTGTAACCTTTCTATTGAAACTTTCTTTTCATTTACCAAATAATCTACACAAGATTTTGCTCTTGCTTCGGATAAAGTTTGATTTGCTTTATCATCTCCTTGGCTATCTGTGTGAGATTGAAGTTCTATAATAATAGTTGGGTTATCAATTAAGGTTTGGTATAAATAGTTAAGCGAATCTTTAGATTCTGGCCTAAGTGTTGAAGCTGCTAAATCATACAAAACGGCCGGAAAACGAATTTCTCCAAGTACTGGGGTTAATGTAAAGTTTTTAGAAAAATCTTTAGAGTCAAATTCACCAACGGTTGTAATTGTAACCCCATCGCTACTAGATAAATAACCAAGTGGAAAATTTGTTGATACTGTATTTTTATCTGTAGCTATAGATACTTCATAAGAAGTGTTTTCTTTTAAAGTAAACGTATATTTACCGTTAGCTTCTGTAATTTTTTCAAACATATCACCATTAGATCCTTTTAAGTGAATGATGGCTTTTTTAATAGGTTCTGAATTTTGTCCGCTTACAACCATCCCGTTTAAATTAAAGTAAATTGGGGGCATATAAAACATATAAATATCTTCTGCACCTTTTGAACCTGTTCTGTTAGAGGTAAAATAGCCTTTATATTTTTTACCTTCAAATATAATTCCAAAATCATCAAAGCCTGAATTGATTGGGTATTTCATGTTTTCTGGTACGGTTTCAAATTGACCATTGGCACTTTTTTTAGCTTTAAAAATATCTAAGCCCCCCAAACCAAAGTGTTTATTAGATGAAAAATATAAGGTTTCGTTATCATCTGAAATATATGGAAACATTTCATCGCCACTTGTATTAATTGATGCACCTAGGTTTTCAGGTGCTCCCCATTCTGAACCATTATAAGTTGATTTCCAAATGTCTTTTCCACCTTGCCCACCTGATAAGCCTGATGTAAAATATAAAGTTTTGCCATCTGCTGAAATAGATGGGTGTGCAAAGGTTACAGAATCTTCATTAAAATTTAACTTTTCTGGTTTTGACCAAGCTAAACCATTTTTTCTACTTAAGTAAATTTGACATTTTAATTTTTGTCCTTTCACTTCTGGACAACTAGTGAAATACATAATATCACCCTTTTTGGTAATACTTGCCGATGATTCATTTACATCAGAAATGATTTCTTCGGGCATTTGAACTGGAGCAGACCATTTGCCTTTTTTATCAAAACTTGTTTCATACAAATCATATTTACCTGTTCCAGTAATTTCATCCACACCACCTAATGAGCCTAACCTGTTTGATGAAAAAATGATTTTGTTATATTTTTTATCAACATACGCTGGGCTTGCATCAGATTCTTTAGTGTTAATATCAAATGCATTTGTTACTACAATGCGAGATTCGGCAGAACTTTTTAAGGTAGTCCAATTTTGTGCCTCGGTACATTTTTTAATAGTTGCTACAACTACACTGTCTCCAGGTACCAACTTTAAATAATTGTTGTATTCTACTAACGCTTCCTTATATTTTTGTTGATTAGCGTAACAATCAGCTAATTTAATAAAAGCGTCTTTATTTAAAACCTTTGATTTTACAGCTTTACTAAAAAACTTAATAGCATTTTTATAATCTTTTATTTGAGTATAACAAATACCTATTTTGTATAATATATCAGCCTTAATATCTGCTTTTTTCTCGTCAACTAAAGCGTCTTTGTATAGCTCAATAGCTTTGAAGTATTGATTAAGTTCAAATTCAACTTCGGCTTTTTTATACGATTTACCTTGTGCTTTAATATTGCAATAGCATGACAAACAGATAATAATTAATAGGGTTTTTTTTAAAAGTTGCTTCATAGAAAATATTTTATAATACAAACAGCTAATATATAACTTGTTATTTAAAATTGTACTATGTTTATATTTAATTTTCAACCAATGTATCTTTAAAACTAATGTGTGCTTTTAAATTTTCCTTATTTATTTTTTTATTCATTATAATAGGTAGTGTATTTTCTCAAAAGCCACAAATTGCTTTACTTAAATACAATGGCGGAGGCGATTGGTATGCCAACATGGAAACATCATTACCCAATTTAATATTGTATTGCAACAAAGAATTAAAAACCAATATAGAGCCTAAGCAAGCTATAGTTGAAGTTGGTAGTGAAGATCTTTTTAATTTTCCATTTGTACATTTAACGGGGCACGGCAATGTTTTATTTACCGAACAAGAAGCTGAAAATTTAAGAAATTATTTAATTTCAGGTGGTTTTTTACACATTTCAGATAATTATGGGTTAGATCAATTTATTCGTCCACAAATAAAGAAAGTGTTTCCTGAACTTGATTTTGTTGAAGTACCTACAACTCATGCTATTTATCAAAAACCTTTTAAGTTTGAAAACGGTTTACCAAAAATACACGAGCATGATAATAAACCAGCGCAAGGTTTTGGCTTGTTTTACAATGGAAAATTGGTTTGTTTTTATGATTACGAATGTGATTTAGGTAATGGTTGGGAAAACTACGAAGTGCATAAAGATAGCCCAGAAATACACGAAAAAGCCCTAAAAATTGGGGCTAATTTAATAAATTACGCTTTTATTGGAGAAGTACTAATCATAAAATAGGTGTTACCTTTGAATATTTATTAGTCTATAGTAATCTTTTATAAACTTCTAAAAAAACAACAACCGTTTTTAAAATTAATTTACAATAAATTAAACGTGTTGGATTAATCATTTTGTAATTTTATAATTTCGTTATTTTACCTTATCATTTTTTTACAAATCACATTGCGTTTAATTGAAACTATAGCTTGTATGATTAAGCATATTAAAATACTTAAACAAATGTGCTGTTTTATAGTATTAGGGTGTTTTGTTTTTTTACAAGCTTGTTCAAGTTATAAAACCACAAATAATTATTTACTTAAAGAAAGTGCTATAAGCAAAAACCCGACACTAATTGAAACAGAAAAGCTAAAATCATTTATCAAACAAATTCCTAACGATAAGTTTTTTAATATTTTTCCGTTAAAAATGTGGATTTATAATGTTGTAGACCCTGTATATACAGACACAGATAAGTTAAAACGGGATTTAAGTTATGATGAAATAAATAAAAAACGAATAGTTGATAACAAAAAAGGCAACGAAATTCGTTTAGTTAAAGGTAAAAAACCAAAGGAAGTAAAACTAAAAGATAAAGAATCATTAACATGGCGGCAAAAGTTATTAAATATTGGTGAAGCACCTGTATACATAGATAGTGCCCTTACGCAATCTACTACACAACAATTAAATCAATATTTATTTTATCATGGTTATTTTAATACACATGTTTTTGATAGTACAGTTATTGATAAAACAAATAAAAGCGCTAAAGTGTATTATAATATTAAAAAATCAGAACCTTATAAAATTGATAAAATTATTTATAAAATTAAAGATGGAAAAATTAACAATATTTTAATGAATGATTCAAGCAATGTATTATTAAAACCAGGTATCATATATAACGAAGATATTTTTCAAACTGAAAGAGAAAGGCAAGTGAGCTTATTTCAAAATAATGGATATTATTTTTTTGATGCAGATTATATTCAATTTAATATTGACAGTGCGTTGGGTAACAAAAAAGTGATTGTAAGAGAAGTCATAGAAAATGAAATGTATAAACTATCAAAAGATTCTATTATTTCACAAGCGCATCAGCAGTATGTAATAAAAAATATTTATTGCACAGCAACTAATATTTCGGTAGATACTTTGTCCAAAAATAATTTACAAGACACCCTTTTTAATCAAGGTATCTATTTTATTAATCATTCAAAACAATCTGTTAACTGTAATGATTTACGCAGCGCTATTAAAATTAAATCTGGATTATTATATCATAAAGACATGGCAATAAATACCTATAGAGATTTAAATTATTTGCAAACCTTTAAAAGCATTTCTATTAATTTTCAAAGAGATACAACAAAAGAAAACGCATTAAATTGTTTTATTATTTGTACACCAGCAATAAAACAATCGCTAAATTTTGAATTAGAAGGTAATAATACCTCTGGAAACTTAGGTATGTTAGGTAGTATTATTTATCAAAATAAAAATTTATTTAGAGGGGCCGAATTGATAGAGGTTAAATTGAGAGGCTCAGCTGCCATTCAAAAAATATTTGATAATAATGGTGCAGGCCAAAATAATATTCAAAGTAACATTAATACATTTTATTTGGGGCCAGAATTAAACGTATATTTTCCTAAAACATTATTTCCATTTAATTTAGTTTTTAAAAATAATTTTCAACCAAAAACTTTTATAAACTCTTCTTTAAATTATCAATCAAGCTTTCAATTTAGTAGGGTATTAGCTAATTTATCATACGGTTTTAGATTTTCTCATCTTAATAAAAAATGGAATTATGAGTTTACTTTACTTGAAGCCTATTTTGTAAATGCTTTTTTAAATAGTGATTATAGAAAAGAATTAGAATCTAAAAACAATTTCTTTTTACTTTACGCCTTTCAAGATCATTTTACAGTATTAAACAGGTTTTCTTTAACTTATAACAATCAAACTGCATCCTTTCAAGGCAGAGATTACCAATATTTTAAAATTAGTGTAAGCTCATCTGGAAGTGTCTTAAATCAAATTTATTCAGCTCTAAATATGCCTAAAAATAAAGATGAACGTTATACTGCATTTGGTGTTCCATTTTCTCATTTTATAAAATTTGATTTAGATTACCGCTTTTATCATATTATTAGCAATACTAAAAAAATTGTAATTCGCACATTTTCGGGTATTGGCAAGGCTTTTGAAAATTTAACAGTGTTACCATACGAGCAAAGTTTTTTTTGTGGTGGTGCAAATGGTCTTAGAGCCTGGCAAGCTAGAAACTTAGGTCCTGGAAGTTATGACCCACAAGGTAATCCATTGCAATTTGATAAGATAGGTGATATTCAATTAGAATTAAATATAGAATATCGTTTTAAAATATATAAATGGTTGCATGGCGCTGCTTTTGTTGATATTGGCAATGTTTGGAAATTAACTAAAGATCCATCAAAATTAAATAGTGAATTTGAGTTAAACAGATTTTATAAAGAATTGGGAGTTGGCCCAGGAATAGGTGCTAGATTTGATTTTGATTTTTTTGTATTAAGATTAGATTACGCCATGCAGTTACATAACCCTAAATTTGCTGAAGCTGAAAGGTGGCAGTTTAATAGTAATACCCTTTTTAATAACTCAATTTTAAATTTTGCTATAGGGTATCCATTTTAAAATAAGATCATATGACAAAACTATCTGTAAATATCAATAAAATTGCCACTCTTAGAAATTCACGAGGAGGAAAGTTACCCAATGTTTTAAATATGGCTTTAGATATAGAACGTTTTGGAGCTCATGGTATTACCGTGCATCCAAGGCCAGACGAAAGACATATTACCTATAATGATGTAAGAGAATTAAAAAAAAATATTAAAACAGAATTAAATATAGAGGGTAACCCTCATTATAAACCTTTTATAGATTTAGTTTTAGAAACCAAACCTTACCAGGTTACCTTGGTTCCAGATGCAGATGCGCAGCTCACATCCAATACTGGTTGGGATACTATCACGCATTCAGAACAATTAAAAAATTGGGTACGCTTATTTAAAAATGCACAAATTGAAACGTCTATTTTTATTAACCCCAATATTAACATGATAGAAGGGGCGCATAACATAGGAGCAACTTGTATTGAATTATATACCGAAGACTATGTATGCAATTTTGATATAAATAAATTAACAGCCACAGAGCCATATCAAAAAGCCTCACAATACGCTCACAAGCTAGGAATGAAAGTGAATGCAGGGCATGGCTTAAACTTAAACACATTGGCTTATTTAAAACAAACAATTCCTTATTTAAATGAAGTATCTATTGGTCATGCCCTTATAAGCGATGCTTTATATTTAGGGATCGAAAACACCGTTCAAATGTATTTACGTCAGCTTATGTAGGCTCCCAAACTTTTGCAAAACCCCTGTTAGCCGTAGTGCTTTCTATTTCGGTGTTACTTGCCAAGTAATTGTGTCAAAGTTAAAATTTGAGAACAATTCTATTTGAGTTATTATTCTAACATCGCCACGTCTTGTTCTCTGTTAAAATTGTAAACTCTATAAATAAATGCAGAATCTCCATATTCTTCAAAAAAATGTCTTTCGTAATTATTATAAGTAATAATACCAATTTAGAATCTTCTCAAAATAACTGGAAACTTACTGAGATAAACACTAGCTCTAGTAACTTTAATATGCAGCAAGTGTATCAAACAAAACAAAGCCATACAACAAGAGCAAGCATTAAGAAACATAAAATAAACGTTACCAAAAAATATACAATAGGTAAGTTTGTTAAAGATGTTTTGGCTAAACTAGCAGCCATTATTTTTATTTTACTTTGCAGTGGCTTTATTTATGGAGCTGTAAGATATTTTTCATAACTAAGCTGTTTAGTAGTTTATTTTTATAGGTTTAGCAGCCCAAGTGGCTTTATACTACAAAGCGGTAAGCTGGTTAAGGAG